>NZ_KN050809.1:0-348314 GCF_000746135.1 Bacillus sp. UNC322MFChir4.1
CGGTGCATTACCTTTACTACGTTCATCAAATGGTTCACCATTTTTCCATTTTTTCACCCAAACCTTTAATTGTGTACAACTTCGAATACCTAATCGTTCTGAGAGCCTTTGATAACTTTCGGACCCATTCACATAGGCCCTAACGGCATCTAACTTAAATTCTTCCGTGTAGGATTGAAATTGTTGTCCCTTTTTCGCCATAGAAAAATCCCCTCCAAGTTTCATTCTTTCCTTCATCTTATCATGAAGGTTTTTTTGAATGTCTACTTAAAGGGGATAATACCATAGAGAAATTAGGCTTTTTTCATCACTCCATTAAAGCGTCCTATAGTTTAATGACTTGATTTACTGATTATATCTTCAATCATTCACTTTGAACTACATAGATATAGTTTTTGTTGCAACTGTTTGTTGAAATGTCTTATCATGCTCAACAATAACCATTGTTGGATTAAATTGTTGAATAAGCTCTTCAATCTGCATACGCGAATAAATATCAATAAAGTTTAATGGTTCATCCCATATATATAAATGAGCTTTTTCACATAAACTTTTAGCGATAAGCAGCTTTTTCTTTTGTCCGCCAGAATAATGAGATATATCTTTCTCAAATTGAATTCGGTCAAAATCCATCTTACGTAGGATGGATTTAAATAACGTCTCATCAATCTCGTGCTCTTCAATAAAGTCCGATAACGATCCCTTCAAATGAGAAGTATCTTGCTCGACATAGGAAATGATGAGTCCTGAACCTAAATTAACTGAGCCTGTATGCTGTATTGAATGTCCTAGAATTAGCTTTAGGATACTACTTTTCCCGCTTCCATTCTTTCCATCAAGTACAATTCGGTGCCCTTGTTCAACTATGAAGCTAATTGGTTCATTTACTATTTGGTCATCATACTTAACAGACACATCAGCCAAAACAACCAATTCATTTGACTGAAATTTCAATTGTTCTAATTTTAACGACTCAGTTTTCTCTACATTTTTTAGTAATTTTGACTTTTCTTCAATAGCTTTTTGTTGCCTTGATTCAATGTTCTTCGCTCTCTTCATCATCTTGGCCGCTTTATGTCCTACAAAACCCTTATCTAACTTAGATCCTGAATTCCTTGTTCCATTTTTGGAAGCTTCCACTTGATGAGACCAACCTACTGAACGCTTTGAAGACTGTTTTAATCTCTCTATGTCTTTTTGTAGACGCTCATTTGTAGCCTCCTCATGTTCCTGCTGTCTATCAAAATTTAACTTCCAAGAAGAATAGTTACCACTTTGAACTTCAATATTCGCTCTATTTATAGATAAAATATGGTCAACACATCCATCTAAAAAGATTCTGTCATGTGAAATTAAAATAAACCCTTTTTTCTTCCTTAGATAAGCAGAGACCATCTTTCGTGCATCAGTGTCTAGATGATTTGTTGGCTCATCAATTAATAGAAATTGACCCTCATTCAAAAACAGTGCAGCAAGCAACACCTTTGTTTGTTCTCCATTTGATAATGTTTTAAATGGTCGGTACAGAACCTCAGCATCAACATTTAAATAGGATATTTCACGCAGAAATTCCCAATCTTCTGCTTGGGGACAAATTTCTTCAAGAATTTCATAAGTAAACTTGTTCTTATCCGAAACTGGATAAGGAAAATAATTAAATTCTACCGAAGCAGTGATTTTCCCACTATATTCATAATTCCCTAATAACAAATTAAAGAATGTCGTTTTACCTCGTCCGTTTCTACCAATAAAGCCCAATTTCCAATCTGTATCTATTTGAAAGTTTACACCTTCAAAAATATTATCAAAGTTACCTGGGTATGAAAAAGTTAAGTCTTGAACTTGTATCATTGACATAATAATTCCTCCTTTATAGATCAACACTTTTCGTATAAAGTCGGAATATCCATCAACTTTTTAATTCCTCCATATAAGTGTGATGGATATTAACGACTTATATAGAGCATTACATGTGTAACAATAGTGTCTGAATTACTCATTTTTCTCTCTCCTTTATTTGTTCAGTTACAGTTACTGATTAATAAATATGAACTTACCTATAAGAGAAAAAAAATCCTCCCAATTTGTAATTGGAAGGATTAGTCTTTCACTTATACTTAATAAGTCCATATTCATCATTGGAATTATGACAAATAAAGCATGAACTGATTTATAAAAAATGGATAGACTAACCCTATATTTTGTAGTTTGAAGTTATTCATTTCAAATTAAAATATAGATTAGTTAATCATTATTCACTCATCAGTCCTCTCATAATTCTATTTTCAGACTAACATTCTTTTTTACGGAATGCAATATCAGAATCATCTTCACCTAATCCAAACTCCTCTAAAATCCTTCGAGTAAAGAGATAAAACATCGTCACTTTATTTCAAACCCACACTACTAGCAAGTGAACCATATTTTCTAAACGTACAGGTTTTCATTTAGCCCAATTACATAATATCTATAAATCTTAATATAAATATAAAATTGACACATTCTACTTTCGTATTAAGATTAAAATATATGGAGGCGAATTTATATGGAATATAACATTTTAAAAGTTATTGCACTAGCAGAAAAACTAAAATATGAAATGCGGCACAGTTGGCTCTCTAACGGCCGTCAAGAGAGTGTAGCAGAGCATACATGGCGTATGTCACTCATGGCTATCCTCGTTCATCCTTATTTAGATGAAAAAGTGAATATCGAAAAATTACTTAAGATGGTAATTATCCACGATTTAGTCGAAGCGGAAGCTGGTGATATCCCTGCATTCGATACGATGAATAGTGAAGAATTAACACGAAAAAAACAAGAAAATGAACAACAAGCGATTCTGAATATTAAACATACACTGTCAGGCCCACTTGGGGAAGAATTATATGAACTATGGATGGAGTTTGAAGAAAAAGAAACGTATGAAGCAAAAGTAGCAAATGCTTTAGATAAGCTAGAAGTAAAAATTCAACATAATGAAGCAGACATCGATACATGGCTGCCTATCGAACACAAAATGACATTCCAAGTTGCTCAGCATACGGATTTTGATTCATTCTTATCAAAGTTACAAAAGATTATTGAAAAAGAAGGCGAACAAAAATTAATTGCTGCTGGGATTGATGTTGGGGCTTGTAAACAGTAACAGTTTATACTTTAAAGAAACTACTTATATATTTTATAGAAGAAACCGCATGAAAATTTTTCATGCGGTTTCTTCTATCTTACTATTCTCTTCTTTCATTAAAAGTAATTTTCATCTAGAACAAATTGATGAAACAACTCTTTATCCTCTGGAAAAGATAAGTGGATTCTTTCTATTTCACTCAAACTTTTCCAACTAATTTCATGAATTAAACCGTCCGGATCACATATTTCTGCTTTTCCGCCAATCACTTCTACTTCATAGTACACAATATGAACGTTATACCCATTGCTATCACCAGTTTTTTCATGTACCTTTTGAATGATTCGTACATCATATCCCGTTTCTTCTTTCACTTCACGAATACAACACTGTTCAAATGTTTCATTTTCAAATTTCCCTCCAGATGGCACGGACCATTTTAATTCTTCCTCTTTTACATCTGGTCGTCCTTGTAATACCATTAATAAATTTTCATCTTTATTGATACATAATGCTGCTGCACCTTGAAAAATCTCCATTTTTTCTCCCTCCTCTTAAAACAAAACCATATTCCCTGTTCGTTTCGCATGCTTTTCTGCCTTCCGAACGAGCAAATAAGATATGATCACCAACAAGGCTAACATACTAAATAACAAGCATAAGTTTGGGAATAAATCTAAAATACTCTTTCCCTCCATCAATAGTGAGCGAAATATTTGTAGCACATATGTTAATGGAAACAACGCTGCCATTATTTTTCCCCATAAAGGCAACACAACAATAGGAATACGTACACCAGCAAAAAATTGCATCGGTTCTTCTAAAATTGTAAAGAGAATGCTCGCATCTCTTGAAAATAAAAAGATAGTGTTCAAGACCCCTCCCCATACAACTGCTGAAATACATAACACAATAAAAGCAAATACAATATTTTCAACTGGTGGTACCTTCACATCATCAAGAAATAAGACAATGAGTATAGAGAAAACGGTAAACATCCATACACCTTCTATTAAATTTGCTCCTGCCCGGCAATACATCATCCATACGCGTGATACAGGTGTTAAAAAAATGAGCTCTAATGTCCCATTTTGACGTTCCCATGACATTTGCCATGCTGATTGGACAAGACTCCAAAAGAAAACATAGCCGATATAACCTGTAATGAGAAAAAAGCTAATTTGCTTTGGATCCATCCATTTTGCCAGTGGACTACTATTTGATGTATCAAATGGTTTCACCGAAAAATAAGCGGTCGCAAATAATAATACAGGCCAAATGAATAAAGAAAAATAGACCATTTTACTATGAAAATGATTACGGTGACTCTTCTTCCATTCTGCAAAAAACATATTCACGCACTCACCCCATTTGCAATTTGCAAGATTGCATCCTCTAATCTCGCTTTATGTGTTTCTAATTGTAGTATGCTAATTTGATGTTTTGCTAATAACGATAAAACTACCGTGGTCATATCAAAAGATGCTGTTAATTCATAGCGCAGTCCATCTCCCATATGTTCCTTTACAAACTTTATTTCTCTTTTTCCAAAAGAACGCTCCAATTGTTCCGTTAATTCATTTGATAATACAGAAATCACAATTTCTAAATGATGCTCACGTACAATAGATTGTATAATATCTTGAGGAGTTCCTTCATACAGAAGACTTCCTTTTTCAATAATATAAAGACGATCGCAAAGCTCTTCTACTTCTTCAAGATAGTGACTTGTTAATAAAATTCCTTTATTCTGTTCTTTCGCTAATTTATATACCATTTCTCGTAATTTTTTTGCTACTGGTGCATCTAATCCTAATGTCGGCTCATCAAGAAATAAATAATCAGGATCATTGATGAGTCCTCTTGCAATTTGTAAGCGCTGTTTCATTCCCTTTGAATATCGTTCAACAGGTGTATTGGCAGCTTCTTCTAACTCTACTTGCTTCAAAAGAAAATGAATGCGTTCTTCTAATTCTGCTCCTTTTAAACCATATAGACTTCCAAAATACTGAAGATTTTCTTTCCCCGTTAAGCGCCAATAAAGCATACGCTCCCCACCAGCAATCATATTAATTTTTTTCTTCACAAGAATATCCTGTTTTGTACTATCTGTTCCATCAATTTCAATCACACCTGAAGTCGGTTCAAGAAGCGTAGCTAACATTTTAATGGTTGTTGTTTTTCCAGCACCATTCACACCTAACAAACCAACAATTTCTCCTTTCTCAATTGTTAAATCTAACCCGTTCACTGCCTCAATTATTTTTCTTTTTTTGCGAAAAAAACCTATTTTTTCTTCTAATTCATAGCGTTTCACAAGTTGTTTCGCCCGTATCATCCAAATCTCCCCTATGCAAAATGTTTTTCAATAACATACTTTTCCATTCGTTTTATAGCTATTACACCAATTACAAAGTAAACAACTCCTAATCCTAGTAACCACATAAGATCAGATTGTATAGCAGTTACATTCCCGCCCTCGATTATGCATAATCGAAATGCTGATAGGCCATGTGATAATGGCATGAGCAAGCTTATAGTCTGTAAAAACGCAGGAAGATAGCCTACCGGAAAAAATACTCCGCTAACAAGACTCATAAAAATAAACAACGTATTTTGCGTTAAATATGTATCTCGAAAATAAAGCATGAAAGCTCCAAGCACTAATGCTTGCGCAAAAATTGAAAAAAAGAAAATAAGTAATAACAGTGATACAGCAACGATATTCATTTCACGAAATTGCAATCCAAACAACAAACCAAACATAAAAATTGCAATAAATTCAAGTCCAACTCGAAGCATTCCTTGCGCAGCTGCTCCTAAAAAATATCCTTGCCGAGATGATGGAGTTAACAACAGTACATCTAACGTTCCCTCACGTAATTCTGTAATGAACGTTCGACTCACAATCATTAATAAAGAAACGGCAAACGAATAAAAAACAGCACCTAGTATAACGTAGGAAAGATAATCATCTGTTTTTCCTAGTTTTATAAAGCTATCATTTAATTTTCCTTGGAACATAAAGTGGTACGATAAATACGAAAACAATACAATATAAATACCACTTAAAATATGGCCAAGAAAAAATGCCCATGGATACGCTCTTTGCATCGTATAAAAATCACGACGAAATGTAGCCCAAAACGTTAACCACACGTTTTTTCCTCCTCTATTTTATGAATGGCTGGAAAGTCCATAAATTGATCTAAATCTACTCGAATTTGTTCCAGCTTTTCACGATTTGTTTGATAAAATACGTAATATCCTTTTCTTTCTTTTTGTACTAGTTCAGTTGCTTCAAGTATTTTCAAATGATTCGAAACAGTCGATTTCGTAAGGTTGTATCTCTCTGTTAATTGCTGCGTACAAAACGATTGAAATGATAAGTCTCGCAACATTTTTAAACGTGTTTCATCTGATATCGCTTGTAAAATTTGCAATAAATCTTTTGGTACTTCATCTGGATAGGATGAAGCAATTCCGACTTCATAATACACTTTTATATGAGTAGAAATGAAGTTATCCATTAGCAAATGGGGTGCGATAAAAGTTGATGGATAAAACGTGATTGCAGATAAATCTACAAAACGATACTGCCATGTACGTGCTTTTAAAAATGTGATGTGCTCCCCTTCAATTAGAAATCTTGGATGTAACGTCTTAGAAAGTAATAATGGATTTTGTTTTATCATTTCTTTCAAATCATGTACGGATTGCTGGAGCCAAGGTTCAATTCGAAAAAGCTCCCTTGCAAAATAACATTGATGGTATTCGTATAAAAAATTACAAATCGTTTCTTTCTCTAAATCCGGAAAAAATCTTTGAAATGCCTTTTCATCTGTAGCTCGTAATCTTTCAATCCCTTCTTCTACATACACTTCAACTGAAAAATCTGAACACCAGTCGATAAATCGAAACCAATCATCACTTTTTTTGTTAATTTCATGCAGCTATTCCTTTTCATTTTCATTCATCATACTCAATAGATTTTCTGCCCACGGTAGTCGCTTCACATGATGTGCCGGATTAGATAAAACGTGCAGACTTAATAACATTTCGCGAAATGGTGAATAAACAACTTTGACATGCCGCTCAAACCAAGATGTAATGTGTACCATATGGTCCCCTCTCTTTGATTCGGTATCTATCGAATCAGTTTTATAATTTTGCAAAATTATTCAGTATATTAGCAGCATAGGAATAAATCGTCAATCAAAAATTTGAAATATTTTTATTTCGCAAACAAAAAAAGACTTTAGCTTCTGCTAAAATCTTTTCCGGTGATTTTTTTATGATTGAAAAACACATGGGAATAAATTTTAAAGACCTTGTTTTTTAATCATGCAAAAAAGCAAACCTGTGTGAACAGATTTGCTTTTTCTACATTATTTTTGGTTAAATCCCTTCTTAACCAAAAACTCTTTCATATACAATCGTTTCTCCTGTGACATAAACTTGCTCATTGATCCTGTCCACGTTATATCCTTTTGATTTGTCAATCTTTCTTTATAATATTCATTGGTCGTATGATCATATTCATCTAGTAGTTCGTTATATTTCTTCTCATCATATGTGTTTTCATGTAAAATAGCTTCAACTGGTAAGCGCGGTTTCACCCCATGCTTTTCATCCGGTACACCAACTGTCATTCCAAAGACTGGGTACACGTTATCTGGCAAATGTAGTAGTTCACTCACTTGTTCTGGGTTATTACGAATACCCCCAATATAACAAATGCCATATCCGAGAGATTCCGCTGCAAGTGCTAAATTTTGAGCAAAGAGAGACGCATCTACCGTTGCCACAATAAAGTTTTCTGTTGTACCAGCTTTTATTTCTGTCCCTTGTTTTTCACATGCTACTTCTAACCGCTTTAAGTCTGCACAGCAAACAAAGAATGCTGCACAACTTTTCACATGACGATTTCCAGATAGCTCTGCTAATTGCTCTTTTAACGCTTCATCTGTTACATATACAACTGAATAAGCTTGCACAAAATGTGATGATGCTGCATGCTGTGCTGCTCCAATCATTCTTTCGATTATATTCTTTGGAATTGGCTCTTTCTTATACTTCCGTACTGATACGTGTTGTTCCATCGTATGTATTATTTCATTCATCATATCCTACCCCCTATGGTGTGAATACTCCATAATTACCATATTTTTTGTATACGCACAAACGATATGCTTAAAACACAATGATACATGAAAAGAATCAATCGTATTTGATTGCTCCTTTCTTACATATTAAACTGCTTTCAATTTCTCTACACCTTTAACAAATTTCCAAACGAAATAGTGTATTCCTACCAGTGCAAAGAAAATGCTAAATTAACATAATACAGATGAAATATGATTGCCTTTCGTACAATTCACCTCTAAAGTTTTGTTACTCTTATTAAAACATTTCATTTTTCAACATATAAATCGCAGCTACGCAGAATACAACATGACCGCTTCTATGCATGGTCAGATGCTCTCGTCCCCCCTAGAAAGAAAGGGGTTTTTATGTCGTTTTTTCAACTTGTATATATAGTTAACTTAACCTTACTTTTTATCCAGTTCAATATCAATTATCCATCTACTCTATATATTTTCTAAAGGCTAACTTATTTTTAATTATTAGCTGCTTATTTCCAATTGATGTTATAAACCCTAAGTCTTCAAATTTACTAAATTTACGACTAATTGTTTCCCGTGTCACCCCTATATAACTTGCAATTTCTTCCCGTGTTAACGGTAAATTTATAATTATCCCTTTATCAGTATCCTTACCATACTTTTCACAAAACTCTAAAATGATATAGGCAATTCTAACTTCTGGATCATTTGTTGCAAGATTATGAGCTAAATTTTCTGTATGCGCTAACCGTTTTGTAACGGTTTTTAACAGTTTTAATGCAATACCTGGATTTCGCTCTATTATACTATCCATATCATTTTTCTTTAGCATACAAATTTTCGTATCTTCCATAGCATACGCACTAAAATTACTCTTCTCATCACAATTAAATATGTTTAATTCACAAAAACACTCACCGCTCGTTAAAATATGCAAGATTTGCTCTTTTCCTTGAGGGGTTAGTTTAGATAACTTTACTTGCCCCTTATTAATAATAAATAATGTATCTGATTTCTCCCCTTCATGAATTAATGGTTGTCCCTTTTTAAATTGCTTATGTTTTGACATTGCAGCTATTTTTAAAATTTCCTCATCAGATAGGGATTTAAAAATGAGAACTTTTCTTGGACAAGGCTCCACTGCATTTTTATGATAACAATGTTCTTTCATATTACCTCACCTAACTTTACATATAGTATATAAAATGAAATTTTAATCAGTGTCTTTTCATTATTAGCCCTCACCAATCAGGCTTTTATGGACATTAATACGTAATAAAGTGAAACTTCCGTCAGTGGGGGTTTTCTTCATCCCCACTGATGGTTAGTTGAACCAATCGGGCTTTTACGGGCAGTTATCCCCCACCTATCTTCTTTGCTTCTCTCTGAATCTTGAGGTGGGGGTCTTACTGCCCGTTAATGCGGGATAAAGTATCCTTATGATACCTAAATTATTATATCTCTTCCTAAAAGCTAAACCAGTGACCTAAATCACATCAAAAAATTCTTTTCATATAAAAAAGTAACGAGAAATTATATAACCTTCTCGTTACTTTTTCTTTTGCTATTCCTCTACCGGTGCAAAATGTTCAGTATCTTCTCCACATACTGGACACACCCAATCTTCTGGTAAATCTTCAAAACTTGTTCCTGGTTCTACATCTTCATCCGGATCTCCAACTTCTGGATCATAAATATAGCCACATGGTAAGCAAATATATTTTTTCATTATAATGTCCTCTTTCTATTATTATATTAAGATTTCAGTTTCTCTTTTACCTTGCTCATTATTTCACTTACATTCGTATTTTTCATATCAATCTCTTCTAATGATACCTGCTTTTCAATAGCAGACTTGTAAGGAATGGATGCTGCAACTCCTTCTAATGAGATGACACCTACTATTTTATTATCTTTGATAAATAACCTTGTATACTTCTCTTTACCATCTTCTTCAACGATAGTTGTATCACATTGTTTCTCATCAACGAATCCAATCGAGAATAAAGATACATCGAACGCATTAAAAATAGTAGTTGAAATTGCTTCCTTATAAATTGCAGGATTAGAAACCATATTACTTCCGGCAATTTTCCCTTGATCCATTGCTCGTCCCCATAGTCCGCCAATTTCACCGTTTACTTCTGCTACATCCCCAGCAGCATATACAGATTCCACATTCGTTTCCATCTTCTCATTGACAATAATGCCTCTATTTACATGAATAGGAGTATTGTTTACTAAAGAAATGTTAGGAGTGACCCCAATTGAATACACAACACTATCACAATCTATTCGTTGTTCACCATTCACTTTCATTCCAGTTACTACTTCTTCTCCAAGAATAGAATCAATAGTCGTATTTACATATACTTTTACTCCGGCACTTTCAATTTTTTCTTTTAATAGAAGAGAAACTTTTTCATCTAATTGTCTTCCCATTAGTGTAGCGGCAACTTCTACAATGGATACTTGTTTGCCAGCTTTCATCATAGACCAAGCTGTTTCTAATCCTTGTACGCCTCCACCAATGTTTACAACATGCTTTTTATCTTCTAAACATGCTTTAAAGTTATCCGCTTCCTGCATGTCTCTAATCGTAAAGACACCTTTTTTATTTATTCCACCTACTGGTAGCCTTCTATTATTTGCACCGGTACAAATTAATAGTTTGTAATAAGAAATTGTTTCATGATTTGATGTAACAATATATTGCTGCTCTGTATCAATTTTTACTACTTTTGTATTTGTGAAAACCGATATATTATTATTTTGGTACCATTTTTCTTTTTTGATTAAAACTTTTTCACTGTGTAAATCTGAATATAACTCTTTTGACAGTTTAATTCTGTTATAAGGTAAAGATGGTTCTTCACCAAAAATAAATATATTTGAATCCTTGTCATGATCTCTAATTGTCTTTGCAGCATTTACAGCGGCTACTCCACTTCCGATAATAACAAAATTCTTTTCCATATTTTCACCTACGTTTTTCTATTAAATAGAACTTAATAATAAATCTGTAACAAACGTTGTTGCATGTTTAATTCGTTTTGTTTTCTCTTCATCCTTTGGAGAGAATCTTATACGAATAGGGAATTCAACATGAGTCATACCTGTAGACTTAATAACATTTGATGTACTTTGTACATTCATGTTTGTTTCATTTAGGTAATCTTGTACGACCTCAATTGCCTCACCACTCCAACCATATGATCCGAATGCAGCTGCGATTTTCCCTTCTAAGTTCATTTCCTTCATTTCTATTAAAATTTCTTCTAAGTTTCCAATCATATCTGCGTATTTAGTTGAAGATCCGATGAAAACTGCATCTGCTTCTTGAATACTTTCTAGAATTATAGCTTTTTCTGATTTGTCAGCATTAAATACTGTTACTTCAATGTTTTCTGCTTCAAATGTTTCTTTAATGATATTCGCGATTTTTTTCGTGTTATTTTTAATGGTTGTATATACAATAGTTACTTTTTTTCCTTGTGTTGTATCTTTACTCATTTCTGCATATAAATCGATATATTTTTGTACATCTTGACGTAAAATGTATCCATGAGACGGAGCAATCATTTGAACATCTAAGTCTTTCAATGCTTCCATTAACGTTCTGACATATCTTCTATGCGGGTGAATAATCGCATTATAATAACCTATGAAATCTTCCGTAATATCTTCATTCGCTTCATCGTTAAAGAATTCATAATTCGCTACATGTGTACTGAAAATATCACATGGGAATAAAATTTTATCCTCTATGCAATACGTGATCATTGTTTCTTCTGTATGAAGATATGGAGTTTCTTTAAATTTCAATGTCTTTCCGCCGATATCTAATGTGTCACCATCTTTTACAACTAAAAAGTTTCTGTGATGCAATTTATACATTTCCTGCAATTCAGGTACTGCGATTTCTGTACATACAATTGTAGCATTCGTAGCTCTTGATGCTAATGCTGCCAATCCACCTGAATGATCGGGTTCTGTATGATTCACTACGATATATTGAATGTCTTGTGGATCAATTAATTCACTTAAATATTCTACAAATTCTCTTCCAAACTCTATGTCAACTGTATCAATTACTGTTGGTTTTTCAGTTTTTAGAAGATACGCGTTATAAGTTGTTCCTTTTGCTAAGATTAAACGATGAAACGGAACTTCCCTATCATCAATTTTCCCTACCCAATATATATCTTCAGTTAGCTTAATTTCTCTATTCATATTTTTCAATTCCTCCTAATTGTTATCTCTTAACAACAAATTTATTATAAAAATTTTCCTAAGATAAAAAGAGGACTTGAATCACATTTTATAAAAACAAAAAAAAAATACTTGAGTAAATGAAAATTTTTCTTTACTCAAGTATTTTTTATGACATATTTATTTTGTAGCTACAAGAACTAAAGCTGGCCCATTCGGTAAATACGCCTCTTTTTTAAAATTACCGAAAGTTTCTACAGTACGAAAACCACATTCTTTTAACATAGGCAGTAGTTGTTTTTTCGTAATGGGATATAACGGAATACTATTTGATACTTCTTTATCATCCACATTCAATGTTGCAGTAAATAATACTTTTTCTCCTTCTAACGTATAATTACGCTTAAACGAGAAATGTTTCTTCTCCAGTATCGGAAATTTAAAATTATTTTCATTTAATACTTTTTCATAATTTACAATTTGAATAATTAGTTTTCCGTTTGCTTTTAATTTTTCATAAGATCCACAGATAAAATTAAAGATTTCTTTCGAATTGTCCAAATGAACAAGTGTATTTCCAATACAATAAATACCATCAAATACTCCAGGCACATTTTCAATTTGTTGCATTCCAAATGTATTTACACTAAATATCCCTTCGCAAGCTGCAGCTTTCTCCCGAATTTTTGCAGCCAGCGTCTTCTCTGGTTCCATCGCAGTAACAGCAAACCCCATTTCAACTAGCGCTTGGGCTACATTACCTGTTCCTGCGCCCACATCCAGTATAGAGCTACCTTTTTGTAAATAAGAGACTATAAAATTTATTTGTTTCTCATTTGCAGGAAAAATTTCATCATAATATGGCGTTAACATTTGATAGAAAGTCATTATTTATACAGTCCTTTCAGGATTTAGCATTCAAATCATAATCAATTACTATCCGCAAATAGCAGGATAATATATATAAATCGCTGCTATGCGAAATACAACATGCCCTCCTACTGGCCTGCTCCTTTTGTTTTAAACATCGCACATGGCAGAAAAAGGTCCTGACCGCTTCTATGCATGGCCAGTTGCTCTCGCCCACCTAAAAAAAGAGGGTTTATGTCGTGTTTTCAATTTGTATTTATATATACGAAATGTAAAGAAACTATTTGAGTTAGTTTTCTTATCAAAATATTACTAAACATTCACAAACTTACTGTAATAATTATTACAGCAATGCTCTGACTAATAATACTACTGAAACAAAAAAGTAAATAGAATTTATACTCTCTAAAATACCCACTTTTAGAATCGAAATATTTCTACCATAAAATAATATAGATCGTATCAAACTTGGTATAAAGGCAATGGTAAACCACGGTGATACAATTAAAGTCACAATCACAAGTAAAGAATGATACCCCCATGAAACAAAGCGATACGTTGGATTCTTTTTCTCACGAATCATCGTCTTCACATAAAACGTACTTCCCATAAAATATAAAAATGATATAGTTGCAACAACCCATATCTTCTCATCAACTGTTTTCATTGTGAAATAATAACTAATGATTCCTCCTATACAAAACAAAATAATGGCACATGTATCATTTAGTAAAGCTCGTTCGTTTTTTTGGCGAGAAAAATAAATATTTATGAAAAAACATGGGAGCATAATAATGGAAAAGAACACAATACGCCATTCGTATATAAGAGCAATGATCGCACACACACAAGCTACACTAAAATAAAGAAAGAAAGAATGTAAATAATACTTCTTTCGTGGTTGTTTTACGTACATTAATAAAGGATACGTGGCTAAGTACACAAACAACCATGCTAAAAAGAGTGGTATGTGATACCATGTCCCTTTACCAATTAAAACACCCAAAATGAATGGAATAAGCAACATTCCCCATGCCCCGTGCTGCTTTGGAATAATTAACTTCATTCTTTCAACACCCTTACCCAAAGTTTTTTATCAACAATGTCATTTACTGATACTTACAAAAGAATTCATGCCATTAACCCTATAAAGTTTTGTAAAAGTGATATTTCTAATAGTTTTTTAATATACTTTGCCACCGAATGAAACAAAGAGCTTGAGAACAATACCTATATAGAATAAAGTAACACTCTTATCAGTTGGGATTTGCTTCATCTTCCACCTAACTTCTTTGCTTTCGCTTAATTTTGAGGCGGGGGTATTACTAGAGATAAGCTTTTTATTAAGGATAAACTATATTGAGGAAAGATACTGTGAGCGAAATCACGATTAATCAAAATTAAACCCTCCTATCGATTTATATCCTCATTGTAAAGTTATATAGACATTCATGTTGTGAGATATATCACGCATGAAATTGTCATTGCAAAGTGACACCTAAATCAGCCTTTTATGGACCTATTCCCTACCTATCTCTTTGGCTTCTTTAAAATCTTGAGATGGAAGTCTTAAGTGCCCGTAAATAGCGTGATAGAAATTCCTCTTTATCACGGTCTCTGGTACTTCTTTTTACACAGCGTACCCCAACTAACATTCCCTAGTTTTCTCTTCAAATTTTCAAAAATCACACGTGTGATTTTCCTCACTTCTTATTCATTCTTTCTATGTTACATTGTTTTCGAGAATTAATATCACTTATTTCCGAGGTGAGAGTGATGACAAAGATGATTGATTTTAGTCAAACCGTTTGCGATTTGGCTAACAAATACCCTGAAATCATCCCTATCTTAAAAGAGCTAGGCTTTGAAGATATAACGAAACCTGGCATGCTGCACACGGTCGGCCGTGTGATGACTATTCCAAATGGATGCCGGATGAAGGGAATTTCTTTCGATATCGTTAAAAAAACTTTTAAAAATAATGGATTTAACATGAAAGAATAGAGGAGGATCCTTATGAGTGAAATAATTAATAATCGTGAACAAGAAAGTATGAATCAATTTGAAAGACAAGCTATCTTAAAGGAAATTATTAAAAATCTTCATAATGGAAAAAGTGTGGAAGAAGTGAAGGCCCAATTTGAAGAAGCAGTCGGGAATATTACCGTCGCGGAAATTTCAAAACTTGAACAGGCACTCATGGAAGAAGAAGGAATTCCAGTGGAAGAAGTACAACGTTTATGCTCGGTGCATACAGCTATTTTTAAAGGTTCCATTGAAGAAATCCATCGATCCGATAAACCCGAAGATCAAGCTGGGCATCCAGTTCATACATTTAAGCTTGAAAACAAAAAAATTGATAAGCTTGTTAACTTCAAGCTTCAACTTCACTACGAACGTTTCGAGAAAGAAGATAGTGAAGAAAACATTTATAAACTAATCGAAGATTTAAATCTGTTGCTGGATGTGGATAAACACTACAGCCGTAAAGAAAATCTGCTTTTTCCCTATTTAGAAACATACGGAATTTACGGCCCGACACAAGTAATGTGGGGAATCGATGATGTCATTCGTAACGCTATTAAAGATGTGAAACAAGCATTAGCAAACTATAACGGAGATAAAAAGACGGTCTTAGACGGCGTTTACTTTGTCATCCGTGAGGTAACTGAAATGATTTTTAAAGAGGAAAATATTTTATTTCCAATGGCACTTCAAACTCTTACAGAAGATGAATGGGTTAAAATCGCTCATGAAAGTGATGAAATTGGCTATTGCTTAACAGGTCCTGCGAGTGTATGGAAACCTGAAAGAAAAGCAGTGCAAGAGCAGGCTATGTCTGAAGGATTCATACGTTTAGAAACAGGTATACTATCTTTAAAAGAACTAGAGCTGATGTTGAACCACTTGCCTGTGGATATTACGTACATTGATCAGAATGATGTCGTACGCTACTTCTCTCATGGAAAAGAGCGAATCTTTGCTCGTACAAAAGCGATAATCGGCAGAACAGTTCAAAACTGCCATCCTCCAAAAAGCGTTCATATCGTTGAAAAGCTCTTGGAAGACTTTAAATCTGGAAACAAAGATTGTGAAGATTTCTGGATTAAGTTCAAAGATAAATATGTATACATTCGCTATTTCGCTATACGGAGTGAAGATGGAGAATACATGGGTACCCTTGAATTCACACAAAATATTAATCCGATTCAAGAAATCCAAGGAGAAAAACGTATTCTCTCATAAGTTGAGATTGTTACAATTCCCTTGACCTTTCTTTAAAGAGGATGAATCCATTACTAAACACCCGGTTCATCCTCTTTAAGAAAAAAATGTCAATTCCTCTCTATCTCCCCACCTCTTTCTCTCTAAATATTTCAAGGTTTTCATACATATAAACGTACTCATTGATTCAGTCTGCATCGCATCCTTTTGATTTGCCAATCTTTCCTTTTGGTAAGGTTTCACATTATATTTGGTTCATAAGCCAATACTTCGTAATTGCTAAATACTCTCTAAGATTAGATTGAATGATGATTGGCTTTGGTGTTCTTGCAGACAATCCCTCTAGCTGCAGTCCCTGTTTTCCAGCAATTTTTTTCGCGCGGTACATATGAAAATCATTCGTAACAATGATTCCTTTTTTCTTATTTGTTGGAATAAGCGGTTTTGAAAATTTTATGTTCTCATCTGTATTCGAAGAACGATCTTCCATTGTAATTCGTTCTTCTTGAACTCCCTGTTTCATCAATCCGCGTTTCATAACCAAAGCTTCGGAAATATCTTCTCCTTTTCCTTTACCCCCAGACACAATTACAGTTGTTTGTGGATGTGTTTTTAAATATTCTGCTGCTTTATCGATACGATATTGCAAAGCATAAGAAGGCTCTGTTCCTTTCACACGAGCACCAAGTACAATCATATAATCTGCATCATTCGGCGCTTCCATGTGACCATGCTTGTAAATAATGTATTGTAAACTACTCATATAAATTGCTGCAATGATAATGAAAATAAAACAATACTTTTTGAATCTCTTTCTTTTTGACATTCCTATAAACTCCCCTATTTCACCATTTTTTTCATCATAATATGCTGCCAATTACTTGTATAGTTTTATTTTCCAATTCAAGATAGTTTATCCTTTAAAAGTAATATTTGTACGAATTCGTGTAGAACAAGAAAAAATCCCCTTAACATGTTAAGAGGACTCCATCATTATATATGTTTTTCTTCCAACACCCGTATAGAAACAGGATGTGAAAAGTGATTCGCTACAAATACAGCACACGCTGTTAATAGTTCGGCAACTGGCATTACAAGCCATATTCCATTTACACCAAATAATTTTGGCATCACCCACAGTAGCGGAATGATAAGCAGCAAACCACGACTTAAAATAATAAAAACAGATTTTTTGGTTTGTCTTACCGATTGAAAATATTCCCCATATACGATGTTATAACCTAAAAATACGTATTGCGTGAAGAATAAACTAATTCCAATTACCGTCATATTTAATAATTCTTCAGATTGAACGTCAAATAAACCGATAAGGTTTTTCCCAAAGAATAAACCAATAAGTGTTGCGATCACACCAAGTACAACCGCTGTTTTTACTGCAAGTTGCAATCCTTGTTTCAATCTTTCCGTTAAGTTCGCACCATAATGGAAGCTCGCGATAGGTTGCAATGCTGCCCCAACGCCAAAGAATAAAAGTAACGTCATAGCATGAATACTGTTTATCATAGCATACGATGCAACGCCTTGTTCACCAGCATATTGAATAAAAGTGACATTAAATCCAACCGTTACAATCGCTACCGTAACCTCTGTCGTGAAACTTGGAAAACCAATAATCATAATTTGCTTTACGGTTTCCCATTCTAAATGAAGTTTCGTCCATTTTAAAATACTGTTTTTTCTAAAGAAATGACTCAGCAGCACAAGAAAACCAATTGCTGCAGATAAAATAGTTGCAGATGCTGATCCTGTTACCCCCCAGCCTAGAATAAAAATAAAAATATAATTAAATACAATGTTTAACAATGCTGTGACAATAAGACCTGCCATAGCTAAATTTGGATTTCCATCATTTCGTATAAATGTACTTAAAATATTTTCTAATACATATATCATTCCAAATGTGAATAATACATGTAGATAGTCTAATGAATACGGTAAAATTACATCATTTGCTCCAAACAAGTATGCTATATCTTCTATTTTCCATAAACAAATAATCATTAACATAGCAACAATCGCAACAGCTACCGTCATAGATTGTGTGAAAATAGAACGCGCTCGCTCTATTTTATTTTCTCCTAAAGCGATAGAATACAAAGTAGCTCCGCCCATCCCAATCCATAGCGAGATGGAGAAAAAGATAGAAAATGCGGGAACAGCAACGTTTACTCCAGCTAATCCATTTGCTCCCACACCACGGCTCACCATAACCGCATCGATCATAATATTCACCGACATCAGTACCATTCCAAGTACAGCCGGAATTAAATAAGAAATAAATAAACTTTTAATCGGTTTTTCTCGTAATTGCTCAGTTGTTTCCATTACAAAATTCTCCTTTACGACTCTCTGTTCACATTGTAAACCTTCAAGTTACTTTAAGGTCAAGAGAGAAGTAAAAAATATATTTTGTTATGAATGGTGTTTTTATTTTTTTCTCACCACAGGGATTTGGATTTCTGTCACTTGCTCCTCTTGATTATTCGTTACAGACCAATCAATTAAGGCTAGCTCAATTGCGTCACCGCATATTTCATACCCATCTTTCTCAATAGCTAGTAACAGCCTTTTATATGTCTTACCAGTTTCTTCATATGGCCCATGATGATACGCACACCCATATATTCCTTCTTCAATTACATTTGAAGGAGCAGCATGAAATGGCATGTAATCAAGAAGAATAAATACGCTATTGTATGCTTGAAAATCATGTTGTAATAAGGCATTTTTTGCAACAGTTACACCTATATCACCTGAAAATATACTATCATCTACTTGTTTCATATTTTTTTGCAGTGAATGAATATAATAATCAAACATATCATCTGTTACATTTGGAGTAATCGGAAGATCTGTAATGTTACGCTTTGGTAATTCTTTAAAATTGACCGTATAACCATTTGTTTGTACAGCTTCTCTCATTAAATGAATTTTATGCTTTATTTTTGCTAACTTATATTCCATTTCCCTTTGTTTTTTCAGTAGCAGCTCTTCTTGTTTTTCTAATAAATCCAGCGCAAAGGCTGGTGTTCTTTCATCTGTATATCGTTTAATTTCTTTTAGCGGTATATTTAACTGTCGTAAAAACTTAATCGTATCTAACATTGAAAATTGGTCGATCGTATAATAGCGATAATTTGTTTGCGAATCAACAATTGCTGGATGAAAAATTCCCTTTTCATCATAGTATCGCAATGTTGATTCAGGAATATTATGCATTTTCGCCATTTCTCCAATAGTAAACCTCTGATTTAGTAACATATTTACTTCTCCGTTCTTTTTATTTCTCCATCTGTTTACTTTATTATACAAGTAATACTATTACAATAAATGAGCAGGAATGAAAATTTTCACTAACTCTCTATTTTTTTCCGCACATCCGCATTTAGTATATTCTTACATTTTCTAATATTTTGTTTGATTTGCTGATTTTCAAAAAAATAGACCTCTGTACCTGACCAAATAAAAACCCAACACACAATGCTTAATACTCCTCCAATATAGGCATGATTGCTCGAAAGCTTCAAGTATATCACCCCAACAATAATACCAATCACAAACAAAACAATAGCCCTCTTAACATTTCTAGCATATGTATATTTCTCTTCGTTCAAGAAGTTAGAAAAAGTATTAAATGTGGCAATCTTCAATGACTTTTCGTCAAATTCATTCTGACCTAAAAACAAGATTTCTACTTCTTTTCTTTTGCCACCGTGCAGCTTTGACAAAAGAAAATCTTCAAGGTCAGAGCTTAGATGAACATCATCTGAGCTATAATATTTTGAAAACGGAGTATCAGTTTCATCTAAATAGATATTTATACTTAATTCATCTTTCATGTAAACCATCCTTTAACTCCAATGTACTAGTTGAAAGTCAACCTGTTATTAATATGGTCAAAATAGCAACAATTCTTACGAGAATATCAATTCATAAAAAAATTCAAGGTGAAAATCAAAAAACAAATAAAAACAGAAGCGCCTCCCTTTAGAAGGAAAGCACTTCTGTTTCTTAATGTGCTGAAACATCACTAATTCCATGACCTGTATTCGACTTTACAAGTATTTCATCAAACTTCGCTGCATCTTCTTTCTTACTTGAGAAAATCGTTCCTAAATATGCTGCTAGAAATCCAAGTGGAATAGAAACGATTCCTGGTGTTGTATATGGAAATAATGGATCGCCAACAAAAATCGCTTTTCCTGCCACTGGATTCCATACATTCGGACTCATTGCAACGAGCACAATTGCTGAAGTTAAGCCAACCAACATGCCACAAATTGCCCCCGTCGTATTAAAGCGTTTCCAATATATCGTAAATAAAATAACTGGTAAGTTCGCACTTGCCGCAACAGCAAATGCAAGTGATACAAGAAACGCTACATTTAACGTTTGGGCAAATAGCGCTAAAATTATAGAAAATACCGCTACCCCAACTGATGCGTAACGTGCCATTTTTACTTGTTCTTTTTCCGTCGCTTTTCCGCGGCGTAAAATTTCATTATAGAAATCATGAGCAAACGCTGATGCCGCTGTTAAGACAAGTCCTGCTACTACAGCTAAAATTGTCGCAAACGCTACTGCCGAAACGAAAGCAAATAAAAGATTTCCACCTAACGCTTCTGCTAACATTGGCGCTGCCATATTACCAGCTGCATTCGCTTTCACAATTGCCTCATTCCCAACAAATGCTGCTGCACCAAATCCTAAGAAAATTGTCATAATATAAAAAGCTCCGATTAGCCACGTTGCATATACAACAGATTGACGGGCTGTTTTTGCATCACGCACTGTAAAGAAACGAACGAGAATATGCGGCAATCCCGCTGTACCAAGAACAAGCCCTAAATTTAACGAAATTGTATCTAAGCCAACTTTATACTTTACACCAGGATTTAAAAATGCTTCTTTCAATGGTGTAGCTGTCTTCATTTGCGCAAACATTTCAGTAATACTAAAATTAAACTTCGCAAACACAATAACAGAAATAATAAAAGTACCAGCCATTAATAATACTGCTTTAACAATTTGTACCCAGCTCGTTGCTGTCATTCCTCCAAAAATAACATATACAGTCATCAATATCCCAACAATGAGTACAGCCGCCCAGTATTCGATTCCTAATAATAATTTAATAAGTGCCCCGGCTCCGACTAATTGTGCAATCATATAAAAAATTGAAATTGTCATCGTATTAAGCGCTGCTACCCCGCGTACTTTTTTTGCATCAAAACGCGCTGCAATCATATCTGCTAACGTAAACTTCCCGAGGTTTCGAAGAGGCTCTGCAACAAGATACAGTACAACTAAATAAGCAACAAGAAAACCAATGCTATAAAAGAATCCATCAAACCCTGTTAATGCTATTGCTCCGGCAATTCCAAGAAAAGACGCAGCGGACATATAATCACCTGCAATTGCCAAACCGTTTTGCCATCCTGTTAATCCGCCGCCTGCTGTATAAAAATCACTTGCATTTTTTGTTTTTTTCGATGCATAGTACGTAATGACAAGCGTTCCAAGGACAATAACTAAAAATAAACTAAAAGCTGTTGTATTCAATATTTATCCCCTCTCTTTATCCAAGTTTTCAAGAATTCGATTTGATAACTGATCAAATGATTCTGCTTTTTTGTTGTAGATCATGCATAATGTCCATGTCATAATAAACTGAGCAAATGCAAATATCCACGCCCATGTAATATCACCAAACGCTGCTGTGTTGAGCACTTTTGAATACGATGTTAAAATAGGCAAAGCAATAAAAAAACTGAAAAAGAAAATGCTCATCGGTACAATAAATTTTTTCTTTGCCTGTAACAAATTTTGAAACTCAGCAGACTGTACTACGTTTGTATAATTGATTTCACCATTCAATTTACGTGCAGATGTTTCTTGTTTCATTTCATACCTACTCCTTTCTTTTCAATACAAATCTCTAATTACTTTCTTTCACAACCCAAAACACTAAATTTTATAAATATTCAGAAACTTAAGTTTATTGTAGACAATCTATTTTTGTAAGCAAAGATTTTTCGATAGACAAATTCTGTCATTTTTCTCCAAACTTCAATATTTTCTTAGTTAAAAATAAAAAGCAGTGCTTATCGCACCGCTTTTTCACTTTCTAAATTTCGAGCTGTTTCACTCGTTTCAACATCTTTTCCTTCTTTAAATGTCTTAAACAGAAAATCGTAAAATAAGTTCGATACTCCAAACCAATAATTCTCATTTTTATAATGATGCAGTAAATGCTGCTTCTTTAACCATCTTCCATATGGAGTCACTGGACGAATTGGACGATGAGCAATGTAATGCTTCCACTCATATACTAATAGCATAAAAATCATTCCAATTCCAAATGATAATGTTAGCGTAATGTTAGAAGTAATACCATATACAATACATAAATAAATCGTAAATCCAGGAAGGCTATACCACACAGGTAAAAATAGTAACTTTAAATCATTCGGGTATACATGATGATCATAATGAAGACGCTTTAACATTTTTAATAAAAATGTATTCTTTGGTGGTTTTAAATGGAATAAAAAACGATGCGTTACATATTCGTTTATTGTATAAAAGATAATACCTGCAATAATAGCAATTACCGCCATCCATGTAAACAATTTCATGTTCAAAAACACAATAAAAGCAATTAAAACTCCTATCATAATGACAATATCGTGCTGTAAGAAATACTCTTTTATTACCCTTTTCATCCCCATTCCCCTCTCTTTAGAAAGCGGCCGTAACACATTGTTATGGCCGCTTTTTTATTTCTATTCTATTCCCATTACAAGTTGACTTGTTTCCCCATTTGGATAGAAAATATTACTCGAACCGAATATATTCTGTTTTGGTATAATATGTTCCACTGCAAAAACTGTCACTTCTCCTCGTTGTACTTCTCCAATAATCAATCCTAATATTTCATGATTTACAGCAAATGTCGGTTGTTTTGTTTGAAACAATCGTTCAGCTATTTGAAGAACAGTCTCGTATAATGAATTTCTATCTGTTACTTCTTTACGTATTTTTGCGGCTAATGTAATAATAATTTCTTTTTCATTTACTGTGGTTCGATACATAGAAATCTCCCCTTCAATCTTATATAAACAATTGTAAAGCCTTATACGCAAAATGAATAGAAAAAGTGGTATTTACATCCCATAAAATAATTGTATGTTCATATACTCCAAAACAAAATGTAAGGGATTAAAACCTCCACTTCAAATCTGCCATGAGCAATCGATGAAGATCATCTATCTCTTCCTAATCTTTATATTCGATATTTGAATATAAAATTCCTTGTTTTACACATTGAAATCCATAATAAAAATACTCACATTTAAAATATCCTTTTTTATCCATAAACATACAAGCACCGTCTGAACTTACAGCTCCCATACAGAACAAAACATAACCAAAGTTTTATGTTGGTTTCTTAATCAATTATATGTTGAGAAAATTATTTAAACATACAAATAATAAAACCGCTTACTTGACTAAAATCTCTCATTACATATATATTTAAGTTATCATTTAGCAGAATATTCGAGAATATAACAATTTCAATTTTATGAATTTGTATATATTTTAGGTACCATTTACTAAATGAGAAAGTAATTATATTTAGGGGGCATTATAGTATGCAAGGTAAAGTAAAATGGTTTAATAGCGAAAAAGGTTTTGGATTTATCGAAGTTGAAGGTGCTGAAGATATATTCGTACACTTCACTGCAATTCAAGGTGAAGGTTATAAATCTTTAGAAGAAGGTCAAGAAGTTTCTTTCGAGATCGTTGAAGGAAATCGTGGACCTCAAGCTGCTAACGTAGTGAAACTTTAATTTAATATATGACAGGAGGCTGCCCCAAAGGTTTCACTTTTGGAACAGCCTCTTTATTTTTATATATAAGGAACTGACTAAAAAGTTCACTTTTCGGTATAATTCAGCTCAGTGAATCGACTACTTTTATGTCGAATATCAGCGAAGTATCTTTATTTCGTGTCGAATCGCCGATATATTATGAAAAGCGCTGATATATTCTAAAAAGTGGTCGATATATCGTAAAAAGCACCGATATATTGCAATGAATGATCCGCTCCTTTGTTATTCTTCTGCATATTTCTTTTCCATAGAGCAAAAACTATGTGAAATGAGAAAATAAGGAGGAGAAAACAATGGGTTCACCTATAAACGATTTTGAAGAAGTGAAATTGCGTGTAGAAACTGCGCAAAAGATGGTTGGTTCTGCGACGATTACAATGGATCCTGAATCATTGCAGCATGCTACAAATGCCGTTGAGTCCGCACGTTCGCAGCTCGAAACAATGAAAGAAGTAGCAACAGATTTAGATGCACCATTTTTGTTGGACCAAGAGGACAAATTAGAAAGATGCGAACATCAATTACAAGAAGCAAAGAATTAAAAAACACCTAGAGTTTTTCTGGGTGTTTTTTACATTTGAAACATTTTAACCTGTATACCTATTATATCTTTATAGTCAAAAAGCTTTCACCTGAGCAAAGAGATGATTGTTCAAGACAGGTGTTTTCCATACTCTTGTAGCTTTTCTCCAATCGTACATTGCCGAATACAGAAGGAGTGAGCATAATATTTACTCTGTTCTTTTCGAAAATGTTTTTGCAAAAAACAACCATCGCAATATGTTTCTAATAAATCGTTCACCTCGTTAATCAGCTGCTTACGATTCACTCCTTCTACACTCCTATTCTGTTATTTCTTTATGACTATCAATATCCGTTCTTTCTAGTGCTTGTGTTGCTAATTGATGCGCTTCTTTATTTTGCTTTCTAGAAACCGGTTCACATACTAGTTTTAGTTTCATCTGTTTTGCTTTTCGTTCAATTTGATCTAAATAATGAATTAAATGTTCCTCATAACACGGCCATTCACCCGCTAATTGTTGAAGAACCACTTGAGAATCACCGCGTAGTATCACCGATTCATACTTAACCCCTAGCTCTTCTAACATGTTCATTCCATATAATAACGCTGCATATTCCGCTTCATTATTATCATCAATTCCTTCTATGTAAGCATTGCGGCGAATTCGATACGATTTTCCCTGTCTCTTATAGTAAATACTTATCCCTACACCCGCTTCTTTTGTCTCAACATCATATCCTCCATCAAAGTACAGCGTAAGATCTTGTGGCTCTTCTTCAACTTGTTTACTTAGTTTCTTAACTTCTTTTAACGTCCACTCTACTCCCATTTCATCATGAAAAAACAATTCCTTTGCTCTCCCTGTTTTTTCAAAATCCGCAGCGAGCTGTATTGCCTCTTCTAAACGAAGAAAATCTGTTTCTAGGTTAGTCTCTAAACCTTGTTTTGTTCGATATAACCAAGTAATTTTATATTTCATTATGCTCCCCCTTTAATATGCAAAACCCATGCACATTCATACTAAATATTATGCTCTTATTTTATCCTATTTTGTCTATGCGGACCGTATTCTATTCGAAATTCATTTATCTCCATAAAGCGGATGAGTGTATTTAACCGCGCGTAGTAGCGATTTATATGCTGCAAAATAACACGAGAAAAATAAATAAGAGCTGCCACAATAAAGTGAACAACTCTCTAATGAATCTTACACAAATTTCTCAAACTGTACTCGTTTGTTAATAAAATACATAACAGGCCCTCCGATTACCATTACAACAAACTCACCAATCGCACATGTTAACCATGTAAACAAAAATGGTAAATCAAACGCAAGATTGAGTTCAATTGCAATGATAAACATTGTAATTGTAAAGACCACTGTATTAAAGATCATACGACCCCATATCCCTTTTATAAAACGCATTGAAACAATTGTACAAAGTAAGGCGATAATAGATTGCCCCACTCCAAATACAAGGTCATATGCAATCATTGGTGAGAAAAAGAGGTTTGCTAAAAATACACCTAACACAATTCCGTAAATATATTTTTTATTGAACACAATAAGATGATTAAACATTTCTGAAATACGGAATTGAATATTCGTAAAACCAAAAGGTTGAATAAGCATAGTAACAGCAATATATAGTGCCGCTAAAATACCGTTAGCAACAAGTGTTTTAACTTTCATTATACGATCGATCTCCTTAGTTTTTTTACGTGGGATGGTTACGAACCACGTCAATATTTTAATAAACAAAATTAAATTATAATTATTATTCGAGTCCAAGTCAATATAGAAAAATCGTTACTTTATTTATGAATAAATAAAGTACAAAAGGGTGCTCATACACTGTCCTTTTCTATTTAGAGGACGTATAATAAAAAACATGAAAGATTTAGGAGGTTTGTTCATGGCAACAACGATTCAAAACGAAAAAATGATCGTGTCGATTTCTGAAAAGGGTACAGAACTGCAAAGCATTCGCTTAAAAGATGATTCTACCGAATATTTATGGCAAGGAGACGCAAAGTATTGGGGAAGACGTGCACCTATTTTATTCCCAATCGTCGGAAGATTAGTAGAAAATACATATTATATTGATGGTAAACCGTATTCATTAACACAACATGGCTTTGCCCGAGATTTAACATTTACGATTAAAGAACAAGATGAATCAAAAATTACATATGCAATAACTAGTAATGAAGAAACTTTACAAAACTATCCATTTGCATTTGAATTGCTTATTTCTTATGAATTAAATGAAACATCTATATGCGTAACATACGAAGTATTCAATTCTAACTCGGAAGAAATGTATTTTTCAATTGGAGGACACCCCGGTTTTAATTGTCCATTATTACCAAATGAATCTTTCACAGACTACTATTTATCTTTCGGTACTCCAGAGCGTCTAGAAGCAAGTGTATTAGAAGGACCGTTTCTTTCTAAACAAAAACTCGTAGTAGCAGAAGAAGCAACAGAACTTCCACTTACGTATGATTTATTTCAAAACGATGCGCTTATATTTGAAAATATGCGCAAAAGTGAAATTACTATCCGTTCTCACAATCATAATAAATTTGTCAAAGTATCATTTGAAGGATTCCCATTTGTCGGTGTATGGACACCAGGAAAAGATGCACCGTTCTTATGTATTGAGCCTTGGTATGGCATCGCCGATGAATTAGAACCGGCAAACGAATTCAAAGAGAAAAAAGGAATTCAAATGTTAAAAGCGAATGAAACATTTACATGTTGCTATAGTATTACAATCGGTTAATTGGAGGGTTTCAGTTTGATTGAAGTGTACATTGATGGTGCATCAAAAGGAAACCCCGGCCCTTCCGGCGCTGGGGTATTTATTAAAGGGATTCAACCGCCTGTACAGCTGACTGTTCCGCTTGGAGTTATGAGCAACCATGAAGCGGAGTATCACGCATTACTTACTGCATTAAATTATTGCACCGAACATAATTATAAAATTGTATCGTTTCGAACAGATTCACAACTTGTAGAACGCGCGGTTGAAAAACAATATGTAAAAAACCCATTATATGCACCACTTTTAGATGAAGCACTAAAAATAATCCAGCAATTTGATCTCTTTTTTATAAAGTGGATTCCAAGCAGTCAAAATAAAGCAGCCGACGAATTAGCACGAAAAGCCATACAAAAAAATGAACGGAGGTAGTGTATTGAAAAAAGAGTGGATTGCGCCTCTCGCCTTATTGTTTGTTGCTTTCATTTGGGGAGCTACGTTTGTTGTTGTTCAAAATGCCATGTCATTTGTCGGGCCATTTACTTTTAATGGTGTACGTTTTTTATTAGCTGGAATAATTTTATTGATCATTCAGCTCATTTCTATGAGAAAAATACCTATTAAACACGTAGGCTATAGTAGTGGTGCTGGTATGATAATAGGATTCTTTTTATTTGTCGGGTATTTATTACAAACATTTGGTTTATTGTATACAACCTCTTCTAAGGCCGGGTTTTTAACAGGGCTCAGCATTGTCATGGTACCCATTTTATCGTTTATCTTTTTAAAACAAAAAGCGAATCTATTTATCGTACTTGGAATTACAGCGGCTACAATTGGATTATTTCTATTAACAGCTGGAGACGCTTTTCAATTTAATTTGGGAGATTTTCTTATCTTAGGTTGTGCTGTAGCATTTGCCGCACACATCCTTGTAAATGGATTCTATTCAAAAAAGATATCTCCGTTATTATTAAGTACAACACAAATATTAGCGGTTGGACTCTTTTCTTCTATTTGCGCATTTTTGTTTGAAGATTGGGAAAAATTATTTTCGATGTCATTATGGACAAATCGCTCATTTTTATTGGCACTATTGTTAACATCACTTTTTGCCACTTCCCTTGCATTTTTCATTCAAACCACAGCGCAAAAATATACATCTCCTACCCGCGTTGCAATTATTTTTGCAATGGAACCCGTCTTTGCAGCAATAACAGGTGTTCTTGTTGCAAATGAGCAATTATCCATATCAGCTATCATTGGGTGTATTTGCATTTTCATAGGAATGATCTTTGTAGAATTACCAAATAAACAAAAAAAAGAAGCGCAGGCTGCATGAAGTTATGATTGTAACTTCCGCAAAAAAGCCATTGCGCTTTTTTTATCGGTAATTTCTTCTTCCCTCAATCGTTCTAACAAAGCGATAAAATAACTACCATCAAACTGTAATTGATGCTTAATGGTCGCTTCAATTGCCGCATTCACAATTCCATCAGATGAGCCTGTATAACCTTGGCCAAACATAATAAATCCTTGCGCTTCCTCTGATAATTTAAACCCTTTCGTATGTAAGAATGAAAGATAGTCTTGAACTGTTTGCATCATTTTCCCACCTAAATTCAAAAATTCTACCTTTCCTATCATACATGTTTTCTAACACAATGAGAATGAAATTTCTTTAACAACTCCTTTAGAACCTTCTTTTTCCTCAAAAAAACAAAGCGAAACCACTAAGTTCCACTTTGTTTTTCAGCTGCTCTTTCTCAATTACTCGCCGCTCTATATGACGTATGTCTTCTTTCAATTTTTTCTTCAATTTCTCTTATGTTTTCTTTATCATTCATTAATAATTGTTTATTTTCTATTAATAACTGTTTAAAGGATTTTCTTATTTTTTTTCGCATTTCAATCTTCCTCCTTAATTAGTACAAGTGAAACTTCCCTAAGCGAGAGTTTTTTCATCCCCTGCTCCTCGGTTCTCTTTGAATCTTGGAGCGGGGGAGCCGTTATAAGATTTTATTTATATAAAAGATAAATAATTATCTGTATTGTGTAATAATAATAGATTCTTGTGAAATCTATTTGAAATCCAAATGAAAACTACGTATATTTTCACGTTCGTTTTGTATGTCTTCTGTCTTACTATTCAAATATAAAGTGAAACTTTAATCAGTGGGGGTTTTCTTCATCCCCCACTGATTATTAGTTGAACCAATCGGGCTTTTACGGGCAGTTTATCTCCCACCTAACTTCTTAAGAAAAGCGGAAGCGGCTCGCTCAGAATCGCAGGGCGTTGGAGCCCCTGACAAAGAGGCGCTTTTTGCCTCGTCCGAGGGGGCGAAACGACTGGAGATTCTGCCGCTGGAGCTGGACAATGCTTTCGCTGAATTTTGAAGTGGGAGTATTACTGCCCGTTAATGCGGGATAAATTTATAAACAGCTTATTTACTATCTTTCTAAAGAAACTTCACAATTGTAGAAACCAGCTCTAGATACATCTTTTTCATTTTTCAACATATAAGCTGCTGTGTAGAGCAAAGCATAACCACCACTTGCTTTCTCCTTGTGTTTTAAACATTGCATGTGGCAGAAATAGGTCCTAACCGCTTCTATGTATGGCCAGTCCCTCCCAGGCCATTTAAAAAAATACTTTTCCGCCTTTTTTTATAGAGTGACTGAGTAGTTACCATTTATCTTTATATAAATAATAACGCCCGATCAAATTACGAATTTGATCGGGCGTTATCTCTAATATAAGTTCTTTTCAAAAGCCTTTTTCTATAGCATATTTACAAACATTTCTGGTCTGCCCCAGTGCATTTTCTCACAAACGAAATGTATTTTTTCCTTATCTATTGTGTGAAATGCTTCTTCTAATTGGCAAGAAATTGGCACTTCACAATGAATTTGTGCAAGTTGTAGTGACATGTGCAAATTATCTAAGTCACTTTCAATTTTTGTGCGCTGTGCTTTTGTTAATAATGTAATGTTTTCTAAGACACCTGCAACTGTTCCGTGCTCTTGAATAAGCTTATAGGCAGTCTTTTCACCAATGCCTTTAACACCTGGATAGTTGTCACTTGAATCACCCATAAATGCCTTTGCATGAACAATTTGCCACGGCTCTACGCCTTTTTCCTCCATGATTTTTCCAGGCGTGTAAAATTCATAATTTCCAATTCCTTTTCGAAGAAGCATAACTGTAATTTTTGTATCAACAAGCTGTAGTAAATCTGTATCACCTGTTAAAATAAATACTTCTGCTTCATGTTGATATGTTTTAGCTAATGTCCCAATACAGTCATCAGCTTCATATCCTTTCATACCAATAACTGGGACAGACAAATGCGTAGTCATTTCTTGCACTAGATCAAATTGTGGAATTAATTCTTCTGGCGGTGCTCCGCGATTTGCCTTATAATTTGAAAATGCTTCTGTTCGAAACGTTGTACTCCCCATATCCCAGCACGTTACGATATGAGTCGGCTCAATTGTACTAGCTGCTGTTAATAAATGCTTCATATAACCATGTATCCCGTTCGTCGGAATGCCATCTTGTCTTTTCATAAATTGTCCGTACACACTTGTTGCATAAAAGGCACGAAATAACAATGCCATACCATCTACTAATAATACTTTTTTCATAATCCATCTCCTAATGACAAAAATAAAAACCTCACGTCATGACGCAAGGTTGTATAATCAAATAATGATTGTAATTTTTATTATACAATGATTTGCTTTATTTAGCATCCATAAATATTACTTACAGCATTGATGTAATAGTTCCACATACGTATTATTTCCGGTCGAAACAACAACTGCTTTTGCTGTGCCACTAACGACATGAGTACCTTGATAGCATAAATTTTCAAGACAAAGTGGATTATAGTCTTTTATGCGTTTTAATGGCATAAATCGTTTTTTTTCAATATGATAACAGCTTTCATACTTTTCTACAAGTATCTCTTTTCCCGATAAAGGAGATTCATCAACTAGTACATCTTTTGCATAAATAATGCGTGCATCAGCTGGTACAGTATCACCTGCTGAAAGGCAAATCACATCTCCTGGGACTAATTCTTCTATTGGAATATTCATCATCTCAGAATCTTTATCTATCCCATTCACTTTATCATTTGCCACTCTTAAAACAGTAACTGTTTTTGCGTTCGTTTGATTTGCTTCCTTTTCAAACAGATTTACTATTCCCATCAACTTCATCACCATATGAGTCAACATCACTTTTTTATTCACATATCGTTCATTTTTCCCATATTGTACAATTCGTCTTTTTGCCTCTTTAACAGAAAGGCCATTTCTTGTTGTTTTAAAATAAGCGTATACAGATTTTACATCTCGAATCGCGACTTCCATTAGCATTTCATTATTCTTTTGTAAAACCTCTTGCACTTTTATCGTTTTTTTATGAGTAATATTATTTATAATTCCCTCTCGTTTGTTTACATATAACATCGTCCGTCTCCTCCTTCGCACATGCAGGAAGAAACTCATTGTTTCTCAATTTATCTATTTACAGATATAGAGGGAGGAACAAGTCGTTTCCTACCTACATCACACATTCTATTTTCGAAATACCTGGGTAACGGAACCGAGTCCGAAGCTGACATTGCTCCTCACCTCCTCAAATGATTATTTTTAGCTATGTATAATTGATACACCGTAATAAAAAAGACCTTTACCCGAGAGCGAGTAAAGGTCTGAACATACATAAATAAGCAACGTTTAATACAACTACATATCATGTAGCCTATATTAAAAACAATTGCACCTCTCCCTCGCCGAGCTTTAGCACTGTATAGCATAGGTTCTTAACCAGCTACATTAAAAAAGACCTTAATTCGATCATTCTTGTTGACCCATTGGCGTCTCTCGACATTTTTGGGCAGTAGCATCTCTCTATACAGGAGCCTCACCTAACAGAGACATATTTAGTTACAAGAAAAATGTTACTCCTATTTAAAATAGATGTCAACACTTTGAATTCAAACTTTTTTTGTTACAACAAGTATTTTTTATATAAATCCAAATTAATAACGACATAAAACCATTCTTTTTCGGTGGGCCAGACGCAATGTAAAAGAAAAGGAGAAACCAAGTGCAGACTCCTTTTCTTTTGCATAGTCGCAACTTATATATCGAAAAAGTAAAACTAATTTATATAGAAAGCGATTTAGACTCGAAACACTCTTATTCTAATACTAATTTTTATGGTTTTTTAATATGTTAAACACCCAGCAATCACAATTCCGATAGAAATTGATAAAAACATAAGGAAAATTCCGACGGCTTGGTTATCTTCTTCGATGCTTTGATTAATGTTAAAACGCGGTGTGCACAATTCGGCTAAATAAAATACAACGATTTGTGCTAAAATTCCAATCCCTCCCCATAAAGCCATATCCATTAGTGAAACAGAATGAGCAGTAGCCGAATACAAAACGATAGCAAGACCAAGAAGCCTTCCTCCAAGTGCGTAGCTTGCTGCACGATTCCCTTTAGCCATTAATGAAAATTCCTTCACTTTTGTTGTCACTTCCATTAGAAACAGACCGATACATAAAAGACCGAGTGAAACTGCTAAATAAAGTAAAAAGTTCATCATTTATAACCCTCCTTTTTAATCCCAACAGGTAAATAATAAGATTCATTTCCCGTAATTTTTTCACCAGCACGTATACCAATACTACTTGCTTTCCCAGCAATTAAAAACGAGCCAAACACATACGATAGCTCTTCGTTCCCTTTTTCAGTCTCAAAAGAAAAAACTGGAAGCTTTATGTACTCTTGAAATACAGGGAGTTCTTTTTTATATGTTTGATATGCATTTTGAATTACAACCTTTGTATCTTTGTCACGAATTGTAACCGTATCACCTTCTCTACCAAACGAAGGTTTTTGAACAAAAGAACTCTTTCTTAAGAATTGATCTGGTTCTAAGTATGTAGGAAGCATATATTCTTTAATCCATTGTCGTTCTTCATTCGTATAAAAAGCTCCCATCTCAGCTAATCCCCAAATCAAGCATTGAATCGATTTTGGCTGTAGTAGAAAGGATGAAATAGGATTTATAATAAAAAGTTTTCCTTCCTGTACAAGTCGCAACAACTCAATTCCTACAAAATCTCCAGTTTTAGGATCACGGTCCTCAACTAAATCTTCAATAGGATATGTTTGCCGATACAAAATATCAATTGGTACACCGTCTCTGTCGAGCAAGGCATCTTCAGTAATTCTGAGGTCAGACATTGATACCATTTTATTTTCAACTTGACATAACTGACTCAAATACATAGTAGTATTCCAATCTTCTATATGTTCATGATGCGCTGTGAAAACAACGTTTGGCATTTCTATTCCTTTAGCAAATTCCATTACTGCTTTTGTGATACCAGAAGAAAGAAGACGTTCTTGACTTTCGTTTGGGTCAAGATAATTTAATTCTTTACACACTTCTCCATTCATTTGAAAACATTCTAGAATAAAAGTTGGTGTATCACTATTAAACTCAAGCATTTTGATACGACCATCTGTTAAAGCAAAATCAAACCGTGAAATAACAGATTCAGGAAACAGAGATTTCATTCTGATAAAAGGCAAACTTGAAGATGGAAAGCCAAGTTCAAGAAGCTGATCGTCAGCCAAAGTGCGAAGAAGTCTAGCAGTCTTAAAAAATACTTCTCCCATTCGTTCTGTTGCTAATTGTAAATTCCTAACAGTTTGCTCTGTTATTTCAAAAACATGAAAAAGGCTATACTCACTTCCATATAAGTCAGACCAAAAATGAGGAAATCTTGAATAAAATTGCTTACGTTCCTTTATATAAGTCGACATGATTTAACCTCCAGATCCTCCTTTTGAACCGCTTCCAATCCCCCCTTTAAAATTAGACGAAGCTTGATAGGATTTAAATTCAGGCGAATTTTTGAAAGTTGACTTATTTTGATAATAGTTACCGCTGTAATAATAATGTCCACGATAACTTGAATGATTATCATCACATCGCCACACTCCAAGTTCATCATCAAAGTCCCAATCGGAACAGCTCCTATCATTTGGTTTTGGAGGGAGATCTTTTGTACAACCTGATAAAGTGCTAGTCATTAAAGAAGTAAGAACACCTGTTACTAACCATTTCGTTTTTGTCACCTTCCCACACTCCTTATAGATTATATTACTATTATAAAAGAATTCATGATAAAATAGAAGAAAAAGGAAGAGGGATTACTATTGCGATTAGAATATCGACTTAATGATGAAGCTAAGCAATATCCTGCTTTATGGAACTATCCGGATATTTCTATCTCTGAAACGGTCGCAAGGATGACTTGCGAGTATTTCATAAAAAAAGGAGATACATATGTCGTAACAGCGACCGCGATGGACTCTGATGGAACAGCAGTAATATATGTCAAAAAAGAAACGTTCTTCGAAGATTCTTCAGAAACAATATATTCACATATAGGTTTTGAGATTAGAGAACTACAAGGAGAAAGTTCAATTTTGATAGAAAGTAATGATGTACGGAATCATGAGGATATCTTAACATACCTCCATTCAGATATTTTGTACGTTCATAGGAACGGAATATTAATGGAATTTGCCTTAGACTCTAGGGAGATTGATGAAGATCGAAAGTGCTATGTTTATTATGGAGAATTTACAGGTGAATGCAGATAACATTAAAAAGCTCTATGCTATATAAGTAAAAAACCGCCGCTCTTTTTAGAAGGCTGGCTATGCATAGAAGCGGTCAGGGCCTGTTTTCTGCCAAAGGCAAGGTGTAAACAAAAGGAGAACGTAAGTATCGGTTATGTTGGATTCTCTGGATAGTAACGAACTCATATGTCAAAAAAGAAAAATGTTTTCTCAACAAATTAAAAACCTTACGTATAAAACGTAAGGTTTTTTATATAGCCCCACATATGCCGTTCTCTTCTAGATGTCCATAAACCCGCTCTCGCAGGTGGATGTTCTCAAAAATGCTTTCATCTTCCTTCTTCAAAAGATGGCTTGATGGCCACATTTTAATATTGAACTTCCGTATTACTATCATTGGTTTAAGACATACACAAGCTACGTACATCGTAGGTAATTATTATGAACCATAAGTATAAATAGAACCCCGCACGTGCCGTCTCTCGTAAATGTCCAAAAACCCGCTACTCGCAGGTGGATGTTCTCACAGTTGCCTTTCATCTTCCTTCTCAAAGAAAGGCATGATGTTGGCTCCTAAATATCGAACTTCCGTATTACTAACATCGGTTTTAGACATAAATAAGTTACGCACACCGCAGGATGTTTTATTTATTTGTCGTTATCTTATCACATTGTTCGCAACGTGTAAAATAATTTGTTTTTTAAGTATTTGTTGTTTGTGCCCCTATTGTAATACAAATTTTTTTAAGGTGCAATAGGCTACTGTTTTTCTTTCACAATTATATTTTCAGGATAAGAAATCCAATCACTCCAGCTGCCTACATATAATTTTACATTTGTAAAACCAGCCATTTTTAATGTTAATACATTTGGACATGCCGTTACACCAGATCCGCAATAGACAATCGTTTCTTTCTCTTTATCAAGATGCATAAAACGATCTTCTTGTTCCTTTTGCGTCTTAAAAGCATCAGACTCTGTTACACCATTTTTCCAAAAGTAATTTTGCGCAGTTGGAATATGGCCAGCTGCTTTATCAACTGATTCTTCTAATCCTGTAAAACGTTTTGGTTCTCGCGAGTCAATTAGCGCTATATCTGCACGTTTATTAATTTTCGCTTGTAGTTCTTCCATTGTAACAACAAAATCGTTTTGTATAGATGGAATGAACGTCTTCGGTGCAAAGACCGGTATCTCACTCATCACTTCAAAATTTTGTTCCTTCCACGCCGGGAAACCGCCATTTAATACATACACTTTATCATGCCCAAGATAAGTTAAGAGCCACCAAAGGCGAGAAGCCATCGCTCCCCCCTGACTATCGTAGGCCACAACTGTCGTATGTTCATCAATCCCCGCTTGCGAAAGCTTTTGGGCAAATTCTTCTATGTGTGGAAGCGGGTGGCGTCCCCCGTGCCTTGTAACCGCACTTGATAAATCTTTATTTAAATCAAAATAGAGCGCAAACGGAATATGTGCTTCATTATATTGTTCTTTTCCCCAATTTGGATTTGTTAAGTCAAAACGGCAATCAATAATTCTAACATGCTCATCTTGTAAATGTTCATGTAACCATTCGACTGTAACGATCATACTTAACGACCTTCTTTCTCTTTTAAACGTCCTACGTATTCCATTACCATCTCTTCTGTTACAATTTTACGTTGCTGTGCAATGCCGTTTTTTGCAAGTTCATTAATTTGTTTTGTTATCATATTAATTACATCAACAGAGAAAGATTTTCCATTTGATGCAAGTGATACAGCCGCTTCAATCGCCGCTTCACGCTGTGCATCTAACTGTAGAAATGCTTTCACCACTTCATTTTGTTTACGAGAATGTGCTGTAATTGCTTCATGTACTTCCATGTCCTCTTCCTCCTACTGTAAGTGCATTGTAAGCCGAATCATGTCACGACATACAATGCCATTTTCCATAATCTCTTCTTCATAATGCTTTGAAAAGTAATCAAAATCAATAGAAAAGATGCGAAATCCACATTTTTGATACAAAGTAAGCTGTGAAACACTAGAATTGCCTGTGCCAATTTCAAGCGTGTGCATATTTTGTTCTTTTGCAGTTCGAATCGCATGCTGTAACAACTGCTTTCCGATGCCTTTTCCCTGCTCTTTTTCAGAAACAGCAATATTCATAATTTCCATTGTACTTGGGCGCGTTTCTAACAATACATACACTCCAATCACATCTTCAAGGCGCTTTGCGACATAAATGATGCCCCGATGGAGATACGATTTCAATTGTCGTTCGCTTGGATCAGCAAGTAATAATAGCTGGAGCGGCGCCTCATTTGGTAAAACATGTTCTATTACTAATTCTCCCATGAAAATTCTCTCTCCTCTTTGTTCTAAACCATACTTGTCTTCCATAAGTAATACAAAGGAGGTCATTATTATGGACAACAATGAAAAGAAGTGCAATATAATCTCCATTGATGAGAAGAAAAAGAAAAACGGTACGTACTCCTATCCAAAATTAACGATAGAAGGAAAACCATATGAGTTCACTTCCTTCGTCTTATGCGGCGAAACGCCAGACGGAAGACGTCTCGTCCTAACTCATATGGTTTCCTCAGATGAATTTGCCGGATTTGTAAAATCATTAGATACTGTACTACAAAAACGTATTGAACGTATTTTTTTCTCTTAATACGTATCTTCTAGTTCATCTTCTAGTATTATTAATTGTTTTCCTAATTCTTCTTTTCGCTGTTCGTATGCAGAAACATCAATTGTTTCCAATAACACAAATAATAAACTTTCATAGTATTGTGTTACATCTTGCATCATAGCTGTTTTCACAAGTTCCCATCTATGAAGCCATTCTTGATTATAATGATTAATAAATAGGCGTTGTTCTTCCGTTACGTAATCTGCTACAAACGGTTCTAACGTTTGCTTCATTTCTTCTTGCATCAATGCTTTATCATTTTTCTCAAAGAAATTTTTCTCGCTTTTAAAATGAGCTAACGCTCTTTTAAATTGTTTTTCTTCTATATTTGGAAATGGATTTTCATGAGTAAGAACGCGATAGTCGTATGTTACCTCTGTCTGAACTACGAGCTGTTCATTTCTTGTAACACATTGCTCTATTACTTCTTGTTGTACATGTTTCATTGTTTCATTTATCCATTTTTCAAGACGCAGTGAAGTTGCACGCATTTCTTGTAATAAGTCATGTTGTAAGAAAGCAATTAACTCCATCATGCACTCTTGTAATTTATCTTTCACATTCCCTTGCGTTCGTAAAGAAGCTGGATTAATAAATTCTGTAAACACATCATTGTAACGTAAAAATAACCGTTGCTTTACATAATACAGAAGTTCTTTTGCTTCATTTTCCAAAGACTTTTCCTCTGTTATTACGCTGTGAGAAGAAATCATGTGAAGCAGTTCTTCGCGTTCTGCTTCATATTTTTTTCGTTGTTGTTCTTTTACTTCATTGCCTTGCATTGCGCTTTCAATCATATTTGCAAGAAGCTTATGACCATTTTGAAGTGCGCTGTATAAAGAATGAACCGACACAAGCATTAAATCCCTCATAATAAACGAAGTGAAAGCTTGTTCAAATTGTGCAAGACCAGATTGCTCTAGAATGCCATACGCTGCTTTCGAAATATCTTTCCCTTGTTTTTCTTCTAATGCAAATAAACTAGATATTGCAAACAAGCGTGGATTACGAATCCCATACTGTAGTAATTGATCGCTAATATATCCTTTTACTGTTTGTAACTCCTCTTCGGACTGTGCTAAATCAGCCGCATTAATTAAGAAAAACATTTTATCAAGCGCAAATGTATCTTTCACACGACCAAGTTGAATTAAAAATTCTCGATCTGCTCGTGAAAATACGTGGTTATAATATGTTACAAATAAAATCGCATCTGCATTTTTTATATACTGGAACGCTACGTCTGTATGGCGAGCGTTAATAGAATCTGCCCCTGGCGTATCTACAAGTGCAATGCCCTGTCTCGTTAACTCACAATCAAAATAAAGCTCCATATACTCTACAAAACATGATTTTTCTTCGCTCGCAACATAATCTGCAAATTCAGCTAACGTTACATGAGACTTTTCTCCTAAACGCTGCTTTACATCATCATATCCACGCTTTACAGCACGTAAAAAACTAAACGTTGTTTTTTGTCTACCACTTGGTGCTGGATATTGCAGTACATCATCAATTTGCAAAAGCGCCTCTTCTAACGAAGTAATCTCACGATAAAATAATTTATAAACAGCCTTTAAGTCCTCAAACAGTGCCGTTTCTGATTTAAACTGGACAATTACCGTGCCATGCGGCAACTCATCTGTTACTGGCAAAATTTGATTAATTGTTGCTGTTGTAGGATTAGGTGATACTGGTAATACCTTCTCCCCTAATAATGCGTTCGCAAAGGAAGATTTCCCAGCACTAAACGCTCCAAATAGCGCCACTGTAAACTGTTTCGCTTCCACACGTTTCCTTTTCTCCATAATTTCTTGTTGTACATGTTTAAGAGCTGGAATGTGCTGTAAAACATCTTCTGCATCCTTAACATGCTCTATGATTTTGGCAATGTTAAGCTTTGTTTCCGTGATTGGTTTCGGCTCATTATTAGTAAGTTCACTCTCTAATTCGCTTTGTGTTTGTAACTGAAATTTTTCGTTTGTTACGTTCTTTGTTTGTTGTAAAGCTGTTTCTATATCTATACTTTGTGAAACAGAAGTACGATTGTGCCATATATCTTGTAAATATTTTTCATACTGATCATACTCTTGCATGCACTGTAATTGTATTGTCTTTGCCTCTTTTATCGATTCATATTGCGCTATTTCTTCTCGTATATGCCCTCTATCAGCTTGTACTTTGCTGTGCAAGAGCGTCAAGCTTTTTTCAAATATATTTTGCGCTTCACGACGATAACGTTTCTTCAATTCATTTGCAACATCTGCTGTATAATGAAGCAAATAGTCTCCAGTAAATCCTGCTCCTTGTTTAATAGTCGCTTCTAGTAATGCAGGAGTAAAATCTACATTTAAATCATGTATTCCTTTTCCAAGCTCTTCTGTGAATAACTCTTTTTTCTTAAAAAAGGAGACAACGTACTCTTTCATATGAAAATCAAGCTGCGTTTCTACTGCTTTCTGTAGTGCCTCATAAAACACTTCTAAACGACGCTGTTTTTCTTGTTCTGTTTTTCCTTTTGAAAACAGTAAACCAACTTTAAATTTTGTAAGCTTCGTTTCCAAATATTGATTTGCTAAATCCCGCATCTCAAACGGCATTAAATACGCATTGTCTAAAATATTTTGCAAACCGCTAAAAAACTGCTCTTTCATTTCTGCTTCTGTATGTTCAATCTGTTTTTCATTTTCTGCAAGCTGTCCTAAAACCACCGTTACGTCTTGAAGTGATAACATCGATGCTAACTCGTTTTGAAACGGTTCCAATTGTTTTTCATATTGTGAATGTAAAAACGAAAAATGTTCTTGTAACAAATAAGATACTTCTCTTTCCATTCCTCTTTTTACATACACATCTTTTTCCTTTACTATCGAGGAAAGGCATTCCTCTAGCTGCCCTAATTCGTTGTGTGAATGATTTGGCATACGTAAAGACGTATAGAATATACCATCTACTTCTATATTCCAATTATAAAATGATTGCGCTACGCTTTTTTGATATGCGTCAAAAGGCAATTCATTTTCTTTATGTTTATCAATTTGATTCACAACAAGATAAACGGTTTTGTTGCGCTGTTTTAACTCTTTAACAAACTGTAAATTTACTTCTGATTGCACATGATTATAATCCATCATATAAAAAATCACATCAGCAAGATGCAATGTAGATTCTGTTGCAAGTTGATGGGCATCATCAGTTGAATCAATACCCGGTGTATCAACAAGAACAATGTCTTCTGGAAGCGGTGCATCAACGCGATAAATATGAATACCAATCACTTCATCACCATTTTTGCAAAGCTCTTTTAATTCTTCTGCTGTATACATACCGTCATACTCGTATTTCTGTCCTGATTTTAAACTAACAACAACGCGATTTTGTCCTTTTTCTATTTTTACAACATTCGCGCTCGTTGGAATCGGACTAGTTGGCAACAATTGATTTTTAAATAAATAATTCATCATTGTTGATTTCCCAGCAGAGAAGTGCCCGCAAAATGCAATCATCAGTTGGTCTTCTTTATACTTTCGTACAACTTCAAGCAACTTTTCGCTCTGTTCAATATCTCCTTTTTTCTGCCATTCTTCATAAAAACAAACGAGTTTTTCTAAACTGTTTGTTTGCATTGTTTTTGTCATCCCCTCGTGCCCCTTTATTCCATGATGTTTCCACCTTATATATATTACTAAATTTTCAGCATCTTCACAGTAAAAAAATAAAAAATCCTTTTCATTCTCTGTGAAAATGAAAAGGATTTCTATGTAGTATAGTTCATTATTTAGTTGCTCCTACTCGATGTAACACATGCTTTGTAACAACTGCATATAAAACAATTGTTCCTCCTAAAAATGCATATACCATATTTATCACACCTTACTTTTTTTGATAATGATTATCAATTTTAAAGATATTGTATCATTAAAGAGAATGATTATCAATATATATTTCAAAAAGAAAAGCTCCCTTTTAGAGAGCTTTCATACTGCCTGTTTTAAAGGAATTGTAGATTGTTGTGCATTTTTATTATAACTCACAAGTGAATTGTTAACAGTTGAAAAATTTTGGAAATTTATATACCTTACAATTCATCCTGTATTATACTTAAAGAAATATCGATAAGGAGATGAAATATGAACAGCATTTCACAAAATGAAAGAATTCATTCTATTGATATGATACGAGGGATTGCTATTTTTGGTATTTTCCTTGTAAATTGGCCTACGTTAGCTGGAATCGAGTCTCGAGATTTAACGACTGTTTACGAAGGATTTGATCGTTACATCCGATTATTTTATGATCTATTTGTCCAAACAAAATTTTACACTATCTTTTCATTTTTATTTGGTCTTGGCTTTTATATTTTTATGAAGCGCGCAGAAGAAAAAACAAAGCATCCAAAATTATTATTTATACGAAGACTACTTATTTTATTTTTATTCGGATTTTTACACTATGTACTACTTTGGGACGGCGACATTTTACATAATTACGCAATAAGTGGCTTCGTACTACTTTTCTTTTATAAAAGACAGCCAAAAACTTTATTAATCTGGTCTCTCATTTTATTAAGTATTTGGGAACTTTTTGTGTTGATGTTGAATTTAGTAGCACTAAATATGACACCTGAAGCACTTGACACTTTATCTGCACCTATCGTTCCCTTGTTAGATTGGAACTTGCAAGTTCAAGATCGCTTTACTACTTTTTACTCAGAAGAAATTAGCGGTTCTCTAATCATGCTACCAGAAACAGTTGGTCTCTTTTTACTCGGTCTATATGCCGGAAAAAAAGAAATGTTTCGCCGCGTAAACGAGATTGATACAAAACTTAAGAAATGGCAAATCATTACCTTCCTTGCTACTTTACCAACATGGGGGATTATTATTACCTACTTTACTATGAACGATCTATACGTACCGTTTTCAATGATTTCATTTATTACACTAAGTGGAAAGACACTATTCATTTTTTATATTTTTACACTTATGCGTCTCTTGCAGCATGCGAAATGGCAAAAGGTATTCCGTCCTTTCCAATATGTTGGCCGCATGGCATTAACGAACTATATCTCGCAAACAATCGTTTCGTTATTCGTATTTGGATTACTATTCAAGGCAAATATTATTTTTCCGCTTTGGGGCGGTACACTTTTTTGTATTGGCTTCTATATCATCCAAATCTTTATCAGCCGCTGGTGGCTCTCTCGTTATCAATACGGACCGCTTGAATATATTTGGCGCCTTGGCACATATGGAAAAGGCATGCCGCTAAAAAAACAAAGCAGTGTCTCATCTTGAGACACTGCTTTCTCTTACGCTTCAGAAACTGTACTTTGTATTGAAATCTGCTCTTCTTTTACCTTCGTTGTCCTTTGCGGAACCATATTAAACACAATATTTAAAAGCACTGCTGATGCACTTCCTAATACAATGCCGTTATCTGTTAAAATACGAACGCTCTCTGGAAGCTGGGAGAATAACGTTGGCACAACGGTAACACCAAGCCCCATTCCTACAGAACACGCCACAATTAATAAGTTTTCCTGTTTTGCAAAGTTAACGCTGCTTAACATTTTAATACCATATGCCATAACCATTCCGAACATAGCAAGCATTGCACCGCCTAGTACTGGCTTTGGAATAATTGTTGTTACTGCTGCAATCTTTGGAATAAATCCAAGGACAATTAGCATACCGCCGCATGTGTAAATGACCACGCGATTACGCACACCCGTTAATTGGACAAGTCCGACATTTTGTGAATATGTCGTATACGGAAATGCGTTAAAAATACCACCTAACACCATCGCAATCCCTTCTGCGCGGTATCCCTTCGCTAACTCTTTTTCACCAATTTCTTTCTTACAAATATCAGATAATGCAAAATATACACCTGTTGCTTCAACAATTCCTACACAAGCAACGAGAATCATTGTAATGACCGGCGTTAATTCAAATGTCGGTGTTCCAAAGTAAAATGGCTGTACTCCATGAAACCAGTCTGCTTGTGCTACTGCTTGTAAGCTTACTTTCCCCATTAACGCAGCAATTGCTGTGCCAAATAATAATCCTAATAAGATCGAAATAGAGCGAATGAACCCGTCAAAAAAACGGTACATGATGATAATAAATAATAATACACCGAATGCTAACGCTAAATTAGATACACTACCGAAGTCTTTACTTCCTACACCACCAGCCATATCGTTCATCGCGACTGGAACTAATGTAACTCCAATAACGGTTACAACTGAACCTGTAACAACTGGCGGAAACTGCTTTACAAGTTTTCCAAACACACGAGCAAATAACACAACGAAAAGTCCTGCTGCAATAATAGAGCCATACACTGCAGATACCCCGTACTGCTTACCAATTGCAATCATTGGTCCAACTGCCGTGAAAGTGCAGCCTAACACAACCGGAAGTCCAATACCGAAGAAGCGATTCGTTAACGCTTGTAAAATCGTCGCAATGCCGCACATTAATAAATCAATTGATACTAAATACATAAGTTCACGCTGATTCAATCCAAGTCCGCCGCCGACAATAAGCGGAACGATAATTGCTCCGGCATACATCGCAAGCATATGTTGAATACCTAAAGACGCAATTTTAAAAGGATGTTGCTTCATCATTCTACCTCCGCTACTTCGTGTTCCACAAAGCGAACTGTCCCGTTGTCAAGCGATGCAATTTCCGCAAGCGATTCTACATGAACACCACTCTCACGCAATTTACTGCCTCCATCTTGAAATGCTTTTTCAATTACAATTCCGATACCTGCTACTGTTGCTCCAGCTTGCTCTACTAAATTTATTAAGCCAAGTGCTGCCTGACCATTTGCTAAAAAGTCATCAATAATAAGAACACGATCGTCTTCGTATATATATTGTTTCGATATAGAGATTTCGTTCGTTTCTTGCTTTGTATAGGAATATACTTTTGCAGTATACATATTATCTTGTAATGTTAACGATTTACGCTTTCTTGCAAAAACAACCGTTACACCAAATTGTAATGCAGCCATCACAGCTGGAGCAATTCCTGAAGACTCAATCGTCACGATTTTTGTAATCTTTTCGTCTTTAAAACGCTTTGCAAACTCTTTTCCGATTTCTTGCATAAGCACTGGATCAATTTGATGATTTAAAAATGCATCTACCTTTAACACATCATCTGACAATACTTTTCCTTCACTCATAATTTTTTCTTTTAATAATTTCATAGTTTGTTCCTCCTCTTATGCAATAAAAAACTCCAAAAGCAGCCTTCACCCAATACAAGTGAGGGACGTGCTTTTGGAGCTTGCAAAAAAAGAATGCAACTATAGTAATATATTCGTCCTCACTCATAGTCGAAGCATTTACGGTACCTCGGTAGAAACTTGCAGGCCATATCCCTGCGATTATATGAGTGTTGCTAACTTATTTATTTTATAGAAGGATTATAACGCACTTTTTTTACTTTGAAAAGTATCTTCTTAAAAAACACGTACAAAAATTATTTATCAACCATTTTCGTTCGACTTTTGCAATCCTTTTCATTCCGTCATCATAATCCACTAATTTCAAAATCAATATTTTTACTCCTATTGTAAATCAACATGAACTTCACATTTTTTTCACATTTCATCATTACAAAAACGGCAAAAAACCATGATTTATCAACTTTTCATCATCAGCATAGTTTTAATTGTATTAATGAACAATTTTTGAAAGCAACGCTGACGATATAGAAATTGTCGGAATTTTTCGTATCATAAAACTGTAAGATTCACTTTCTCAAGGAGGGAGAAACATGGGGGAACGTAAATTACAACAACCGGTGAAGAGAAAACAAAAGGAGAGCTCACTTAAAGGTACATTAATTTTTGTTTTTTTCCTTGGATTCTTTTTAATCTTTACATGGTTTAGTGTATATCAAATTTTTGTAAATCGATTGTAGTATTACTCAGAAATAAGGGGGAGATGAGATATGCACTTGCATAAGTACGAAAAAATTTGGCTCATTTTCGGTATCGGTTCATTATTTGTTTTTTTAGCTGTAATTGGAGTAAGCGCGTTTTATATGGGAAACCAGCCGCCTAGTTGCTTAACGACAATCAATCCAGAAAAAGTAAATGCGACTGCTCCCTTTGATCACCCTGGTGTAAAGCAAGTCGGGAAAGATCATTATCAAGTAACCATTGTCTCACAAGCATTTTCCTTTACACCAAATGTCATTAAAGTGCCAAAAGGGGCCAAAGTTGACTTTGTTGTTGCAACGAAAGATGTTGTACACGGCTTTGAAATTGCGGGAACAAATGTGAATATGATGATCGAGCCCGGCTATGTGAGCACAGCTTCTCAAGTGTTTCACAAAGCTGGTGAGTATTTAATTGTATGCAATGAATATTGCGGAACAGGCCATCATATGATGAGCGCGAAAGTAGAGGTGACTGAGAAATGATCGCACTGCAAGATAAAATAAGTAAACGCGATGCAAAATTAGCAATGGCTCATATCCATGTTGCATTTATCGCTCTATTCTTAGGCGGATTATGCGGACTATTACAAGTACTTGTCCGATCTGGAAAGTTTAATCTTCCAGCTAATATTGGTTATTATCAAGTGTTAACAACACACGGCGTATTACTAGGACTCGTATTAACAACATTTTTTATTATCGGTTTTTTATTTGCTTGTATGAGTAAAACAACAGGCACTCTTTCAAAAGGCGTGCGGAGGACAGGTTGGATTGGCTTTTGGCTTATGACAATCGGGACCGCCCTGACCGCTGTTTTTATACTGTTAAATAAGGCCACCGTTCTCTATACATTTTATGCTCCGCTAAAAGCTCATCCTGGTTTTTACATCGGTCTTACCCTCGTTATTGTCGGCAGTTGGTTTAGCGGTTTTGCAATGTTCGCTCACTATCGCACCTGGAAGAAACACAATAAAGGAAAAATCGGTCCATTGCTGAGCTTCATGGCTGTTATTACAATGCTCCTTTGGCTTGTTGCAACGATTGGCGTTGCTGCAACAGCACTCGTACAATTCATTCCTTGGAGCCTAGGCATTGTTGATAAAATTGATGTTCTTGTCAGCAGAACATTATTCTGGTATTTTGGTCATCCACTCGTCTATTTTTGGCTTCTTCCTGCTTATATGGCATGGTATGTCATCATTCCAAAAATTATTGGTGGAAAAGTTTTTAGTGATTCTCTCGCTCGTTTATCGTTTATTTTGTTCTTATTGTTTTCCGTTCCAGTTGGATTTCACCACCAATTAACAGAACCTGGAATCGATCCGGGGTGGAAATACTTACAGGTTGTTTTAACATTTATGGTTATTATCCCTTCATTAATGACGGCATTCTCTCTATTTGCATCATTTGAACAATATGGACGTTCAAAAGGAGCAACTGGACTATTCGGTTGGCTTCGTGTGCTTCCATGGTCTGACGCTAGGTTCTTTGCACCGTTCGTTGGAATGCTTATGTTTATCCCAGCCGGAGCTGGAGGACTTGTAAATGCAAGTCATCAATTAAATCAAGTAGTTCATAATACCATCTGGATAACAGGACATTTTCATTTAACATTAGCTACATCTGTTGTACTCACATTTTTTGGAATTGGCTATTGGCTAATCCCCCACTTAACAGGACGTGTATTGACAAAAGAGATGAATCGCCTTGCGATGATTCAAACTTGTGTATGGTCACTTGGAATGTTTTTCATGTCTGCTGGAATGCACTTTGCTGGATTATTAGGAGCTCCGCGCCGCTCTTCTTTTTCCACATACGGCAATGCACCACAAGCAGTTGAATGGATACCATATCAAATTGCCCAAGCAGTTGGCGGCACAATTTTATTTGTCGGAATCATTTTAGCTATCATCATTTTCCTAGACCTTGCTTTCTTCGCACCAAAAGGCCATACTGAATTTCCAGTTGCAGAAGTATCTGATGCATCTGATCAACCACCAATGGTCTTTGAGAACTGGAAACTATGGCTCGGTATTACAGCACTACTTATTTTATTCGCCTACACGATTCCGTTTATAGATATGATTCAAAATGCGCCGCCTGGTTCGAAAGGCTTTAAATTGTGGTAAATGAAAAGCAGAGGGAGCCCCCTCTGCTTCATTTCAAGTATATCTATTGAATCCATGTACCCGAAGGTCTAAATCGAATACATCATTTTTAAAAACTCATAGCGCCCGCCATTTGTCTCTTGAACAAATGTACCAACCGCTTTAAATCCTGCCTTCTTATATACTTTAATTGCCCTTTTATTAAATGTCGCGACTGATAGCGTCATATATTTAGGGTGATATTTCTTTTCACTAAAGGCTAACCCAGCCTTTACAAATTTTAATCCAAGACCATTTCCTGTTATATCAGGCCTCATCCCTAACCCAATGTCCACTGTTTGATTGTCTATCTTATGAAAACTAAAAAAGCCAACCAGCATTTTGTTTTCCTGAACTACAAATGTAGTGTCTACTCTTAATTCATCGTTTAAAAATCCTTCTAAATCTTCCATGTCTGCTTCCATATCATAAAAAGAATATTCCCCTTCATAATGCCAGTTATATGCGATTTCCCTTGCTTCCTCTTGTGTCATCGCTTTAAAAATATACCCCACTCTTTAACCCCCTAGTTCACAAAAAGGAGCTGCAATGAAGCAGCTCCTTTTCCTTTTTATAGTTCATAAATCTCTTTATACTTCGCCTCTAAATAATCTGCTAAATAATTCGCATTCAATCCTTCACCCGTTACATCTTGTAAAATTTCTAAAGGCTTTTTCGTTTTCCCATATTGGTGAATGTTTTTTGTTAACCATTCACGAATTGGTGTCACGTTTCCTTCCGCTAGTAATGCATCATAGTTTGGAATCTCTTCTAACATCTTATGTTTAAATTGCGCTGCGTACATATAACCAAGTGCATAAGATGGGAAGTAGCCAAACGATCCATCTGACCAATGCACATCTTGGAGTACACCCTGTGCATCCGTTTCTGGACGTATACCTAAATAACTTTCCATTTTATCATTCCATGCTGCTGGCAAGTCTTTTACTTCTAATGTTCCATCAAATAATTCTTTCTCCAGTTCATAACGAACCATAACATGAAGCGGGTATGTCAGTTCATCCGCTTCAATACGAATAAAGGAAGGTTTTGACTCATTAATTGCATCATAGAAATCATCTAGTGATACACTTTCAAATTGTCCATCACTAAATTGTTTCAATACATCATAATTCTTCTTCCAAAATGATTTATTACGTCCAATAAAGTTTTCAAAGAATAATGATTGTGATTCATGAATCCCCATTGATGTACCACTGCAAAGCGGTGTACCTTCTAATTCTTCTGAAATATTTTGTTCATATACAGCATGTCCACATTCATGAATTGTTCCGAAAACTGCCATGCGGAAGTCATTCTCATCATAACGAGTCGTAATGCGAACATCCCCTCTATTTAATGTTATTTCAAAAGGATGTATCGTTTCATCTAGACGACCGGCCTCGAAATTATAATTTAATTGTTTTAGTAACCCTAAAGTGAAATTCTTTTGTTGTTCTTTTGAAAAATGTTCAAATAAAGCATTTGTTTTTAATTCTTTATCGGACTTGGAAATTTCTTTTACAAGCGGAACAATACGCTCACGTAGTTGTCCAAATACATGATCTAACACTTCTACCGTAATACCTGGCTCATACATATCTAAAAGCGTATTATATTTATAAGTTTCATAACCCCAATATGTAATAAATTTCTTCTTATATTCAACAATTTTTTCTAAGTATGGCCGAAACATTTCAAAATCAGATTTTTCACGAGCTTCTCCCCAAATACTTTCCGATTTTGCTTGTAATTTGACAAACTCTTCATACTCGGTCTGTGGAATTTTTTTATTCCGATCATACTCTTTGCGGCACTCTTCTACAATTTTCTTCGTTGTTTCAGAAATTTTATTATCTGCAATTAGCTGTTCTAATTCTTTTAAATATCGTTCCATCTCATCAGAAGTCGATAATGAAAAAACCTCTGATGAAAGCATCCCAATTACTTCCGAGCGCTGATCGACACCCTTCTTCGGTGCTCCTGTTCGTAAATCCCAAAATATTAGACTTAATGCTTCCCCGTAATTTCCAATCTTTTTCACATATGCTAAAAATTCTTTTTCTACTTCATATGTAGCAATCGTCATATTATAAAAACCTCCTTTTTCTACCTCACCCTTATTTCGACATAAACAAATAAATTCCTTTTCTAATAGAAAAAAAGCTTAGCAAACGCCAAGCTTTTTCCGATTAAAAAGAGAAAGATGTCACTCTAAAGCACTGTACCTTCTACTGGAAGCACCTGTTTCACAGCTTCTACTACCTTTTCATTTTCATCTTCTGATAGGAATAACGAAATATATCCTTCATCTTCACTCGTACGAATTAAACGACCGATTCCTTGACGAAGACGTAAAATCATATATGGTACATCAACATCCCAAAATGGATCATTCACGTGCTTACGCTTCGCTTCAAATACAGGATCATTTGGAGGGAATGGAAGCGACCAAATAATAACATGAGATAAAGATGAACCTGGAATATCTAAACCTTCCCATAAATGAACCGCACAAAGCACAGTCTCTTCTTCATTTTGGAAACGAGAAACAAGCTGACTAATTTCCTGGTCTCCTTCATATAAGAACGGAACAGACATTTGCTCTTTATTCACATATTCTTTGAACGCCGCAAGCTCTTGTGTTGTGCGGAATAATACAAGCGTGCGTCCATTTGTTTTTTGAATGTTCTCAAGTGTATATTGACATTTTCGTTCCCATTCATTTTCCTTCGTATATGACGGTAAGTACACTTTCATTTGTTCTTCATAATCAAACGGTGAAGCAACAGAGAATGATAAATAATCTTTTACCCCTAAGCTATTTGCAGTAAACGCAAATGAGTCATTTTCTGATAATGTTGCAGATGAAAAGATGTACGGGATTTTTTTGGAGAATACTTTTTCTTGTAGCACTTCTTCTACAGCACGCGGCATAATTACAAGCGTAAAGGAACCATCGCTTTCTTCTCCCCACGTAATTACATTTTTCTCATGCATAAATAAGCGTAATGAATGCTCTAATACATCCAAATGCTCATCAACAATATTTAAATCATATGTGTTTACTGTGTACATTTCACTTTCAAAAACTAGCGCATCGCCGACTTCAGAGATTTTTGCATATAGGCGTTTCGCTTCTTTCGTGACTTTTTCTGTTAATTGAATTTCTAATCGATTAGAACCAGCAATTTCCTTCTTACTTTCTTTAAGCGCCTCAAAAAACTGCTCTGTTTGCCAAATTGTTTCCTCTACTAAATAAGCAAACTCTTCGCGAATATCATTTTGCAGTAGTCGTGTTAAAAGTTGTTCCATCATTGTTTGTTTTAAACGATACGTAAGTGCTTTTTGCGCTGCATACTCCACAAGATGACCTTCATCAAAAACAACGCAGCTACTCTCTGGTAACAATGGCATTTGTCCTTCACGTTTACGCGCATCATATGTCCAAATATGGTCCATATAGAAATCTTGCGAACAAATAATTAAATCTGCAGCTTTACGATAATGTTCACGAGATAATGTTTGTCCGCAGCGATGTCGGGACTCACATGTAAAACAATCTTGGAAATAATCCCACGATACTTTTGACCATTCTTCATCATTTAATAACGGAAACTCTTTGCGATCACCGTAATGAGTAAAGTTTTGCAGCGTTCCATGATCAAATACGAATTGTGGCAATTCATAATATAAATCTTCAATTACTTCTGGAGCTCGTCCACTCATTACATCTTCAAGTTTACGTAAGCATAAATAATTGTCCATTGATTTAGCTAGACGCACATCAACTGATAACCCTAATGCTTCTGATAATTTCGCAATGTCGCCTTCTTCTTTTACTAGCTGTTCAATTAATGTTTCGTCTGCACAAGCAATAACAGCTGGCTTTCCTGTATAGCGCGCATAACAAATTGCATATAGCAGATATACAATCGTTTTTCCTGTTCCAACACCCGCCTCAGCAAACATTACTTTTTTCTCTTGAAATGCTCGTTCTAATTGAAACGCCATAAAAATTTGCTCATCACGCTCTTCAAATCCCTTTTCTGGTAAAACGTCGTAAAATACGTCTCCAATCCACTCATTTAACTTGTCGAAAAAATTATCTTGTTTCCCCACTTCAAATGGCAACTTTTGCTTCGTAAACATGCTATTCCTCCAACTACTCAATTTCTATATAAAAAGACAGAGCAACTCCTCATATAAAGAGCAGTTGCTGTTTTCTTGTTGTTTGCACTACAATTGAGCGAAAAAAGTTTTCCTGAATGAAGGAAAACTTTTCTACTCTATCAATGATTTTAAATATCGCTTATCAATTAAAGTTTCATGTGATAAAGCTGATAAATACTCTTCACGTGCTCTTTCTAACTCATAATCGGCTACGCCGTGAAGGTTTACTTCCTTCTCTAATTCATCATACGTTCGATGAATAGCCTTTTGAATAATGGAAAATTGCAAACCATCCATTAGCGCTTCCTCCTTTAGATTATCGCATAATAGCAAGTATATGCGTTCTAAAGAAGTTTTATACTAATCGCGCGGCGGACGTTTACCGAAATACTGGTAGTAATCAGTGCGAATAAATCCATTAAATAACTTACGTTTCTTCGATGCATCTTTGCCAAACCATTTCTCAAATTCAGGATGGCTTGTTAATACATATAAAGACCACGTATCTAGCGGGCGGAAGGCCTGTCCCATCTCCGCATACATTTTTTCAACAAGAGGCTTTTCACTTAAACGTTCTCCGTATGGAGGATTCGTCACAACGTAACCGTATTCCTCTTTTGTAGTAAAATCTTTTACTTGCATTTGCTTAAATGTAATCAGATCACCAAGTCCTACTTCATCAGCATTATCTTGTGCAACCTGTACCATACGATGATCAATATCTGATCCGATAATTTGAAGCGGTTGATCGTAATTTGCTAAGTCCTCTACTTCTTCACGAGCTATGCGCCAATTTTCTTTACCAACCCAACCCCAACCATCAGAAGCAAATTCACGGTTAAAGCCTGGAGCAATATTTTGACCAATTAACGCCGCTTCAAGTGGAATTGTTCCAGAACCGCAAAATGGATCTACAAACGGACGATCTGGTTTCCAGTTTGTTAACATAATTAACGAAGCTGCCAGCGTTTCTTTTAACGGTGCATCCCCTTGTCCAACGCGGTATCCACGCTTATGAAGCCCAACACCACTTGCATCAATTGTCAACGTTGCCACATCTTTTAATAATGCAATCTCAATACGAAATAGTGGGCCATCCTCTTCAAACCATGTTGTACGTCTATATGTACTTTTCAATTTTTCCACGACAGCTTTTTTTACGATACTTTGACAATCCGGCACACTAAACAATGTAGATTTGATCGATTTACCGATAACAGGGAATTCTCCGTTTTCCGGGATATAATCCCCCCAATTTAGGGCCTTTGTTTTTTCAAATAATTCATCAAATGTTGTTGCCTTAAATTCACCAACTTTAATTTTCACACGATCCGCTGTACGGAGCCATAGATTACTACGACAAATAGCTTTTTCGTCCGCTTCAAACGTTACTTTACCATTGTCTACCTGGCATTCATAACCGAGATTGCGAACTTCTCTTGCAACAAGCGCTTCAATTCCCATTGCAGCAGTTGCAATTAAAGTAACTTTTCCCATCTTCATTCTCCTCATAATGTATAATCAAGCAATAATCAGCAATATAATCCTCTCTGCCGATCAGTAAAATTCATAACATCTTCATTCAATACAATTTCATTAAGTTTACAAAACTTTCTTTACCATTTTAACTCACATTCCAAAACTTCATACAAATAAAAAGCCCTCCTCTTACAAAGGAGAGCTGAACAAATTCATGATTGGTTCATAACGTTCTGTAAGCCATGTTCTGTACCTTTGTACTGCAAACGGCCCACGCCTCGTACTCCGGTGGCAATCATCTATCTACAGAGCAATTGCATCTGTCCTTTCCCATCGTTCATTTCCTTAGGAAAAGTTCCCCTACCAATATTTGGGTTTCTCGCTCGTGGGGTTTACCTCGTTCCACTCCCATCATTTCTTCTGGGACTTCGTCACTGTGGCACTTTAAAGGTAGTCAAACCATATCCAAATGGACTTAGGTTTTTTCCCTGCCGTTAATCCAGCTTTACGCCAAATTACCCTAGCTTATGACTTCGCTAGGCACGAACACTACGACCATCTCAGGTCGTGCGAGCATGGACTTTCCTCTACAACAAAAAGTTGCAGCGATTACCCAAACGTTATGACATGAATTAGTATAGTGGAAACACAAATATTTTGCAACGTTTTTTATCCGAAAAATACTACGAACTTATTTATTCTCTTCCATTACTCGTATAGTTTACTTCCAAATACAGCTTTCTCCAAATTCGAAAGACGTTTTAAAATGTCTGTATTTGTATTGTTATATACTGGTTGCGGAGTCGAAATTGGCGATGGTGTCGGTTGTACTTGTACACTCAACGCTTTTTGTTTTTGTTCTTCCAATTCTTGTTTTAAACGTGCATTTTGCTGCTTTAATTGCTCAACTTCCTTATGAAACGCCTCATAGTCCTTAATAATTAAATCTAAAAACTTATCAACTTCTTCTTGTTGATATCCTCGCATTCCTGTTTTAAACTCTTTTTCTAAAATATCTTTTGCTGTTAACTTAATTTTATCAGAAATCATTCATTCCACCTCAAGCCTTTACCAAAACTTTCATTACTTAAATTTTTTCAGAAACAGCTCATTTTGTCAATCATATATCTTTATTCCACTGTTCTTCTTCTATTATATCTTGTAAATCAGAAAAAAGTATGAAATAACATTGATAATTTTGAGTTTCTGCTTTTTTTCTTCCTACTTCCACCATATATTTAGGACTTCCGGGCTTTTCCTCATCATACATAGCAAGCAAAGCATCACTTTTTTCAATTAAAAATTGATTTTTTAAACGGAATTGCTCTGGGCTTTCATATTTTCGCTTTGTGATGCTATCCACATGATCCGCTTGCGAAAGAATAAATTCATAATACTCCCTATTGTTTTCTTTCCAATTTTCTTCCTGCTCTAAAAAAGGGGTAAATATAGCTAATTTTAAATCCGGGTATTCCAATTGTAAATCAAAGACCACTTCAGCCGTCCATAACTCTACCCCTAATTGCCCACTAATAATTACCCATTCTAATCCTTCATCTAACAACGAAAGTAACCCTTTGCGCACCGCTTTTTTTATGTACTCTACACCAGGATGTTCATTTGAGAAAAGGCCCAGTTCAAATGGTTTATATCCTGTAACAGCTACTACTTTCAAAATAATACGCCCCTTTTCAAAAAAAAAGAACTAGCAATTCGCTAGTTCTAGCATAGCACTTACTTTTTAAACATGCCACCTACATTTGGTCCCATGTTAGGCGCTGGTGATACAGCTGGACTCACATTCGGACCAAATGGCGATACTTGACCGCATGGGGTACATCCGCCGAATCCGCCAACCCCTCCAACTCCAGGGCCGAATCCGCCAACTCCAGGGCCGAATCCACCAACTCCAGGGCCGAATCCGCCAACTCCTCCAACTCCAGGGCCGAATCCGCCAACTCCTCCAACTCCAGGGCCGAACCCGCCAACTCCTCCAACTCCAGGACCAGGTCCACCAACTCCTCCAACTACAGTTGGCGGAGCAGGTTGTATAACATTCACGCTAGAGTTTGTTTGTGGGAAATAATGCTGCGACTGTACTACTTGGTGGTGAACATGTTTCATATGCGTTGGATGGATATGAGGTACAATCGTTTTTGAGCATGTGTGTGTTTCACAACATTTTGTCGGATGCACAACTGGCGGTGCTATTGTAATTGGTGAAACTGGGCCCAATCCTCCAAAACAAGGATGACAATGATACATAGTTTTTCTCTCCTCTCACAGTTTGAAAATAACCTTACATTTTACAATATGTGAAAAGAGTAAAAGCCGTTTGTAACAAACACCTATTTCTATATTGGAAATTTGTCTATAAAAATTGTTTAAAATTTGTGAAAATAAAAATAGTTAATGTAATCATAACAAAAAACAAAAGTAAAATAATTCTCTTCACATTCTTCCTCTCCATATACTTTATTTTTAATACTACTGCAATTGTAAAATGGATAGGAAGTCCGAACAACTATTTTTTATGACATTTCATCTGCCAAATTTGGGTATTTTATTAGTCTCCACATATCAAAATATCTTAAGACATTTCCCTATAACTTTTTACACGTCTCTTCCTATATAAAGACCTCAAAAAAACTACCTATATAATTTCAATTTTTTCAACTAACCATTCATAGGAAAGACACCCATGAATGGAAGTTTCACTTTACCCCGCTCTAACGGCTGGTATGAAGCGGAATCAGGAAGAGAATCAAACCATCCGTATGAGCCCGATTGGTTCTACTAACCATTCATGGGAAAATCGCCCATGAATGGAAGTTTCATTTTACAAAAAAACCACCTACTTGTTTGACAATACCGGTAATTTGGTTCATTGCATTCATCATTTGGCCTGCGGTACCCATCATTTTATTAATGTCATAATTTCCGTCAGATGTTTTAAACTGCGACATAAAGCTGGAAAATTGGCTTGGCTGTTGTTTTGTAGAGTTTTGTTTATTCATCATTGGATATGGCGTATGTGGATAAAAAGAAGATTGAGTAGGTTGTTTCGGTGGATAAAACATCGACTGATTCATTTGTGGAAGTTGAAAAGGTTGAAAATAATTAGTGTAATTCATATAGTAAGGCGCAAAAGGATACATATTATAACGTAAGTATGGGTCTTGTTCATTCTGATACATGTTAGAACCTAAGTATGGGTCTTGTTCATTTTGATACATGTTAGAACGCAAGTATGGGTCTTGTTCACTCTGATACATGTTAGAACGCAAATACGGGTCCTGTTCACTCTGATACATGTTAGAACGCAAGTATGGGTCTTGTTCACTCTGATACATGTTAGAACGTTGAAACATGCATTCTCCCTCCTCTAACTGTTTTTTATACAGTTAGAATATGTAATCAAAAAAAAAATGTGTAATCGTCCTATAAATTGCAAATTTTGAATACAAACTTTAAATTTAAAGAAATTTAAATTTTCGAAAAATAAAAAAGTAAGCGTTTGTATGCTACCATTAAATAGAAAGATTCTTATGGGGGAGGAATCAACATGGTATTAGGGGACTTAAAACAAGAATTCGTCATAAAAAAGGGGTATGAACCAGAAGATTTAAATGAGTTACTTGATTTCGCAAGAAATTCTTATCTAAAAGGAAAAATTTGCTTATCAGAGTATAGAAGTATAATTCGTGAATTAGAAACAATAGGGGCTACAAAACCAACTTACGAAACAGAAAAAGATATTATAACAGAAGCATAAAAATAAGAGGGACTTTCCCCTCTTATTACTTACATTGTTCTAAAATATTTTGTAATGTATAATGAATCGCTTGATGCGTTTCAAAAAAACGTTTTCCATTCATTTTCCTCGCAAAGCACTGTAAAGAATTATTTTGTAAATTTGTACATACTTGTTCTATTTGCTGTACATGTATGTATTTAGGCTTTGTACGCTGCAACCACTCCAAAACGAATTGTTTCCATTCTTCTAAGTTTTGATCCACTAAAGATACGAATGGCTTTATATCATGATAAAAATCAAATTCACATTCTTCACTTTCTCTTTTTTTTATAATTGTTTCATCATTATACTCAATTAGTTTTTTTGTTAACTCAATCAATGTTGTATATTCCACTATTCTCACCTATATACTAACGGCTACTATTTGAAATGTTTGTACCCAGTTACCTTTCTCTTCATGATTTAATAATTTCGTTTCCATATGCTTCATATGCATTTCCATAATCTCTACTTTATTAACTACAAATTCTTTTTTATCCTTTAGCGCATGATCAACCCTAAGCGACACGTTCATTTCAAGCAAATCAAGAGTATTTAACATCTGATCCATCTTTTTCATTACATCTTCTTTCTGAACCATTTTCATCTTCAACACGCCTCCCTCTTTGCTTTTTCTTTGTCATGTTAATTCGCCAGCTCTATTTTTACTCCTGCATGCTTGACAAAACTAGTTGTAATTCGGCAAAGAAAGTGATTTTTTGTATGAAGTTTATGAAAGTGGCAACAATACGAAAGGGAGGTGTCGACATTGGCTAAAAATAAAAATGAAAACAAGAAAAAACAACCTCAAAGCAAACAAAATAAACCTGAAACAGGAAATCCAAAATTAGACGGTCCAAATTTTCCTGCGACATAAGACATAAAACTTCCATCAGTGAACATTCTTCTCACTGATGGTTAGTTAAACCAATCGGGCTCTTACGGATGGTTTCATTCCCGCTTTCCACAAAGCGGGATTTTTTTATTATATCATGAATAATACAAACTTTACTTGATTAAGATACCGACATTCTATCCCCTCTCTTCTATCTCCTGTTAAAAAAGGCTATGTAATGAAGCAAAGAAATGTAATTGTTTCTGTTTTTGACAAAACCATGCTGTCATTTCAACCTCTTCTTTCGGTTCTTCAAATAAAAACAGCTTTTCTACATCCACCCCTGTCTGAAACCAATCTTCCTCGGTCTTACGGTGATGAGAAACAACCGAAAATACATCACGAAGCTGCGGCGTATTTTGTTCATTAGTTGTAATGAAATATTGTTCATAATCGAATCTTGATCCTGTGTGAACTGTTTGAGAAGAAAATGTATAAAATAACTCCTTATAAGTTGGATGAAACAATAGCCATGCTAATCGCTTTCCGAGTTCAATTCTCTTTGTTAATGTTTCAAATTGATGTACAGAAAAACCGTATAATTCCCCCGCTATTGTCGGAAATATTACTGCACTAAAATGAAATAATTCTTGAAATTTAAACATGAATGTTTGAAAAATATGTTTTTGATAAAATGGATGCTCAATGATCGGTTCTTGAATGATAGATTGTTCATTAATAATAAGAGCTGTCATAAGTCGTTCCTCGTTTCTTTGCTGCCAAAAATGAGACCATTCCCCTTCCATAAATACCGAAACGGAAAACTTTTGTAATAAATGAAACAATGGCTTTTTCATTCGTTTGCTATATTCGTACAACAGCAACTGTGGATACGCATCTAAAAAAATAAGCCAATTCGCACGTTCATATGTAAGAAATAATTGTTTCCGTATCTCCTTAGATAAAACTTTCGGATAATATTTTCCTTCTAAATCTGTCATATTCCAGCCTGCATTGCGAGACACCATGCTAGCTAAAAACGACCAACGAATTTCTTTATTACGCTCATAATATTCCTTATAAGCATGCGTTCGTGAAATGTTATCCACATTTGCAAGAATCGTTTGTTGCTGAATATCATTTACAAGATATTTTTCTTCATTCGTATAAGAAGATATTTTTCTTTCTTGTCTTATTTTTTCATAGTTGTTTTGTGCAAACATAATGCTCTCACCTCATATCTATCTAAAAAAATAGCCCATTTTTTATTTTTTTTGATATAATCACCTTTGTAAGTAATTCTATGCAATTTGGAGTGGACAAATTATGACCATTCGTTACCCAAACGGAAGAAAGTATACTCAGACTCAACCAACTCATAGCCTGTCACCTATAAGAAAAGATACTTATAGTAACAGAGGAATGTCTCTTGAAGAGGAGCTGAACGAAACAAATCAATACTATTTAACTCACAATATTGCTTGTGTGCATAAAAAGCCGACCCCTCTTCAAATCGTAAAGGTCGATTACCCAAAACGAAGCGCTGCCGTAATTAAAGAAGCGTACTTTAAGCAACCTTCTACAACTGATTACAACGGTGTGTACAAAGGCAAGTACATTGATTTTGAAGCGAAAGAAACGAGAAATAAAACGAGTTTTCCTTTACAAAACTTCCATCTTCATCAAATCAATCATATGAAAGAAGTATTAGCTCATAGCGGAATTGCATTCGTTATTATTAAATTTACTCTTTACGATGAATTTTATTTATTGGATGCAAAACATATCGTGACATTTTGGAATCGCCAAGAAGCTGGTGGACGTAAATCCATTACGAAAGAAGAAGTGGAAGAATGTGGATACTTATTACAATGTGGTTATCATCCCCGCATTGATTATATCCACACACTAGACACACTTTATTTTTCATGATAGAGTCAACAATAAGGCTCATTTTTCGACTTTTGGGGAGAAAATGAAAGGTAGGAGAAAGTATAATGTCAGAAAATTATCGTTCTCGTGAAGAACGAAAACAAGTTCAAAAACAGAAGCAAGAACATCCTAAACAAGAGAAACCAAAGAAAAAAGGTTCTTTTCTACGTAAATTTCTAATCGCTTGCTTATTGATCGGCATTGTGACACTAGTAGCTGGAGTTTCTGCTTTCTTTGTTATGGTAAAAGATGCTCCAAAACTAGATAAAGCAAAACTTGTAAATCCATTATCAACAAAGTTTTATGATAAAGACGGAAAGTTCATATATGAATACGGCGCTGAGAAGCGAACGAATGTCACATATGACCAAGTTCCAAAAGTAGTTGAAAGTGCCTTCCTAGCTACAGAGGATTCACGCTTTTACGAGCACAATGGGATTGATTTTAAGCGAACTACAAAAGCAATCTTCGAAAACGTGACAGGTGATTTTGGTTCTCAAGGCGGTAGTACTATTACACAACAAGTTATTAAAAACTATTTCTTGACGAGGAAAAAAACAGCAGAACGTAAAGTACAAGAATGGTATTTATCTTACAAGCTAGAGCAGCAATATTCAAAACATGAAATTCTAGAAATGTACTTAAACAAAATTAACTTAGGTAACCGTTCTTACGGAATTGCAACTGCTGCGCAAAATTATTACGGAAAAGATTTAAAAGATTTAAAATTACACGAAGCAGCGATGCTTGCAGGATTACCACAAGGTCCTAATAATTATGATCCTACGAAGCCGCAAAATGTGAAGGCTGCGACAGAGCGACGCGACACAGTATTATATTTAATGAACAGACATGGCTATATTACAAAGCAAGAGATGGACGATGCTAAGAAAATCCCGGTAACAGAAGGTCTTCAACCATCTCAAGAAGCAACACAAATGCCGTATCAAGCATATTTTGATGCTGCTGTAAAAGAAATCGAGTCAGAAATTAAAGATGTGAACATTGGTTCTGATGGTCTTAATATCTATTTAGCATTAGATACAAAAGCTCAAGATTTTGCGGATAAAATGTTGAACACTGAAGAGATCATTAACTATCCTGATGAAAAATTCCAAGGTGCATTCGCATTTATGGATACTGAAACAGGCGCAGTACGTGCACTCGGTAGCGGACGCGGTGAAAATAAAGCAACATTTAAAGGACATAATATAGCTGTTGATACGACAACGCGCCAAGTTGGTTCAACAATGAAGCCGATTTTTGACTACGGCCCTGCTGTTGAATACAAACAATGGTCTACGTATCACCAAGTTGATGACTCAACATACTATTATGAAACAGACCGAAAACGAGAAGTACGAAATTTTGACAACGGTCATAAAGGTACAATGTCTATGCGTGAAGCATTAGCGCAATCACGAAACGTTCCAGCTGTAAAAATCGCGAATGAAGTCGGACGAGATAAAGCACAAGCTTTCGCTGAAGGACTTGGTTTTACTTTTGGAAAAGATGGCGCTGTAGAATCATCAGCAATTGGTAGTAATGGAGCTTCTCCACTCACAGTTGCAGGAGCATATGCAGCTTACGGAAGTGGCGGTATATATCATAAACCACATTTCGTCACAAAAGTTGTCTATCCAGATGGGAAAGAAGTAAACTTTACTCCAAAAGGAAAACGAGTGATGAAGGATTCTACAGCATACATGGTTACTGATATGATGCGTAGTGTTGTAAAATCTAGTACTGGTACTGGTAAAGCGGCAAATATTCCTTCATTAGACGTTGCTGGTAAAACAGGAACAACAAACTATTCTACAGAAGACCTTAGGAAATACGATTTCCCTGATTCCGCAAGTCCTGATAGTTGGTTTGCAGGTTTTACACCACAATATACGATGGCTGTATGGACAGGGTATGACAAACCAAGTGAAGGCTATATTGACAAAAATACATCACCTATCGCACAGCGTATATTTAAAGCGATGATGAGTGAATTTGGAAGTGATACATCTCGCTTTGAAATGCCAAGTAGTGTAGAACGCATCGGTAACGAACTTTATGTTAAAGGTGCAAAAAAAGATGATATTCCAAAAATCAATGTAGATGCACCATCTTTAAATGCCTCATATGATGCTGCATCGCAATCCATTGCTTTAAGTTGGTCAGCTTCAGACGATTCAGACGTATCTTATTCTGTAAGCTATAAAGGTAGTGACGGGTCTGGCGGCAGTCCACAAATAAGTGGTACAAGTGCAACAATTAGCGGTGTCAAACCTGGCGCTACTTATACGATCTCACTTGTTGCGAAAAAGACTGGTGGTACTAGTACCCCAGCAACTAAAACCGTAGTCGTACCTGGCGGTGATGATACTAAGAAAAAAGCTGATGATGACGCAGCTAAGAAAAAGGCTGATGATGACGCTAAGCAAAAAGCCGATGATGATGCAAGAAAGAAAGCTGAAGAAGAGGCTAAGAAAAAAGCTGATGATGACGCTAAGAAAAAAGCAGAAGAAGAAGCTAAGAGAAAAGCTGAAGAAGAGGCTAAAAAGAAAGCTGAAGAAGAAAAAAAACCACCAGTTGATAAGCCTCTAGTTCCACCAGCAAATACTCAGTAATTATGATAGTAAAAAAAGAAGCCATCTCCCTAACGGGAAGATGGCTTCTTTTGCATAATAAGTGCTTTTACATATAACTTTTCCATTTCTTCATATAACTGTGTGAGCTGAATGAAGGAATGGTAATGATTTGGCTTATTCATAATGAATGAAAATCGTTCTAAAAAGTTAACTGGCTTTTTCTCAAGTCTGGCGATTTGTTCACTCATATTTTGTAAACTTGTAACAGATGTTCCATTCATCCAGTGTAAAATGGATAAAAGATGTCCTGCAAATTGTACCATCGGATCTTTCGCTTCTTTTTTGTTTCGATTTCGAAATAACATAGAAATCTCTTCTTTTTGTTCTTTCCATAAACCTAATACAGTAGGAATGCTCATTTCTATCTCATTCCATGGCTTATATCCCTGCTCAATATCAAAGAAAAAGCACGTCTCCTCTAAAAGCTCTCCAAATGATTTCTCTGCATTGTATTCGATGACATTCATGTCTTCAAAGAAAGGGTTGCACCGAAAGTCATTCGGTATTTCAAGTACTTGCTTCATTTCTTTTCCTTCTCCTTCATGCGCTTCTTTCCTTCGCGACATAACTCTAATAGCTGGCATTCTTCACACTGCGGACGCTGTGCCTTACAGTGATAACGCCCAAAGAATATCATGCGGTGATGTGTTACGCCCCACTCTTCTATCGGTACTTTCTTCATTAACGTCTTTTCTACTTCTAACACAGAATCTTTCCATTTACATAAGGCAAGTCGCTTACTTACGCGCTCTACGTGCGTATCAACTGCAATTGCTGGAACACCAAATGCAACAGAGACAACAACGTTTGCTGTTTTTCGTCCTACACCTGGTAACTTCGTTAATTCATCTCGGTCTTGCGGCACCTCTCCGCCATATTCATCAATAAGCATATGACATAGCTTTTGAATATTTTTCGCCTTATTTCTGTATAAACCAATCGAGCGAATATCTTGCTGCAATTCTTCTAAAGACACCTTTAAATAATCTTCTGGTGTTTTATATTTCTGAAATAAACTTTTTGTTACTTTATTTACTAAAACATCTGTACACTGTGCAGATAGCGCAACCGCAATAACAAGTTCAAATGCGTTGTCATGATTCAGTTCACAATGTGCTTCCGGATACATCTCTCCCATTACATCGAGACAGTGTCTAATTTGTGTTTTATTTAGCATTATTTCCTCCTACCATTACTGCTCTAACCAATTATAAAATGGTACTTTTCCAGTATACTTCGTTTCTTGGCGTGATACTTGCTGATTCCGCTGTTGACTTTCTCTAAATTTCCGGCCTTGATTTTGTGCTTGATCGACTGTCTTAATACCGTTCTTCTTCCATTCAAACAGGATACGATCAATATAACGGAAGTTCAGTTTTCCACTCATAACGGCTTCGCGAAGGGCTGCTTGAATTAAAAGAGGATCGTGATGATCTTGATCTTGCCACATCGCTAACGTCTCACACTCAAATGGAGATAAAGGTCTGCCAAATTCATGCTCAAATACTGTATATAAATTTATTTGTAATTGTTTTTGTTCTCGCTCTTCCTCTTCAATGTTTTCACTCATTAAAAAATGTAATATTTTTTCCCAAAGAGGCTGGAGTGAATAACTTTCACAAATCATTGCCGCAGGTTTCCGGCCTCCTTCTAAAGCTAAAAAACCTTTCTGAATTAACGCCTGAATAATCTCCATACACTTTGTTTGTGTAATCGTCATTCGCTCTGCAATTTCTCCTGGTGTCGGAAAAGAGTTTCCTGATTCTAAAAATGTGTGTACATGCAAAAGTACCATAAACTCAATTTCGTTTAAACCAAGTTTTTTGTAATGCATCATTAATAATTTTGGAATCGCAATACTACCTTGTTCAAACCATTCTAACATGATTTTCTTCTTCATATTCAAACACCTCGCTTTCTAGTATAACACACCTTTTCGTATTTCTTTTTGGCACAATTCGTCAAAAAAACCTCCCTTTCATATAGGGAGGTATCATTTGAACTGTCGAATAAAAAAACAGTTTGTAGAAGTCAGAATGAAAGAACTGTGCTTAGCCTTCCATTTTGTTCTTCATAAATCTATGAATACGTTCTAACGCTTTCTCTAGCTGTTCTAGTGAAGTCGCATACGATAAACGAACATTGTTCGGTGCTCCGAATCCTGTTCCTGGAACAAGAGCAACTTTTTCTTCTTCTAACAACGCTTTTGCCCATTCATCAACCGTTTCATAACCAGCTAATGCGACTGCTTCTTTTACATTGGGGAACAAATAGAATGCTCCTTGTGGTTTAATACAAGTGAACCCAGGAATTTGAATTAGCTTATCATACACGATATTTAGTCGTTCTTCAAATGCTCTGCGCATGATTTCTACAGGCTGTTGATCACCAGCATAAGCAGCAATCGTTCCGTACTGTGCAATTGAAGTAGGGTTTGACGTGCTGTGACTCGCTAAGTTTGTCATTGCCTTAATGAGTTCTTTATTACCTGCTGCATAGCCAATACGCCATCCTGTCATCGAATGCGATTTTGATACACCGTTAATAATAAGCGTTTGTTCTTGTAATTCGTTAGAAAGCTGAGCAATTGATGTATACTCGGCATCGCCATAAATTAACTTCTCATAAATTTCATCAGAAACGATTAAAATGTCATGCTCTAAACATACTTGTCCAAGCTGTTGTAGCTCTTCTTTACTATAAATCATCCCTGTTGGGTTGCTAGGTGAGTTAATAATTACAGCTTTCGTTTTCTCTGTAATTACTTGACGTAATTGCTCCGGTGTTATTTTGTAATGATTTTCTTCCAAACCATCTACATATACTGGCTCTCCGCCTGCAAGCTTCACTTGTTCTGGATAGCTTACCCAATACGGAGTTGGAATAATAACTTCATCACCTTCATCAAGTAACACTTGAAACAACGTATATAAAGCGTGTTTTGCACCGTTACATACAATAATTTGAGATGGTTCATAAGATATGCCTTGGTCACGCTCAAATTTTTTGATAATTTCTTGTTTTAGCGCAGCTAATCCACCAGTTGGTGTATATTTTGTATAACCTTCTAACATCGCTTTATAAGCAGCCTCTATAATATGCTCTGGCGTATTAAAGTCAGGCTCTCCTGCTCCTAAGCCAATCACATCATGTCCTTCCGCTTTTAACGCTTGTGCCTTTGCTGTAATTTCTAACGTTGAAGATGGTGTTAGAGCAGCTACTCGCTTTGCTAATTTCATCCTGAGTTCCCCCTGCACTTATTTTTCAATACTATATCGTTTCAAAAACTTACCATCTTGAAAAGCAAGATAATAGTAAGTATAACGATTTTCATCATCAATATATGTAACTTCCCATAATGGAACATTGTTTTCGGCGCCTAATTTTGCTTTGACAAATTGCTTTGGTTTTCGTTCCTTTGCAACAATTTGCAATGCTTCTTTTTCAGAGATACCTTTGCTTGCTTTTTGCACCAAAATTTCTCCTTTTTTCTCAGGCACCCAAACGATATATTGTTCTCCTTTTTCATTCACACCTTGTACAACTTCATATGGAGTTTTGCCGTTATAATAATCGATTTTTGTTACGTTTGTGAGTTTTGCTTTTTCCTTTGCAATCTCAACTGTTTTCGATTCTTTCGGAACTTTTTTCTCCATAGACGTATTATAAATGTGACCCCCGTATAAAACAATTGCAACGATTACAATCAAAATTGTCAAAATCCACTTTTTCATTGTATCACTACGTTCTGTAAATCGTAAAAATTGCTGTCTCTTTTTCATTTTCGTCTAATGCTAATCCGAACATCAGATCTTTTTCTTTTAATGTTCGATTTAAACTATCAACAACCTTATATAAATCCGACGAGTACGTCAGACGCGTCGTTGATAATACTTCAATTTTCTTCTCCATGCAAACTCCTCCGTTACACAAAATTTCTAATTATAAAAGAACGCATTGCGGTTACAATAAGGGTACATTCTTTCCAACCCCTGCTTCATCACCCATCTATTATAGCAGGACATGTTCTTCAAAAAAAGGTTTGAAGTCGAAAACCGTTGTATTTCTATATTTAATGTATGAAAAAATAAAAATTCCTCCTACCCACATGTTACGCCTGAAGCAAATGTGCTTCAGGCGTTAACTTTTATAAAGTGAAATTTTCATTAGTTTTGAGTCTTATTCCCCCCAAAAAAGTGGGATAAATTTATCTCAAGTTCCTCTACTGATGAAATTTCTACTCTTACTCCATTTTTTTGATTAAATCGTCTAATGGTCCTTCATACAGTGGAATACTTGGAATCGATTGAAGAAATCGTTTTCCGTAAAAAGATGCAGTAAGACGACGATCTAACACAAACACTGTTCCTGTATCCGTTGTTGTACGAATAAGACGGCCGAACCCTTGTTTAAAACGAAGAATTGCTTGCGGCAGAGCTAGTTGTGTAAATGGATCTTCTCCCTTTTCTTTTAATCGTTCACCTTTCGCTTGCATCATCGGCTGATGTGGTGATGTGAATGGAAGACGCACGATAACAAGACAACTTAACGCTTCTCCTGGTATGTCAATTCCTTCCCAAAAACTGCTTGTCCCTAATAAAACGGCCTTTTCAAACTCTTGAAACTTTCGAATCATTCTAGTGCGACTACGGTTATGAACACTTTGTGTTAATAAAAGGAATTCTTCTAGCTCATCGATCTTCTTTAATACCTCATATACTTCTTTTAACATTTCGTATGATGTAAATAAAACGAGCATTCGACCATTTGTAGCTTTCGCAATTTTTGTAATATGGTTCGAAACCGCTTTTACATACTCATCTTCCCTTACATGTTTAATATGCGGAACATCTGTTGAAACCATTAACTTTACTTTCTCTTCATAATGAAACGGTGATGGGATCGTTACTGTATTTGGTGTAAAATCCTCTAAACCAAGCTCCGCTTCTATATAATCAAACGTATCATTTACCGTTAAAGTGGCTGAGGTAAATATAACACTTCGTTTTCGCGCCAAAAATTGATCAGCAAATAAATCACTAATATTAACGGGCTGCGCGTATAAAATCGTTGCATGGATAGTTCCTTTCGTTTCAGCTTCCATCCATGTCACATGGCTCGTTTCTTCTAAAATAAGTATCCGTAACGATTGGGTCATTTTAGAAAGAACTTCAGTAAGATGCACAAACTCTCCGGTAACCATATGTAGTTCCCATTCACTTTGCTTTTGCAATATTTCACATTGTTTTTCTAATAGCGTAAGTACTCGCCCTAATTGGTGAACAAAACGATCTGTTAATTCCACAATACTGCGCCAAAGCTTACCTCTTTCCTTCTTTACATCATAACGATAAATAAGCGGGATATTTCCAGATACATGTTCCTGCTTTGTTTTTTGAAATATAAACGTGCGCATCATTTGAAATAATTCATCTGCATCAAACTTTATTTCTTTCAACATATAGCTAATCGTTTGAAACGTAGAACGTGAAGCAGTTTGTGATTGCTTCATCATATCATACGCTTTAGCTAATACATTAGATGTTTCTAGCGTACCAAATCGTGATAACACGATTTGAAAATACATACAAGAAAATTGCTCTCCTAACGCTTTACTTGCCGTTTCCTCAAGATGATGAGCTTCATCAAAGATAATATGTTCACATGAAGCAAGCAATGGTTCTCTACTTGCAAAATCCTGAAATAACAACGTATGATTTGTGACAACAACATCTGCAAATAACGCTTTGTTTTTAGCACGTTGGTAAAAGCAGCGGCTAAACCAGGCGCTTTGCATCCGACTCGGACTATGAGCATCACTGCAAATTCGTTCCCACAATAGCTTCCCGCCAGCTGGAATATTCAGCTCATCTCGATCTCCTGATTCTGTATCAAGGAGCCAAACTAAAATTTTCGCTTTCGTTAATGCATTATCATAATTGTTTTCAATTTCTCCCAATGCATGCTCAAATTTATGCAAACACAAATAATGCTTTCTTCCTTTTAACATTGCTACTTCAAATGGAAACGGAAGTATCGTTTTCAGCAGCGGGATTTCTTTTGCTAAAATTTGTTGCTGCAGCTGCACCGTTTGTGTGCTTATGACTACTGGTTGTTCTGTTTCTTTCGCATAAAAAATACTAGGGAGTAAATATGCTAACGTTTTTCCTGTACCTGTTCCTGCTTCAATTAACGAAAAACGAGCGTCTCGAAGCGCTTCGTAAACCTCATTTATCATCATTTGCTGCCCTTCTCTTTTTTCAAAAGACGGCATTACTTCCCTTAATCGGTGCATCGTTTCTGTTAAAAAAGAAGAAAAGTCAGTAGGAGAATCATCTCCAATCTGCAATGTATAATTACGTTTACCTAAAGCAATATTCCGATAGATGTCATATTGCTTCTCATCATCTGTTCCATGCATCATTTTATTTAAAATACATGCAGACATAATATCTCCAATGTTACTTTGAAACATATCACTTAGCTCATATAGCGATTGCAACGTAACGAGTGGCAAACTTTCCATTTTAGAAAGTAATTGTAAAAATATCTCTGCTGTTGCCATTGCATCACTATCAGCACGATGAGGCTGGTCATGATCAAAACCATACCTTTTGGCTAAATCGCGTAATTTATAACTATCAGCTGTTGGCAATAAAATATGCGCCAGCTCAACTGTATCAATTTTCGAACATGTTATTTCTGAGAATCCAGCTAGCCGTAATTCTTCTTTCAAAAAATTCCAATCAAAATGAACGTTATGCGCAACGAAGTACGCACCTTGTAATAGTTCAATAATCATCGGCGCCACATCTCGGAATAACGGAGCTTGTTTCACAAGTGTTTCATCAATCCCCGTCAATTCTGTAATAAATGGTGGAATGTCCCGTTCGGGGTTTACAAAAGAAGAGAAAATTTCAAGAATTTCTCCATCCTCTACAACAACTGCTGCAATTTGAGTAATTCTATCTTTTCCATCTTTCCAGGCATTCCCTGTCGTTTCTAAATCGACTACGACATAACGCTTACTCATCAATGACACCTCAATTTCTTACCTTTGCCCAACAAAATTTCTATAGTGTTACTATACCACGTTTTCCATCATCTTAATGAAAAGATACGAAAAATGAAATGATTTTGCTTTCCCATAAGAAAAGCTATCTCTTTTTTTCAGAGATAGCTTTTCTTATCCATTATAAAACCGTGCCTGCTTTTTCCGCTCCAAGCATTTCCACAATTTGATTATTATCATCTAAAACAGCAATTTTCGGAATATGTGTTAATACTTTGTCTTCTGAAACGAGTCCGTAGCAAATTATAATCACTTTATCCCCTGGTTGAACAAGACGAGCAGCTGCACCATTTAAACAAATGACCCCCGTACCTCGTTCTCCTTTTATTACATATGTTTCTAGACGTGCACCATTATTATTGTTCACAATTTGTACTTTCTCATTTTCCACAATCCCGACTGCATCCATTAGATCTTCATCGATTGTAATACTTCCTACATAATTTAAGTTTGCTTCTGTTACTGTACCGCGATGTAACTTCGCTCTCATCATTGTGCGAAACATAGTTGCTCCCCCTTATTGAACCGTAAATGTAATATTATCTATTAGTCGTGCATTTTCAAACTTTACAGCAATTGCAATAATCATACGTCCGTTTATTTGCTGGGCCTCAGTTAAATTCGGATACGCATATATATCAGCATAATCGACCATACCATGTGTATTTATTTCAATATATTCTTTAATGAAGTTCGTAATCTGTTCTGGACTACGTTCTCCTTTAACGATTTTCTCTTTTGCCATACATAAGCTTTTATATAAATGCGGTGCCTCTTGGCGTTCCCTTTCTGATAAGTAAACGTTGCGAGAACTGCGTGCTAATCCATCTTCTTCCCTTACAATGTCAACTGGCACAATTGTAACAGGAAAATTATAGTCACCAACAAATCCTTCAATAACCGCTACTTGTTGTGCATCTTTCATCCCAAAATACGCACGATTTGGCATTGTAATATTGAAAAGCTTCATCAATACTGTTACAACGCCTTCAAAATGACCAGGTCGCTGCTTTCCGCATAAAACATTCGTGCGCTTTATCACTTCAATATTCGTTGTTCGCTCTTCTGGATACATTTCTTCAACACTTGGATAAAATAAATAATCCACTTCTACTTCACGTGCTAAGCGCTCATCGCGCTCAATATCACGCGGATAACGGTCTAAATCTTCATTCGGACCAAATTGCAACGGATTTACAAATATACTTAATATAACAATATCATTTTCTTTTTTCGCTTGTCTCAGTAACGTCAAATGCCCTTCATGTAAAAACCCCATCGTTGGAACGAATCCAACTTTCTTTCCACTTGCACGAAGTTCACTTGCGATTTGCTGCATCTCTTGCACTGTTGTAATAATATTCATTACTGCTTTCCTCCGTATAGCGCTAAACATTCTTCTTCTTTCATCGTAAACGAATGTACTTTCTCTGGAAATTGTCTTAGCTTTACTTCATGAACATATTGTCCAATTCCTCTTACAATTTCTTCTTGTACAGACGTATATTGCTTCACAAATTTCGGAACACGATTAACACCATACGTAATCAAATCATGATAAACAAGAACTTGACCATCTGTTTGATTCCCAGCGCCAATTCCAATAGTCGGAATCATTAATTGCTTTGTTACAAGTTCCGCTAATTGCATCGGTACACATTCTAATACAAGTGCAATTGCTCCTGCCTCTTCACACCTTTTCGCATCTTCAAGCAATTTTTTCGCACTTTCTGCATCTTTCCCTTGCACTTTGTAGCCACCTAGCACACCGACAGATTGCGGAGTTAATCCTAAATGAGCTACAACTGGAATACCTGCATTTGTAAGGAAACGAATGATTGATACAACTTCATCTGCTCCTTCAACTTTTACAGCATGCGCACCGCTTTCTTGAATAATGCGGCGTGCGTTATTCATCGTTTCTGGCAGTGAAACGTGATAAGACATAAATGGCATATCCGTTACAACAAATGTATTTTTCGCACCGCGGCGCACTGCTTTTGTATGATGAATCATATCATCAACTGTTACTGGAATTGTTGAATCATATCCGAGCACAACCATTCCAAGAGAGTCTCCAACTAAAATCATATCAACTTCTGCTTCTTCAGCAAACTTTGCCGATGGATAATCATACGCAGTTACCATCGCAATCGGCTCATTTTGTTCTTTCATTTTCAAAAAATCCGTCACAGTTTTCACGAATTTCTCCTCCTTTATCTGGAGAGAGGAGATGGCCGGATGAAAAAACATATAAAAAAACCCTTCTGACCGTAAAAAGGCAGAAGGGTAGTATCATTCGGCAATATTCATCCCTCTGTCCTAGTCCTATTTTGGATCAAGGCAGAACCACATGTTTATTTTGATTTTCCCACATAGCGGTGCAGTTCCTATTGATACTGCCCATATTCGCCCTTATTATAACAAATAGCAAAACATAATTGCTATACTTTTCTAAAAAAGAAAATCATTTTCACATATAATAGCCCTTTGCTTTTTTTAGCAAAGGGCTCTATATAAATACAAATCTAATGAACAATAAATATGAAAGAAATGAAAAATAGCTTCTAAACGTTTCACTTTACTTCAATATCTGCGGAATGAATATGATGTACAATCCCGTCATGATCTTCAAGTACAAGGACACCGTCAGCTGTAATTCCTTTTGCAATTCCCGTAATTGTATTTGTCATCGTCCGCGCTGTAATTTCTTTTCCGATACTCACAGCGTAACTTTCCCAAAGAAGCTTAATCACTGAAAAACCACGTTCTAAATATTCTTTATATAGCTTTTCCATCTGCAAAAAGATTTGCTGCATCAGTTCAGCTCGTACAATCATTTTTCCGGATTCAATTGCTAATGAGGTAGCTATGTGCTGGATATCTTCAGCAAAATGCTCTTGCTTTTGATTCACATTAATGCCAATTCCAATAATAACAGCATTAATTTTATCAGGATCTGCTTGCATTTCTGTTAAAATGCCAACTACTTTCTTCCCATTAATTAAAATATCGTTCGGCCATTTAATGCCAACAGAAAGATTTGTGCATTTTTCAATAGCCTGCGCTACGCTCACGGCGGCTAACAATGTTAATTGCGGTGCTTGATGAATCGGAATTGCCGGGCGCAAAATAATGCTCATCCAAATTCCTGTCCCTTTTGGTGAGTACCACTTTCTGCTCAATCGGCCACGACCTGCTGTTTGCTCCTCTGCAACAACAATGGTTCCTTCAGCCGCTCCTTCATAAGCAAGACGAGCTGCGATTTGCTGTGTAGATGTTACTGACTCTTCAAAGTATACCGTTCGGCCTAGAAACTCTGTTTGTAAGCCAAGCTGAATTTCATTTGCCGTTACTTTGTCTGGTTTACTTGCAATCCGGTACCCTAAGCGTCTTACAGCTTCTAGCTCATATCCTTCTTCTCTAAGGACCTCCATGTGCTTCCACACAGCTGTTCTTGAGCATCCAAGCTTCTCACTAATCGTTTGACCTGATAGAAACTCATCATTAGCTTCAGAGAGGATTTGCAATAACTGTTTTCTTATAGCAGATTGCATCTATGCAGCCACTCCTTTATATACTCTTTCTCATTTTTTAATCGTCCGGATACAACTTCTTCTTCAATTTTTTGCAATGCATCAGCAACCCACGGTCCGGCTTGTTCCGTTGACCATGCTAATAAATCATTGCCACTAACTTGCAACTCTTGACGATTTGAAATTGGTAAGTCTTCATATACCTTTTCGACACGCTCAACATTCGAATGTAAATATGTATTCATTACGCCTTCGTATACGCGCTCCGCCATAACAGCAACATCTTTCCCTGCTTTATATAATAAAAATGCATCCCACTCTTGTTTTTCTCGTGCTTTTACATATAATATAACGGATACAATCTCTTTAATTTTTTTATTTGAGAATTTCCATTGTCGTAAAAAAACAGATGGATGTTCTTCTCTAACACAATATAAAAAGAACGCCCACGCTTCAATATCATTTTTAAAAAAGCTCCAATTATGCTCGGCCGCTTTTGAAATGAAGTCTCCGCACATTTGTAAATAAGGTAAATGCTCATATAATTTCGTTTCTACTAATAGCTGAAGTCCTTTTGCACAATGTGTACCGACAAGTAACTTTTCAAATTCAACTGCAATTCTTTCGATTGCGATATGTTCTAGTAAATGTCCATATTCTATAATGGCTTGTTTTGTTCTTTCTTCTAATGTAAAACCTAGTGAACTAACAAAGCGAATACCGCGCATCATTCGAAGAGCATCTTCTTGAAAACGGTCAACTGAATTTCCAACAGTTGCGATTTCCTTCTTGGCAATCGCTTCTTGTCCGCCAAATAAATCAACGATTTCTCCCGTTTCTTTCATTGCAATTGCATTCATTGTAAAATCACGGCGCTGCAAATCTTCATCTAACGAACGAACAAACTGCACACTGCTAGGACGCCTGAAATCTTCATAATCGCCTTCTGTTCGAAATGTCGTCACTTCATATGGAATGTCTTCTTGTAAAACAATAACCGTCCCGTGTTCAATTCCAACAGGAACGTGACGCGGAAATAGACGCATTACATCTTCCGGCAGAGCCGATGTCGCAATATCGATATCACCAATTGATCTACCAATAATATAATCGCGGACACTCCCACCTACAAAATAAGCTTCAAAGCCGTTCTCTGTTAACGTCTTAATAATTGAAGCTGCTCGTTTAAATCGTTGCATGTTTGTCATCCCTTAGTATGTCATAGTATATTGCTTCATATTGTGAAACAATCATTTCTGAGCCAAATTGTTCATACGCCACTTGGATAGAACGCTCGGCCATTTTAGCATGTAATGTATCATCTTGAAGAAGCTGCACAGCTTGCTGCGAAACGCATTCTATATCTCCTACTTCACATATGTATCCCGTTTCTCCGTGTTGAATGACTTCTGGAATCCCGCCAGTACGTGTAGCAATACAAGGGACACCGCACGCCATTGCCTCAAGTAATACGAGTCCAAAACTTTCCTTTTCAGACAACAGAAGCATGAGATCACTCATCGCCAAAAGCTCTGCCACATTATCTTGTTTCCCTAAAAATAAAACCTGATTCTCGATATCTAAATGCTTTACAAGCTGTACAATGGTACAAAACTCAGGACCATCACCAACGAGTAATAGTTTTGCTTTTACTTGTTTTACAATGAGAGCAAATGATTTCACAACATCCTGAACACGCTTTACTTTACGAAAGTTCGAAATATGAATTAATACTTTTTCGTCTTCTTGTATACCATATTCTTTTATTAATTGTGACATATCACGCTGAAAATACACACGCTCATCAATAAAATTATAAACTGTTTGAATTTCTTTTTTTGTTTTTATTAATTCATACGTTTCTTCAATAAGTGAATGTGAGACAGCTGTCACAACATCAGATTGCTCAATTCCAAAACGAATTAAATTATTTAAAGAAGGATCAGACCCGAGTACTGTGATGTCTGTTCCGTGCAATGTCGTGACAATTTTAATATTCTCTCCAATCATTTGCTTTGCCAAATATGCGCAAACCGCATGCGGAATTGCATAATGTACATGCAATATATCTAACTTTTCTCTCTGTGCTACTTCTGCCATTTTACTTGCTAACGCTAAGTCATACGGAGGGTATTGGAAAACAGAATATTGATTCACTGTTACTTCATGAAAATAAATATTCGGATATACTTTATTTAAACGAAATGGCAATCCTGATGTAATAAAGTGAATTTCATGTCCACGCTCTGCTAACAACTTTCCTAATTCCGTTCCAACCACTCCAGAACCGCCAACAGAAGGATAACAAGTAATCCCTATTTTTAATTTCATTTTACTCCCCCTATTAAATCTTGATCTAATAGAATTGGTCTTTTGCTCATAAACCCTTCTGCATACATCACGCCAACTTCTTTTCCAAACATTTTTTCCCGTGCTACAACTGTCTCAACATATCCTTCCGTCAATGGCGTCATAACACCGCCTGGCCCTTTAGTAAATTGACTTTCATATGCCTCTAACGCAGCGATCTTGTCAGAAATAGAAGAACTAATATCAATGCAAAAATCTGGTTTATGAAAACCATTAATCATATAAAAATTGAGTGATTGCACACGATGCGGCGGAAATTCCGGCATATATTTACGAATTCCCGCTGAGAAAATGGCTTCTTCTACAAGTTTGGCGCAATTCGCATGATCTGGGTGACGATCTTCATAAAATGGTACGAATACAATTTGTGGTTTATATGTACGGATGATTTTCACGATTTCTTGAATATACTCTTCCTTCATATAGAGGCCTCGGTCTGGCATCGCTAAGTTCATACGTTTTTTGACACCAAGTGTGTGAGCAGCTTTCATTGCTTCCTGTTTTCGCAGCTCTACCGTTCCATTAGAAGAAAGATTTGCCTCAGTTAAATCACAAATCCCTACTTCATATCCTTGTTTTGTATATTTTGCTATCGTGCCTGCCATGCCAATTTCAACGTCATCGGCATGGGCACCAAAAGCTAATATATGTAATCCGTTCATGTTATTCCCCTCGTTTTCGTAACTTTCGATAATCTAAATCGCCACGCTCTAATGCATGCATTAAAAGCTCCGCACTTGCCATATTCGTTGCAAGCGGAATGGAATATACATCACATAAACGAAGAAGTGCATTCACGTCAGGTTCATGTGGCTGTGATGTCAACGGATCACGGAAGAAGATCACCATGTCTAAATCATTTTTTGCAATCATTGCACCAATTTCCTGATCTCCACCAAGCGGACCAGATTGGTATCTTGTCACAGACATACCTGTCGCCTCCATAATTCGAAGACCAGTCGTTCCTGTTGCAAACAACATATGCTTTTCTAAAATAGGTTGGTATGCATATGCAAACGAGACCATATCATTTTTCTTTTTATCATGGGCAATTAAGGCAATCTTCATCTTCATTTTTCCCCTTTAGTCAATAATATTTTCTAAACCATATACAAGATGATCTAAGTTCATCACTGTTTCAATAGAAAGTTTTACTCCTGACATAAATGATGCACGGTTAAAAGAATCATGACGAATTGTTAACATTTGTCCATCTCCGCCAAATAGTACTTCTTGATGTGCAATTAATCCTGGTAAACGTACGCTATGAATATGAATACCATCAACATTTGCACCGCGTGCACCTTCTAATTGTTCTGTTTCATTTGGATGTCCTTGTTGTTTTGACTCACGATTTTGACGAATTAAATCCGCTGTTTTCACAGCTGTACCAGACGGAGCATCTAATTTTTGGTCGTGATGTAATTCAATAATCTCAACATCTTGGAAATATTTCGCTGCCATTTGCGAAAACTTCATCATTAAAACAGCTCCAACTGCAAAGTTTGGTGCAATGATTGTACCAACTTGTTTTTCTTTTGCCGTTTCTGTTAATTGTTGTAATTCATCTTCTGTAAAGCCTGTTGTTCCGATGACAGAACGAATTCCTCGCTCTACTGCAAGTGTTACATGTTTTTTTCCGATTTCTGGTGTTGTTAAATCTAGCAAAACATCCGCTTCTACTTCATCTAAACAAGTATGTAAATCTGTATAAATTGGAGCATCTATGTTAGGCAATCCAGCAATGTCAGAAATTTTCTTGCCACCATGTTTATAATCAACAGCAGCAACTAAATTGAAATGCGGTGTTCTTTCCATAAGAAGTACCGCCTCATGCCCCATACGGCCTCTCGGTCCTGCAATAATTACTTTAATTTCTTTCATTATTCTTTCTCTCCCTCTTCTTTACGTGTCCAGCGATCCTTATCACGCGTATTAAACTTTTCCATAACTATATTATGAGCTGTTTCTAAATCGATGTTTAAGCTATTTGCCATACAAATCATCACAAATAATACATCTCCAAGCTCTTCTTCAATTGTACGCTCTTTTTCTGTGCTTTTCTTTGGTTTTTCACCATAATAATGATTAATTTCCCTCGCAAGCTCCCCCATCTCTTCTGTCAAACGAGCTAGCATTGCAAGCGGACTAAAGTATCCTTCTTTAAATTGACCAATATATGCATCTACTTCCTTTTGCAGATCTTTCATTGTTTTTTGTTCCATGATGTTCACCTCTAATCCTTCCATTATCATGTTAGCCAATTCATAACGATTTGACAAATGTTATCGCTTATTTATCACGTTTTTGAGGATACAAATCCCTTTCTAATCTTGAATGAACAGTTCCCTCTATCTCCATGATTAATATGTGTGAAGTTTTCTTGCCAATTTTTCTATATATTACGTATACTATCCATAAGAACAAGCTGTGATTATCACTACATACTAGGGGGATTCGCATGAAATTAAATTTAAAAATTCGAAACATTCTTTTCATCCTAATTGGTTCTGCTATTTTCTCATTTGGTATCGTTAATTTTAATATTGAAAACCATTTAGCAGAAGGCGGCTTTACTGGGATTACATTGCTGCTTTACTTTCAATTTTCACTGGATCCTTCCTATACAAACTTACTCTTAAATATACCAATCTTTTTTATCGGTTGGAAAATGCTCGGTCGTACAACATTTTTGTACACATTAATCGGGACATTTAGTGTTTCATTATTTCTTTGGGTGTTCCAGCGCTATGATGCGTTTAATTTACATTTAAACCTCCAAAATGATATGACACTCGCCGCTTTATTTGCTGGTTTATTTATCGGGGTTGGATTAGGAATCATTTTCAAGTATGGTGGTACAACAGGTGGTGTTGATATTATTGCACGACTTGCTCATAAATATATCGGCTGGAGTATGGGGAAAACGATGTTTATGTTTGATGCCGTAGTCATTATCATCTCAATCCTTACATATTTATCATACCGAGAAGGAATGTATACATTAGTTGCTGTCTTTATCGGAGCAAAAGTCATTGATTTTATGCAAGAAGGTGCGTACGCTGCAAAAGGAGCAACAATTATATCTGAGAAAAATGATGAAATAGCCGAAAAAATATTATCAGAGATGGACCGCGGAGCAACTTTCTTAAAAGGAATTGGTACATACACAAAAATAGAACGACATGTTTTATATTGCGTTGTTGCGAAAAATGAAATCGTAAAACTGAAAAGTATTATTACATCTGTTGATCCTCATGCTTTCGTTGCTGTAAGTGATGTGCATGATGTTGTTGGGGAAGGGTTTACATTAGATGAGAATAAAAACCCGTTACATAATTAATTATGTAGATTCTTCGCAATCACTCATTTTCTTTCTAAACAAAAGACAAGAAAAGATTTCGAACACGAGAACCTTTCTTGTCTTTTTGAATTTTAAAAGAAAAATTTTGTTTTTTATTGTCCTAAAAAGCCTTCATTGGGTCACTTTACCCGTCGTACTTTTTAGAATTTTCATGATTTAAAGAACTAATTATTACTAGATTAAACCAGTTTTTTTATTGTATTATATTTCCTAGAGATTATATATTACATTAGGGAGTGGAGCTATTTGACTACTGAAACTCTTATGTTATCAAGTAAAGAAGTATATGTATTAATCAGTCTGTTTCATCATGAAACAATGATTAAAATTGAAAGTTCACTCGATAATTGGTTGGATGTTAGGTAAAAATGCATACAAATAATAAAATAAAATCTTTTTATTTTTCATGAGGTGCATAATGGACAAATATAACGGCAACAACATAGAAGATTGTATACAAATATTAATACCATACGATATAAGAAATATTGTCGGGGCCTTCGTATGGTTTTTTATGAATTTTTTTCTACTCATCATTCTATTCATATTTCCACCGCACGCTATATATTCTTACGCGGCTCTTCCGTTTTATGTGATATGTAATCTATGGAGTATTTGGATTTTGATTTATAAGCCTCGGCAGCCTCAATTGCAGCATTTACTATATTCCGGATTTGTCGCATTCAGTATTTTATTTTGCAGCTTTATAGCTGTTCAAAAGTTAGCTTACGAATTCGTAGAACTAGAGTCACCTTTATTTTTTATCCTATCGCTGATTGCATATGGCTTAATTGTTTATAAATCCGAGTTATTCTGGATTGAATATTTTACAGCCCGCTTAAGAGGGATAACTGATCCAGATGTAAAAATTCCTAAAATCGTACTTTTTTCAGGCTTAGGCTATATGATTGGGCAAGTTAGTATTGGGATTTTGAGCCAAAAATCTATAGCGATTGTGTTGATCATTATCTTATCATTTGTTTCAATTGTTTTCCTGGCTCTAAGTACCCATTTGTATTTTTACTTTGATTTCAAAAAACAATTCATTATTTCAGGACATTCAAACATATTACATTCTCAAAAGAAGCCTAAACTTACAAGAAAGGAAAGAAGACAACACTATTAGATTATGAAACGAAAGCATAACGATAAAGAGACAGCTTAACATATAAATACCACTATACCCCCTCTTTTAGGCGGAGAGCGCAACTGGCCGTGCATAGAAGCGGTCATTCGGTATTTAAAACGAAGGGAGAAAATGAATGCAAGTCATGTTGTATTCTACATAACGGTGACTTATAAAGAAAAGTGGAGCCGACTGTTTAGGCAGAACTAGACAAAGATGTCGAAAAATGAAAATAGATTTATAAAGAGACAATATAATCAGTCATAGGCTCTGCACTAGAAAAACGAGTTGAATTTTATGGGGAGATTTATATGGAAAAATATCATGGAAAAAGCACAGAACAAATTATGCAAACATTGATGCCCTTTAGTGTTAGATCAAGTGTCATTATGGTATGGGTTGTTATTAACTTTATGGTCTTAACACCATTTTTATTTCCTCCGACCTTTACCATATATTTATATATAATTTTACCTTTTCTTTTGATATCTAATATATGGGGTATTTGGGTATTTTTTCATAAACCACATGAGTTAAGATTGGTACACATATTATATAATGGATTCATGGGAGCAACTTTTTCTTTCGGAAGCTTCATAGTGATTCAAAAATTTGCTTATACTTTTATTAAGATTGAAACACCGCTGTTTTTTATTGTTACTTTTTCTCTTTACATTTTTACAATTTACAAACTAATTTCCCTTGGAATAAAAAGTTTTTTAAGACGATTAAACAATGAGGAAAAAGACAACATAAAAATTTCTCCAATTGTGTATGTTTCAGGGCTGGGATATATTATTGGGCAGATATGTATAGGTTCATTATCGCAAAATGGTTTAGCAATCCTCTTAATTTTAATCTTTTCTTTACTGGCTGTTGTGTTTGGTATATATGGTATACATCTTTATTTTTATTTTGATCTAAAAAAGCAAAAAACAAGTTAGATTCCTTTAATTCTCAACATAAAACAAATACTAAACTTACAAGAAAAGAAAGAAGACAATAATATCGGATTATAAAACAATAGCATAACGATAAAGAAGGTAGCTTAACATATAAATGTTAATTAAAAAACCAACACAAACCCTCTCTTTTTAGAGGAAGAGAGCAACTGGCCGTACATAGAAGCGGCCAGATCCTTTTCCTGCCACAGCCATGTTTAAGGAAAAAATGAGTGCAAATTCTGTTGTATTCTACATAGCAGCGACTTATAAAGAAAAGCGGAGCCGACTGTTTAGGCCCGTTGGCTAAGGGTCTTTCACACAGAAGATGTTTTTTACCTTCTCGTGTGGAAGGTTCTTAGACATGAGGGCTTAGGAGGCAGAGCTAGACAAAGATGTCGAAGCATGAAACTAAATATGCTCCCTCAACTTTTCTAAATCCTCATGAATCAAATCCAATAAACTACGATTATAAAAGATTGAAGCGGGGTGGAATGTCGGGAAAATTGTATAGGTTTTCTCTGTCCAAGTATAGGTTGTGCTATTAGGATTTTCTAGTCGCCGAACAGGTTGCGTAAACAATTGACCGTGCATCTCTGACACCTTTTTATCTGAACCAACTAAACGTTTGAGGGCAATGTTTCCGAGTGTAACAATAATAGGTGCATGAATATGCTCAATTTCGTAATCTAAAATTGAAGCGTGAGCAAGTATTTCCTGCTGATTTGGCGTACGGTTGTACTTACGCTTCACAATTTCTCCATTCCTTTCTCGTTTCTCGCCCCATTTATACGGACGACTACGTACTGCACTCGTAATGTATACTTCTTCCCTTGTTATACCAATTCTCTCAAGAAAGTCCATAAGCTGTTTACCAGCTCTTCCGCTAAAAGGGATCCCGTTATGAAATTCTGTTTCACCCGGCGCTTCTCCTACAAGCATCAATTTTGGATTTTGTGGTCCTTGTCCATATACAAAGCCTTCAACAGGATAGGAAGACATTCGCTCTCTTGCTTGCTTCACTAATTGCTCTGGATATTTCATGTTTATCACCTCTTGCATGTTATACTTTTATTAAAGTACAATTTGAAACGTCCTTGAACATGGAACCTACCGCCTAAAACTCAAATTACACAAGCGATACCCTGTCTTTGAAAGTAACATGATAACTGCCCGTTTCCTTACATTTCTCCGCTAATTGTAGTCTTCCTTCAGTACTTAATAGGCTCGGCGTATATTTTCTAAGTAAATAAACTAAACAGTCGGCTCCGCTTTTCTTTATAATTCGCTGCTACGCAAAATATAATATACTCACTACTAGCTTGCTCCTTTTGTTTTAAACATTGCATGTGACAAACAAAGAACTAACTGTTTCTATGCACAGCCAGATGCTCTCATCCCCGCCTAAAAAGAAAGTTTTTATACCTTTTTATATAATCATAAAAACAAAAATCCAAAAGAAAAAGACTATCAAAATCGATAGCCTTTAATCATCATTACGTTGCATTCCTGTATAAATTAATACGAGACGAAGCAGTTCAAATACTGCTACGGCCGCTGCCGCAACATACGTAAGAGCTGCTGCATTTAATACTTTACGAGCTTGACCATATTCATCCGTTGTTACAATACCAAGCGCTTCAATTTGCTTCATTGCCCGTTTTGATGCATCAAATTCAACTGGTAATGTAACAAGCTGGAATAACACTCCGCCTGCTATCAAAATAATTCCTAATAACAACAAATTTGCCATATGTGCAAACAAACCAATCATAATAAAAACCCACGACATGTTTGAACCAAAATTTGCGATAGGAACAAGCGAATGACGGACTCTCATAAAACTATAATCTTTTGCGTCTTGAATCGCATGTCCAACTTCGTGTGCAGCTACTGCCGTACCAGCAACAGAATGACTATAATAGTTACCTGTCGATAAACGAACTGTTTTCGATCTTGGATCATAGTGATCAGATAAATGCCCTGGCGTTTCCTCTACCGCTACATTATACAAACCATTCTCATCTAAAATCTTACGAGCCACTTCTGCTCCTGTCATACCAGAAGTTGAATACACTTGTGAGTATTTACTATATGCGCTGCGTACTCTAGACTGTGCATACATCGGTATGATCATGATGATAGCAAAGTAAATTAAGTAGAAACCCATCATGAACCTCCCATTGAATTTTATTATATAGTAATAACCATTCTATTTTTTTCCCATAACATTGTCAACAAAGAAACCTTACAACATAGCTTTTATCTTTCACTTCGTTTGAAAAAAACTATCTATTTTTGGAATGAAGCGTACTTTTTTGTTTTTCTTTTTCTCCTTTATATTTTCTCCAGCCCACATAAGTTAATGTAAAAATAATAATTCCACCCGTTACAGTCATAAACCATATAAGTGAAGAATCTACCTCATCCTTTTTCGCTGTACGAAAAATTTTTGTCAAATCATCTTTTATTATTTTCACTTGCGTTTGTCCGTTCTTATTTTGGATCATCATATAACGAAATTCATCTAAGTATGACAAATGAGAATTCACACGTTGCAACTCTTCTTCAGACAAATCAACCATTAAACTTGGATAAATAATATCAAACTCATGCAAAAATACGTTTAATGCCTCTTGAAAATGATCATGCTCTTCCTTTTGCATTGCATTTTCAATTTTCCCAAATGTACTCATCACATTTTCTTCTCGTTCCACCCAAAGCGGCTGATATTTCGACACTTCTGCATCCATCACAAGACGAAGCGCGAGCACATCATCTATTTTTATTTGTTTATTAATCCCTTGTCGTTCTAATGATTGTAGTGCTTTATCATAAGCAAGAGAAATTACACGAATATGCTCCGGTGCTATTTTCTTTTTTTGATCAATCGTTAAAAATTGTTTTGAAAAATATGTTAACAGTTGCGTCGCTTTGTCATACTCTTCTTGTTTCACCAATTGCAACGAGTCATCTAATAACTCAGTTATCTCATTCCAACTAGCTGCATATATCCGAACAGGAAACAATATAAACATAAACGCTATGATTCCAGCTAATACTTTTTTCATTCTTGTCCCCCCTATAGCTTCTAGTTCAATATATGAACAAGTGGACAAGAATAGACCTTGAACCTATTACAATGAAAGTAAGAGGTTAATTTTCTGATGAGGCATTACAATTTTCTATATGTAATCCTCTCTTTTTTATAAAAAAACGATATAGAAAATAACAACAAGCACTTCCAAGCAAAATCAGTAACAAAATGATACAGGCTGCATGCATAAAGAATTGTTCTGGTAACATACGAATAATCGGATCAGTATCTGGATCAAACAACCAATAATCGTTTTGAAAAAGAAGTTCATGAAAAAATACAAAACTCTTTTCAAAATTGATTGCGATTGGGAGTATGAGTGCGATCGGAAAAATAATTGTAAAAATCGCTGCATGGAGCAAAACCTTTTCCTTTTGTTTTCGTATAAGATAAACTCCTCCGATAAAAGATATACAAATACCTATGTACATAGCATATTGAATGGCAACAAGAATATTTTTCACATCAACAAAATGAATCCTTCCCTTCTCAGACATTTCTAAAGTTGGGAAATGTAATGGTTTATGATAAAAAGGAGAAAGATAAGTAATAAGCGCATCATAATTTTGAATAATTGCTTCTTTTGTCATACTTGCCATTTGCGGTATATTTAACATATCAATCTCTACGTAATAAATTCCTTTCCCATATACAACACACATAACTGCAATTGAGAAAATACTAAAAGCAATACAAAAAGGAACAACACATAATAAGACTCCGTTCCAAATTTTCGAATATACGCTGTGTGAATTCATTCCTCTGCTCCATTCCCTATTTTTTATTTATCCCGCTATTAAGATAGTTTTGGGGATAACTGCCCGTAAAAGCCCGATTGGTGAGAACTTTCCATCAGTGGGGATAACCCGCCCCACTGATGGAAGTTTCACTTTACAAAGAAAGCGTTAATCTTTTTTCTCTTAGACAAAAATAATATGTAGTAGCCAATACAACGATACTAAGCCAAAATGTAAAATAGCCAATTTGGCGGTCATACATATACATAACACTATATTTCGGCATTTGTCCCCATACATAATCGATAACATCATTATGTAATGTCCAAATAACTGTAATGATAAAATGCCAATATTTTATTCGATAAAATGGTGCGTATAAAAGTCCTTGTACAGCCATTGCCATATGAAAAACAATGAGTATATATCCTCCTATCCCAATATATCCAGTTACAATAAGAGTTAATACATTTACTACAACAGCCCAAATTCCATATTTGATTAATGTTACCACCGCTAAAGCTTCCATTAGTCCCCAATTTTTCTTTTGTATAAACGCAATTAATACAAACACAAAAAACAAACTTGCTGTTGGACTATCTGGAACAAACGGCCAAAAAATAGCCGGCGTTTCTATTAGTTGATTTTTATACCAAATATACCCATAAATTGTTCCTAATATATTAATAATGAGCAAAATCCATAGAAAAGAACGTTGTCTTAATAACAAATAAATATATGCCAAAATAGAACTACCTCAACTTTCCAAAATGAACATCACTGTGATGCATAAACTGTAGCATGAATGCATTTGGTTACAACCCTACTGCTATTGACGAGGAATAACCCCCACTAATAAGAGTCTTACTTTATTATAGCAAATTCTCTTCCTAAAATAGAAAAACTGACTACAAAATTGTAGTCAGCTCTTATTTATCCCGCTATTCGCGGACATTAAGACCTCCACTGATGGAAGTTTCACTTTATTTTTTGTTATATTTTCCAATAAATTCCGACATTTTTTTCAACTCTTCATCTGTTCCTTTAAAAACCCCTTTTGGCATTGCGCCTTTTCCATCTTTTGCAATTTTTGCAATTTCTTCTGGCTTTAATGTCAAATTTTGCAATGCTGGAGCTGCTGCTCCCCCTTGTAAGTTTTCACCGTGACAAGTTAAACATGTATTTTTTTGCATAAGTTTATAACCGTCATCATTTTTATCAACTTGTACCGTTTTTACAATCGCACCTTGTTTTTTTGCAGCTGCCCAGTCATGCGTAGCAACAGATTCCCACGTTAGGAAAACGATAGATGCCAATGCTAAAAGCATAAATCCTGTTGCAACTGGACGCTTAAATGGTCTGCGTTCTGGCCCCCGATCAAGAAATGGAGCAAGTAATAATGCGCCAAATGCGATACCCGGCATAATAAATGCACCAATGACCGTATACGGACCAGATGCGTAAGAATATTTTAACAATTGGTATAGAAATAAGAAATACCAGTCTGGAAGTGGTATATAACCTGTATCTGTAGGATCTGCAATTCTTTCCAATGGCGATGGATGCGCCACCGTCAAACAAAGATAGCCAATTAAAAAGACTGCACCAACCATCCACTCTTTTAATAAAAAGTTTGGCCAAAATGCTTCCGTTTTCCCTGGATACTCCGAGTAATCTTTTGGAATATTCGGTTTTCTAACAGCAGGTACTCGCGAGTCTCCGACAAACTTCATTCCTTTGCCGCGATGCATAGTCTCCCTCCTTTAATTATATTCTCCCTTTAAATCTAATATCATCTTATAGCGGACCAGAAATACCTTGTTTGCGAATCATAAGGAAGTGAACTGCCATTAATCCGAGAAGTGCAGCTGGCAAGAAGAATACGTGAATAGCAAAGAAGCGAGTTAATGTTTGAGCACCGACAATTTCGGAGTGGCCGGCAAGCAACGTTTTTACATAAGGTCCAATAAGTGGTGTTTGTTCTGCAATTTGAATCCCTACTTTAGTTGCGAATAATGCCTTCATATCCCATGGTAATAAATATCCTGTAAAACCTAATCCTAACATAACAAAGAAAATAAGAACTCCAACAATCCAGTTTAATTCACGAGGCTTTTTATAAGCACCTTGAAAGAAAACTCGAAGTGTATGTAAAAACATCATCACGATAACGAGACTAGCTCCCCAGTGATGCATACCGCGAACAATTTGTCCATATGCCACTTCATTTTGTAAGTAATAGACAGATTCCCACGCATTTTTTATATCTGGTACATAATACATTGTCAAAAACATTCCTGATAAAATTTGAATAACAGTTACAAAAAATGTAAGACCACCAAAGCAGTAAACAAAGGCAGAAAAGTGATGCGCTGGGTTCACATGTTCCGGCACTTCATGGTCTGCAATATCGCGCCACAAAGGCGTAATATCAAGCCGTTCATCTACCCAATCATAAATTTTATTTAACATCTACTTTGCCCCCCCTTGTGGCTTCGCTTTCCCTAAATAAAGCGTTCCATCTTTCACCTTTGACTCATACACATCAAGCGGCGCAAGCGGAGGTGTTCCCTTTATGTTCTTTCCATCTTTCGAATAACGCCCCCCGTGACACGGGCAATAAAATTGATTTGGATGTGACTTGTCCGAATTCCAGTTTACTGTACATCCTAAATGCTTACAAATTGGAGAAAATGCCACAATGTCTCCGCTTTCATCTTTGTGTACCCAAGCTGACTTTGGTTCTTCTGATTTATACCAACCGTCAACTTGTTTCACCTTAAAATCGAAGCGTTTCGGTTCAGTCGTAATATCTTTCACCTGCGCGACTGGAACCATCTCTCCCCCTGCTTCTTTCCTTAGAACTGGGTCAAGCGCAAAACGCGTCATTGGCATTAAAATCCCTGCCGCCATAAATCCTCCTACACCTGTAAGAGTGTAGTTCAAAAACTGCCTTCTTGACACCCTGTGTTCTCTCTCACTCACGAAAATTTCCCCCCTCTATCAGAAATTGTCCCCCGTGAAAAATTGAAATAAAAGATAAAAACTAGGACACTATCATGATATAATACCCTACTACATTGGTCAATATTATACTAATTCAAATAATCAAAACCTTCTATTAATTATTTATTTTCCCATTTTTCAGTCAATATTTCCATAATATTTTTTATTTGTGCATGAACTATTTCTCTTTTTGCTTGATCACTAAGCTGGTTTAATGGTAGTGCTGGTAAACAAAATAATTGTTCTGATAAATCGTGCTCCATTTCTTTCCAAGAAAAATCACTTGTAATTAGCGCAATATGCTTCAAGTCTTTCTCTTTTAAATAGTTCGTCCATTCACATAGACGTTGGCGCTCACTTACATACGCTCCTTCTACATACGTAAATGGTGGTAATAAGAATACTCTACCTTTATACTCTCTCTCTAGCTCTCTAGTTAAAGTAGAAATAAATTCTCCTTCTACAGCAGCTGTCTTCATTCCCTTTTCAAACGAAACTGAAAGAAGCGGTATAATTCCTGTATCAATATATTCTCTCGATTTTTCATATTGTTCTACATCTGCTACAGCCCATTTCAACGTAATACCCTCCTTTTCCCTTTATTTCTCCTCTAACAATGTAATTCAACTGATTACAAAAAATTCACTTTATTTCTATTAAACCATACAGATAAAGGTAAAAAAAGAAAAACCATCTATAAAAGACGGTTTTTCTTTGGAATAGTCTAAAAATTGTCAAAATTGATTTTTCATAAAGAAATTTATAAGCGTTTTAACTCGTCTGTTAACTTGCGAAATGCTTCTTCATCTTGAGTATCAAGTGCTTCATCAATTAATTTCAAAAGTCGTTCTTTCCGAAATGAATATACGCTTTCCTCTAAAAATCGCTCTGCTAATAAACGATCTTTTTCATTTATTTCGATATTCTTCGGTAAATATGGGTTTTCTTCTAACACCGCAACATAGTTCGTATTTTGGAAAGATGACTTAAAGTTAAGTTGAATATAAATATCTTCATCTCTGTTTAGGCGAATATCATGAAAGGATTTTTCTGCATCAGTCGTCATTACATTTTGTTTATAAAAATGAAACGGTAAATCTTTCACACAATTTGCTGACATCACTAGCCCACGCGGACAATATTTCGCATGCTCTACAAAATGCACCTTATCCATTAATTGATCGTGACTCATTAAATAATTTAAAATCCAAACACATTCTCGCTGTTTCAGTTGATAATTATTTAAAAACCATTTTACGAAATCTTTCTTTTCGTTCACAGAAACAGGGGTATTCATCGCACTTAATCCCTCCTCTGCCCTTCTTTATTTACTTATTTACATTCAAGAAGTAGCATTAAGTTTCCTTCTGACTTAAGAAAAATCTTCTAAATTATATAATAATTCTTCGATATGTGTTTGCGTTGGATCTAGTTGTAATAAGCATATAAATACTTCTTTCGCCTCTTTTCGCAATCCCTCTTCTAACAAGAAGTAGCCGTACTCCTCTAAGAAGTCTGGATGATTCTTAAAAGAAGTATATGCACTTTGGTAATGTTTTAATGCATCTGAATACAATTCTAATTGTTTTTTCGCATAAGCAATATCCCAAAGTAATTGTGTGTCCATTTCTCCGTTATCAATGGCTTTTTCTACAACAGTTATAATCTCTTCGTATCTTTCTTCTTCCTTTAAGATGTATGAATATTTTAATATAGCCCCTAAATGTGAAGGATCGAGCTCTAACGCTTTTTTAAGCGCATCTTCCGCTTCATTTCTTCTCCCTAGTTTCGCTGCAATGTTAGCAAACTCTACATAAAACGGTACCGATAATTCATCAATTTTTATTCCTTCTTGAAGCGTTTCATAACTCTCCTGAAGCATCCCTTCTTTTTCATAGCATTTTGCCAAATACATATATAAAGAAGCATACTCTGGATCTAACTCTTTTAATTCTTCCCATACACTGATTGCTCTTTGATACTGTTCTCCTTGATAAAGCGTAAACGCAAATCCAAATAAGGAATGAATGTCCTTCTGCTCTTCTAAACCTTCCTCATAATAAGAAATCGCTTCAGCCCATTGCCCAAGTGCACTTAAATTTTCAGCCAAGCGAAGTGCAACAATAACACCGCCCATTACTTTATGTTCTGGAAGTAATGATTCATAATATGAAATCGCCTTACTATCTTCACCTTTACTGCTATATAATTCCCCTAGTCCAAAAGCAACCACTGGCTCGTCTGGCATCATTGCTTTCGCTTTTAATAGTTTTTGTTCTGCTACTTCGTCAAAACCTTGCATTTGATATAAATCAGATGCAAGCAGTAGAGATTGCACATATAATTCATCATCCTCAGGAATATCGTGAAGTACTTCAATGGCTTCATCTTCTTTATCTAAATCAATATATAACTCTGCTAAAAATAGCGTGAATTCACTTTCTTCTGGATATAGCAAACGTAGGTCTTCAGCTATTTCTAGCGCTTGATCTATAAACCCTAGCGTATAGTAATAACGAGCAATATCGTACTTTTCTTCATCCGTACTTTGTTTTACTTGTTCTGCTAATAGTTGTAACCCTTTCTCTACTTCTCCGTTTTCAATATATGAAACAGCTTTTTCAAACTTTTGCATAACTCGCTCCTTCTGTATAAATACTTATGTAAACTTCATAATAAACAACTGTTTCTATGTAATCAACCATCATGATGAGGAAAAGATTCTTCTAGCTTTGCAACATGTGTAACTGTTGAAAGAAATTTGGATACGACACAGCTACAGCATCACTATTTTCAATGATAACTTCTCCATCTGCTATGCACGCTGCAATTCCTAACATCATACCAATGCGATGATCTCCATAACTATTTACCACATTTCCATGTAATTGCACTTTACCACGCACAATCATACCATCTTCTGTCGCTTCAATATTTGCACCCAATTTTTTTAATTCATTCACAACTGTATCAATACGATTCGTTTCTTTTACTTTTAATTCTTCTGCATCCTTAATTACAGTTATCCCTTCAGCTTGCGTTGCTAACAATGCTATAATGGGAATTTCATCAATGAGTCTTGGGATGAGCGCACCACCAATCTCTATCCCTCTTAGCTGTGAAGCTTCAACTGTAATATCACCGCACGGTTCAAATTCTTCATTTCTTATATTATCTATGGATAAATTGGCACCCATTTGGGATAGTACATCAAGAATTCCAGTTCTTGTTGGATTTAATCCTACATTTTTCAGTACAATTTTACTATTTGATACAATTGCACCTGCTGCTAAGAAAAAGGCCGCTGAAGAGATATCTCCTGGCACCTCAATATTCGTGCTAGAGAGCTTTTGTCCCCCCTGTAATGATGCAGTTAATCCGTCAACCGTAACACCGCAACCAAATGCACGTAGCATACGCTCTGTATGATCACGAGATTGTAATGGTTCTGTCACAGTTGTCACGCTTTCCCCTTGTAATCCTGCTAGGAGTACAGCTGATTTCACCTGTGCGCTTGCTACAGGTGAAGAATAATGGATACCTTTTATATTCCCTCCCCGAATCGACAGGGGAGTATACTGTCCATCTTCTCTTCCATCAATTTTCGCACCCATTTGACGAAGGGGTTCTACAACACGTTTCATCGGGCGTTTTCCAATTGAAGCATCTCCAATAATTGTACAATGGAATGGTACATTTGCGAGTATACCAAGCATTAACCGAATTGTCGTCCCTGAATTCCCAACATCTAGTACTTCCGTTGGTTCTGTTAATCCTTGCAATCCTTTTCCATATACAGTGACATCGGTACCATTTTGCTCAATCGTAATGCCTAACTTTTGAAAACAAGCAATCGTATTTAAGCAATCTTCACCTTGAAGAAAATTTGTAATCTTCGTTACTCCTTCTGCAATCGCACCAAACATGACAGCACGATGAGAAATGGATTTATCTCCAGGAATAAAAATCGTCCCGTTTAATCCATTCTTAATCTTTGTTAATCGTTTCACCTCTATCACCTCGTTACTATTCACCTATGTATTCTCTCTTTATTGTACTTCTTTTTTTCTTCTTTTCGCAAATAAGATGAAAGAAACGACTCCAATTCATGGAGCCGTTTCTTTTCTTATGAATATGTTTCTTCTTTTCTCACATTTTTTTCCATAAGCTCAGTAAGCACTGCAATAATTTCAGCATTCTCTTCTTTCGTTCCAACCGTAATACGGATACCATTTGGTAGGCCAAGTGGACCACCAGAACGAACGATGTATCCTTTTTGCAATAATCCTTCAAAGACCTCATCACCTGGAAGTCCAAGACCTAAAAAGATAAAATTCGCTTGCGATGGATAATAGAACACCTGATACTTCTCACAAAAGTCGTAATATTGCTGCAATCCTTCATTATTCACTTTTACACACTCTTGTAAAAACGCTTGGTCTTCAACAGCTGCTTGCGCAACTACTTGTGCAATTGATGACGTATTAAATGGTAATCTAGCGATTTCTAATGAACGCATTAACTTTTCATTTCCCACTGCATAACCAATGCGGAATGACGCTAATCCATATGCTTTTGAAAATGTGCGCAATACCATAAGATTTTCATACTTCTCTAGAAGTGGTAATGTTTGCGGATAATCATTCGCCACAGCATATTCATAGTACGCTTCATCCATAATAACAAGTGTTTTTTTCGGAACTGCCTCTAAGAATGAAAGTAATTGTGTTTCTGCTACATATGTTCCAGTCGGATTATTCGGGTTACAAACCCATACAATTCGTGTATGCTCATCAATTTTTGCAAGCATTGCCTCTAAATCATGTGTACCATCTTTTAAAGGTACTTCGCGCACTTCCGCTTTTTCAATAACGGCATGATGACGATATTGCGAAAATGTCGGCTTTGCCATGACAACATTTGTTCCTTCTTGTAAAAGAGCACGGCTAATCATTTGAATGACTTCATCTAAACCGCTGCCAAATAAAATTTGTTCTCCTTTCACACGAAGATGCGCTGCTAATGTTTCACGAAGAGCATACGCCCCGCCGTCCGGATAGAGCGCATATTGCCCAGCTAACGATGCCAACACTTCATCTACTCGTTTTGAGCATCCAAATGGATTTTCATTTGACGCTAGTTTCACAATTTTAGATAGTCCATATTGTCTCTTTACTTCCTCAATATTTCTTCCTGGCACATACGCTTTGAGCGACAATAACTGCTCTTTTACTTTCATTCGAATTCCTCCTGTCATTTTTGTAAATCGGGCCTTAGTTGTACCGCTTTCTCCAAATAGACATGTTGAATTTCATGCTGCTGTTTATTTGTCATAACCGTCATCATAACGCGAATACATTTCTCAAGAGCATCTGGTACTTCTATTTCTTGCATGCACATAACCGGTACATATGACCAGCCTTCCATACGTCTTAGTGCTGCCGCTGGGAAACATGCATTTACATCTGCTGTTGTTGAAATGAGTACAGATACAATATCAACAGGAAAAACGCTATTATCGCTTGCCATTTCTTTCACTAAACGCTCCGTTGCAGTCAATATTTGTTCTGTTTCATTACAATTGACTGTAGTTGCGCCGCGAATCGCGCGGATCAAATAGATTCCCCCTCTCTTTGAAATGCTTCTAAAGCCGCTTTGACGGTTTCATCTGAAATAGATACGACATCTACTACCCCAATCTCCTGCATAACAACCATACGAATTGTTCCACCGTTCGCTTTTTTATCTTGCTTCATTACTTGAATAAGACGATTCACATCAAGTGTATTCGGCATACTTGGATAGCCATATGCCGTAAACCAACGTTTGATTTCTTTATATTGAAGGTCTTTTTCATAGATTTGTTCACTTAAAAAGATAGCAAATAACATGCCAATTGCAACGCCATCACCATGTGTTATGTTGCCATACCCCATCTCTTTTTCAAGCGCATGTCCAAGTGTGTGCCCAAAGTTTAAGTGAGCACGAATACCTTTTTCAGTTTCATCTTCTGCAACAATTTTTGCTTTTACTGGAATCGCACGTTGTAGTGTATAAATTAACTTATCATCTCGTAATTCAGTCAGCTGTTTCACTTCTTTACGAAGCCAATGATATAATTCTACATCCCCAATAAGTGAATGTTTAATTGCCTCCGCAAAACCAGAGCGCCATTCTTTTTCTGAAAGCGAATTTAAAAACGGAGTATGATAAATCACCGCTTCTGGCTGATGAAATGCGCCAATCATATTTTTTCCAAGCGGATGATTAATTGCCACTTTCCCTCCAACTGCACTATCATGCGCAAGTAAAGTTGTCGGTATTTGGACAAATCGAATCCCTCTCATAAACGTTGCTGCAACAAATCCTGCTAAATCCCCAATCATTCCGCCGCCAAGCGCCAGAATAAGCGAATGACGATCTAAACCTTTCTCAAGTGCAAACGTTTGGGCAGCATAATAATTTTCAAACGATTTTTCTTTCTCGCCACTTGGAACCACGAACGAAAATACGTCTTGTTTTACCTGCAAAGTATTGATCACTTCGTCTAAATGAAATGATGCTACCGTTTCATCAGAAATCAGCAAAATATTTGAAACAGCTGGTTTCATATTTTCTATAAGCGTTGATAGTTGTAATAGCGCATCATTTCCGACATACACATTGTATTGTTTAGAACTAGTTTGAATTTGTATTGTCTCCATTAAAACTCCCTCGCATATTCGTTATGTTTCTTTATATTTTCACGAATTAAATCGATGCGATCCGTTCCAAATTGTTCAATGACAGCTGCTGCAAGTTCCCAAGCTACAACAGCTTCTGCTACAACACTCGCTGCTGGCACTGCACAGCTATCAGACCGTTCAATACTTGCTTGAAACACTTCTTTCGTATCAATATCTATACTTTGCAGTGGTTTATATAAAGTTGGAATTGGTTTCATAACCCCGCGAACAATAACTGGCATCCCAGTCGTCATACCGCCTTCTAATCCACCAGCGTTATTTGTACGTCTTGTATATCCATTGTCCTCGTCCCATAAAATCTCGTCATGAACAAGGCTTCCAGGCTTATGAGCTGCTTCAAAGCCAATTCCAATCTCCACACCTTTGAATGCATTAATACTCATGATCGCCGCTGCAAGTTTTGCATCCAATTTACGATCGTAATGCACATAACTTCCAACACCAGTCGGCATCCCTTCAACAACAACTTCAACGATTCCTCCGATAGAATCTCCGTTTGTTTTCGCATCATCAATTGCCTGCATCATTTTCTTTCCTGCTTCTTCGTCTAAACAACGAACAGGAGAGGCCTCTGTAATCGTTTGTAGCTCTTCAATAGAGGTATACGATTGCTTTTCTGCTTTTACTCCCCCAATTTCAATAACATGTCCCGCTACTTTTATCCCCAATTCTTCTAAAATACGCTTTGCAACAGCCCCAGCAGCAACACGAACCGTCGTTTCCCTAGCAGAAGAACGCTCTAATACATTTCGCATATCACGATGGCCATATTTAATTGCTCCGTTTAAATCTGCATGTCCTGGGCGAGGTCTTGTAATTTGCCGTTTTACTTCCTTAGATTCTTCATCTGTTAACGGCTCTGCCCCCATAACTTTTGTCCAATGTGTAAAATCACGATTTTCGACAACTAGTGTAATTGGTGCACCAATTGTATATCCATGACGAACACCGCTTAAAATTTGAACTTGATCTTTTTCAATTTGCATGCGGCGTCCACGACCGTAGCCTTTTTGTCTTCTTTCTAACTCTGTATTAATATCATCTGCTACTAAAGATAAACCTGCCGGAATCCCCTCTAATATTGTCGTTAGTTGCGGTCCGTGAGATTCACCAGCTGTAATATATCTCATCGGTTACTCCCCTTTACTTCAGTATTTATGTAACACTATATCATAACCTTTATTGTTTCGTAAGTATATAAGTACAAATTGAAAGCACGACATAAAATCCCCCTTTTTCAGGAGGGCAAGAGCATCTGGCCGCGTATAGAAGCGGTCAAATCCTATTCCTGCCACATGCATTGTGTAAAACAGAAGGAGAAAACAAGTTTCTTTTTGCTATGCATAACAGTGACCTATAAAGAAAAGCGGAGGCGGCTTGATCAGAATGGGAGGGGGATGGAGCTCCTAACAGAGAGGCGTATTATGCCTCGGAGGAAGGCGCGAAGCCACCGACCATTCTAGCCGCAGGAGCTGGACATAAAGTAAAACTTTAATCAGTGGGGGTTTTCTTCATCCCCCACTGATTATCAGCCCTCACCAATCGGGCTTTTACGGGCAGTTTATCTCCCGCCTAACTTCTTAAGAAAAGCGGAGCCGACTGTTTTGGCCCATTGGCTAAGGTTCTTTCGCACGGAAGGTATTTTTTACCTTCTCGTGTGGAAGGTCTTAGACATGAGGGCCTAGGAGGCAGAACTAGACAAAGATGTCGAAACAGCAAAATGAATTTATATATTTTAAAACAAAAAAATGCGCAAGAAGGAATGTTACCATCCTTTCTTGCGCATTTTTCATTATATCTACTTTTTAAAGCGGTTACAAATTATTTCGAAATAATTAGTAAATCCACTGATTCATTACTCTAGAATACTCAACTAGCTCTTCCTTTTTGAAGAAAATACCAATTTCACGTTCTGCACTTTCAAGAGAATCTGAACCGTGAATAATATTTTTGCCAACTGTTAATCCAAAGTCGCCACGAATTGTACCAAGTGCAGCTTCGCTTGGCTTTGTTTTTCCCATCATATTACGAGCTGTTTCAACAACACCTTCACCTTGCCATACCATTGCAAAAACAGGTCCAGATGTAATGAAATCTACTAACTCACCAAAGAATGGTCTTTCTTTATGTTCAGCATAGTGCTCTCCAGCAATCTCTGGTGTGATTTGCATAAGCTTAGCGCCAACTAATTGAAAGCCCTTTCTTTCAAATCTAGAAACAATCTCTCCAATGATTGCACGCTGTACACCATCAGGTTTTACCATTAAGAACGTTTTTTCCATAATAAATCTCTCCACTTCTCATTATGTATATAATTGTATATCCCCAAACACATAGTATCACCCTTATCAGAATTGTGCAATAGTTTTAAAATGGAGAGATTATTATTTTTCTCAAAAAACATTTAAAATTTACGCTTCCCAATATATTTCGCAACATTTTGCAACGCCATTTTTGCCTGTCCACGAGGCAACGGCTTAATCACTTCTAATGCCTTATGTAAATATCTTTCGCTAAATGCAAAAGCTCGATCAATTGCATCACTATTTTTAACTGCTTCAATAATACCCTTCATTTCATCCGAAGACGTATTTTCATTAACTTGAACAATTCTCTCACGAAGTGCCGGATCTTCCATTGCATATAAAACAGGAAGTGTAATATTACCTTGCAATAAATCTCCACCCGCCGGTTTTCCAAGCTTTTCTTCGGTTGATACAAAATCTAAAATATCGTCAATTATTTGATATGACATACCAACAAAGTACCCATACCAAAATAATCGATTTACTGTATCTCGACTGGCCCCAGATGCAATTGCACCTAATTGACAGCTAGCTGCAATTAACAATGCCGTTTTTCGCTTTATACGGCGTAAATATGTCCGTAAATTTTGTCCAAAATCATATTTATCTTTAATTTGCTCAATTTCACCTTTACAAACTTCAAGAATTGTATTTGATAACGCTTTATGAACTTCTGGATTTTCTAAATTTGTAATGCATTCCAAAGATTTGGCAAATAAATAGTCACCTGTATACATTGCAATGCGATCACCCCAATTGGCATTTACAGTCGCACTTCCCCTTCTTAACAGAGCGGCATCAATTACATCATCATGTACAAGAGAAGCCATATGAATAAGCTCTAATGCAACCGCAACATGTTTAATCACATCAAGCTTATAATCGCCAAATTTCCCTGCAAGCAGAACGAAAACAGGTCGGATTCGTTTTCCACCGGCCTCAATTAGTTGCAACGCCGCTTCTTCTAGCAATTGTTGCTCAGAAGCAACAACTATTTTTAGTTCTTTCTCAATTTTATCAATATCCGATCGTAAAAAAGAATACATAAGTTGTAACTTCATATCGTTCACCTTAACCTAAAACTTCTTTTCTATTTTATCCCGCTCTAATGAATAACAAGACTCCTACCTTACAGTTATCAGAAAATAAAAAAGGGAGGTAGGAGATAACTTCTGAGATGTTCCCGATTGCAGAAAGCTTTCCATCAACAAAGAATACATTTCCTCATTTACTTCGGTTTATATCCTAAATGCATTGCTGCTACTCCAAAAGTAAACGGCTTTACTTGTACTTTTTCTAATCCAGCTTCTTTAAACATACGAGCCAATTCTTTCATCCCTGGAAATGTACTTGCAGATTCTTGTAACCAAGAATATTCTTTGTAACTTTTTGCAAATAACTTTCCAAACAACGGCATGATATATTTAAAATATATCAAGTAGCCTTGGCGGATTCCAATCATTGTCGGCTGAGATGTTTCTAAACAAATAACCTTTCCACCCGGCTTTACAACACGCGTCATTTCCTTTAATACCTGCATATAATCCGGTACATTCCGGAGCCCAAAGCCAATTGTAACATAATCAAACATGTTATCTTCAAACGGCAGTTCCATTGCATTGCCGTGAAGTAACTCTACTTGATTTAATTGTAAAGCAGCCACTTTCTCTTTTCCAACAGAAAGCATATTTTTACTAAAGTCTAATCCATATGCCTTCCCGTTTGGACCGACTGCATCAGCAAGCGCAATCGTCCAGTCAGCCGTTCCACAACATACATCAAGCGCTACACTGCCCGGTTGAACGTCCATAATTCGCATTGTTTCTTTGCGCCATGCTTTATGTTTTTGAAAGCTTATAACTGAATTCATTACATCATATTTATCATATATCTTCTCAAATACGTCATGTACTCTTTCTTCTTTTGATTGTTGCATGCTATACCCTTCTTCCAACTGTAAATTCAAAATGTTCAAGTAGCCTCTTTCAATGTCGAAAGAAATGTTTCAATTCCAGTATTATTTTGCATCAAAGTATTGACCTGACTTCGCATTTTTCTTATCAATTCGTTATATACATTTTCTACCTTCATTTCACCATCATAAGATAAAATCTTTTGAATTGCAGCAAATACGGGTGACGATTCTTTCTTCATGTATATTTGATACTCGGTTTGCAAGCGATCTATTGCTAACATATTCATAATTGCAGACTTTACATGCGGCACCTGAAAATGGTCACATGTTTTCTGTAAGAGAGCCGATTCAATCATTCCGACACTTTTTAACATTTCTTCAATCGTTTCATACGTTTGCTGATATAGCATAATTTTTTGTTCATTGATCTCTTTAATTCCGTCTGCTAGGGCGCGAATCAATGTGATATCATGATTCATTGAAAGTAAATAATAATATAACCCACTGTAATAATCACCCGCTAATACCGTTAATTGGCGTCGCTTATGAAATTCATCGGTCTCTTCTTTATTTGATACTTTCTCATGCGTATCCAAAGCAATTTGTACAAGCATAATCGTTACTGCGTAATGTTCAATTTGTTCTTTATGTAAGTTTGCACTTTTTAAAACGGAATATAAGAACGCTATTTTTTTTTCATCAACAACTGGTTCTTCAATATATTTTATAAAATAAGGATGGCGTAGTTTTTTATATAGCTGCTCCTTTATATCCGCAAACCCTCTGTACATTTCACCCACTCAAATCACCCTTGTTTTCTAATTCATAAAACCTATTATAACACATTCATTCTAGATAAAAAAAGAAAAGCAGTTTCCTGCTTTCCTACTAATTCGTCTTAATAAAAGATAAAATTTCCGCACGTGCTGCTGCGTCTGCTTCAAGAGTACCACGCACTGCAGTTGTTACAGTTTTTGCACCAGGTTTTTTCACACCGCGCATCGTCATACACATATGCTCCGCTTCTACAACAACCATCACACCATGCGGCTCTAACACTTCCATAATAGAATCGGCTACTGTTGATGTAATTCGTTCTTGTAGTTGCGGCCTGCGCGCTACTGTATCTACCGTACGGGCCAATTTACTTAACCCAGTTACTTTTCCACCACGTGGAATATATGCAACATGAGCAACGCCATAAAACGGAACAAGGTGATGCTCACACATAGAAAAGAACGGAATGTCCTTTACCAATACAAGTTCTTCATGATCCTCACCAAACACTTTATGTAAATGTTCTTTTGGGTCTTCATGCATACCAGAAAATACTTCTGCATACATCTTCGCAACACGTTTTGGTGTATCTAATACACCCTCACGTTTTGGATCATCCCCAATTGCTTCTAAAATAAGGCGTACCGCATGTTCGATTTGCTCTAAGTTTACATTTGCCATCCACTAACCCTCCCCAATAAAACCTAAAAATGCTACGAACACATTCTAGCATATATATGTTTTTAAAAGCAAAAAGAAGAGTTTCCAATAAGGAAACTCTTCTTCCCCGTAATATGTAAGGATTATTTAACCGCATCTTTTAGCGCTTTACCAGGTTTGAATGCAGGTACTTTGCTTGCCGCGATCTCAATTTCCTCACCAGTTTGTGGGTTACGTCCTTTACGAGCCGCACGTTCACGAACTTCGAAGTTACCAAATCCGATAAGTTGTACTTTATCACCTTGCTTTAAAGCTTCTAAGATGGAATCAAAAACAGCGTCAACTGCTTTTGTTGCGTCCTTTTTAGAAAGGGAACTTGCTTCTGCAACAGCATTGATTAAATCTGTTTTGTTCATGCCATTCACCTCCTCCCAAAGATACGACTGTATAATGATCATAAAATGAGTCTTACCTTCATTTGTAGGCAATTTTTACAAATTCTATACTACAATGATGTAGATAAATCATTATCAAGGCCTATATTATACGATTCTCCTTTATAATTCAATATTTTTAGAGAAAATGTTGCCATGAAATTACGAAAAACTGATAAAGCTTGACAATCAACTATAAAGTATTAGATAATGGCATTTTGTTTTTCTATGAAAAATTAAAAAAGACCCCCAAAATAAGGAGTCTTTCGATTATAAAATAATTGCTATTAAGCCACCTGATCCTTCATTTATGATTCGTTCTAACGTTTCTTTTAGTTTATACCGAGCATTTTCTGGCATTAATGATAATTTCGCCTGAATTCCTTCGCGAACGATCGAGCTAAGTGACCGCCCAAAAATATCAGAATTCCATATAGAAAGTGGATCATCTTCAAAATCTTGCATTAAATAGCGAACAAGCTCTTCACTTTGTTTTTCCGTTCCAATAATCGGTTCAAAAGTTGATTCTACATCAACTTTAATCATATGAATTGACGGGGCGACAGCTTTCAATTTCACACCAAAGCGTGATCCATGACGAATAATTTCCGGTTCATCCAAACTCATATCTGCTAGAGCTGGCGCTGCAACACCGTACCCTGTTTGTTTTACCATTTTTAGTGCATCCGCAACTTGGTCATATTCTGTTTTTGCATGAGCGAAGTCGAGCATTAATTTTAACAAATGATCTCGTCCTCGAATTTCAACACCAACCACTTCTTTTAAAATTTGATCGTATAATTCATCCGGTGCATATAAATCAATCTCAGCAACACCTTGCCCCATATCAATTCCTGCCAAACTTGCCCGGTCTATGAATTCATATTGACTAAATTGCCATACAACGCGATCAACATCACGAAGACGTTTAATATCTTTCACTGTTTCTTGGACAGCCTCTTGATAGCTTTGACGAAGCCAATGGTTATCATGTAACACCATTACCCAGCTCGGAAGATTAACATTCACTTCAAGAACTGGGAATTCATATAACGCCTCACGTAATACGTTATATACATCACCTTCTCTTAGTCCTTCTACACTCATCGCCAACACTGGAATATCATATTCTTCTACTAAACTTTGACGAAGTTGTTCTGTATCAGGATGATACGGTTGTACTGTATTAATAATCATAATAAATGGTTTTCCTACTTCTTTTAATTCATTTACAACCCGTCCCTCTGCTTCAATATAATCACGGCGCGGGATTTCTCCAATTGTTCCATCGGTTGTAATAACAACCCCAATTGTAGAATGCTCTTGAATTACTTTGCGCGTTCCAATTTCCGCGGCTTCATGAAACGGGATCGGTTCTTCATACCACGGTGTATTGATCATGCGGGGGCCATTTTCATCTTCATACCCTTTCGCCCCTGGGACAGTATAGCCCACACAATCTACTAAGCGAATATTTACATCAAGCCCTTCATCAACATGGATAGAAACCGCCTGGTTTGGAACAAATTTCGGTTCTGTCGTCATAATTGTACGCCCCGCTGCGCTTTGCGGCAGTTCGTCTTGTGCGCGCTGACGATCCGAATCATTTTCAATGTTCGGAATGACAACTAGCTCCATAAATTTCTTAATAAAAGTAGATTTCCCTGTTCGGACAGCCCCTACAACCCCGAGATAAATATCACCGCCTGTGCGCTCAGCAATATCTTTAAAAATATCAACCTTTTCCAAGTGATTCCCTCCCTCAAAATTTTTGGGATTAAATCATGATTATTCTTGTAGTTTGGACAATACAACATATGATTTTGTCCCAATTTCATATCACTATTTAAAAAAACCTTTATTAGCGATGCAAAAATTTCAAGAAGTAAAAAACCCTTCTTCTAGAACTTATTCGCTAAAAGAAAGGTTCATGACTTATCACTTAAAAAAAATTGGTTCTTTATCCTTCACTGTATACGGCAAAGAATATGCTGGTACAAATGGGGCATGTTTCACAAGCAACTGACGAATATCTTCTCCTTCTTTCACTTCATCACCATACTTTTGTAACATGTCATATAAATCAATACGATAATCAATATATACTTCACCTTTTTCATCCACAACAAAAGGTAAGTTTTTACCTGAATAAGGGCTTTCCACTTGAGGAATTTCTTTATACCCCATTTTATTATAATCAAGCTCATACACACCGTCTGTTATTACTTTTTTAAATGGCGGATATTGATGCTCATCACGATAGATTTGTAGTTTTAGCTTTAACTCTTGAACTCGCTCTGCTGTTCGAACATCAATTAATTTCACAGTTGGATTTGTTTCTACATCAACTAATACATACTGATACATACCGCCGCTTTCATAAGCATTTCCAGGAGGTTCTTGCATAAGTCTAGGTGTAATCTTTTGAAAATCAATTGGATATTTTTGGTATATTGGTGTATTCATGTCACGTGTTTTAATAGGCAATATATGTCCATTCTGTTCTCTATATGTATTAACTGCTGTTTGTACCGCTTGTAGTTGGTCTTCATATGGTACGGCATGTTGTTGCACTTTTTCTTTCGGATATAGGCATCCAGATAATATACTTGTACAACATAATATGAAAATTAGTAGTATTTTCTTCATTAGAAATCCGTCCTTTAATTTCTATTGTTCAATTGGCCCGCTAAATACGACAAGAAAAATAATAAACCCTGATACAGCCATACACGCATACGCAAACAAAGCTGTAAATCCTTTCAGAAATGTGTTCTTTATTTTATGACGACTTAACAAAATAAAAACAACAGAAATAAACATGAGAGCCATTGCCCCTAAAGCAAACCACATCTTTATAAGTCCAACAGACATATATACCCCCCCTTCTCTTTTCTATTTTTCTATTATTTTAACAAATTATAACTTTTAAACAAATATAAATATTTCGTTTTTATAAGTTAAAAACCCGTTTTCCTTTTAGGAGGGACGAGAGCATCCAGCCGCGCATTGAAACGGTCAGGGCCTTCTCCTACCACATAACATAGTTGAAACAATAAATAACGGTCGTGTTGTATTCTGCAGAGCTAGACAAAGATGTCGAATAATGAAAATGGATATATACTTAACAATAAGACGATACTTCACCTCAAAAAGCTGAGCGACACATACATTCACATATATGAAAACGAATAAAAAACCGAAGCAAACGAGACTCCTTCGCTTCGGTTGACCAAATACTCCCACAAACAGCTCATATTCATTCCTTCATAGTATTGTATGCAATGTATATAACAACGGTTTCTTATCCTTTATTTTTTAAACATCTTACTCAATGAACTAAAATCAGCTGGCATATTATTATTAATAATCGCATTTATAATTTGATCTTCTTTTTCTTTTGATACTTCTCTTCCCGCCATTATTGCAACTTGGTGAATTAACTGACGCAACACTTTCTCATCTCGTAAATTTGAATTTTGAACCGAAGAGGCTAATTTAAAAATATCCTCTTTATTTACTTTCGATTCCTTTTCAATATTATTAAATAAATTGTTATCCACTTTGTTCACCCTCTCATGTAATTTACACTTCATCGTATGCAAAAAATAAAAAATGGTGAAAAGACCCAAAAGAAAAAGCTGTACAAATGTTTTTTACATTTGTACAGCTTTTTTTACAGCAAGTCTGGAATCGCTTCTACTTCGTGTTTACGCACACGTCCCATCAACATTCCAACAGCATCTTTTACATCTTTTTCATTAAATAACACGTCATATAAAACAGTTGTAATCGGCATTTCTACTTCCATTTTCTTCGCCATCTCATATGCCGCTTTCGTTGTCCGCACGCCTTCTACAACCATTCCCATATTATCTAATACTTCTTGTAACGAGCAGCCTTTACCGAGCATGTTACCAGCTCGCCAATTTCGACTATGAACGCTTGTACACGTAACAATGAGGTCACCCATACCTGTTAGGCCAGCAAACGTCAATGGGTTCCCACCCATTTTACGTCCTAAACGAGCAATTTCTGTTAATCCTCGCGTCATAAGTGCCGCCTTTGCATTATCTCCTAAACCAATTCCATCAGTAATACCCGCCGCAAGAGCAATAATATTTTTTAATGCTCCTCCAAGTTCAACTCCAATAATATCTGGGTTTGTATATACACGGAAATAGCTATTCATAAATAAGTCTTGAACCTCTTCAGCTGCTTCCATACGCTTTGCAGCTGATGTAACTGTTGTAGCTTGGCGCAAACCAACTTCTTCTGCATGACTCGGCCCTGATAAGACAACGACATCTCGAATGAGATGCGCCGGAATTTCTTCTTCTATCACTTCCGAAATACGTTTTGAAGTTCCTGGTTCAATTCCTTTACTCGCATGAATCCATGTAATTGGCTGCGAAACAATTTTTTTCATATTTTGCAATACTTCTCGATATGCTTTTGTAGGTACAACGAGAAGTACTGTATCTACTCCTACTAATGCCTCTTCTAAGGAAGAGTAAGCAACGATACCGGTTGGCAGTGTAATTCCCGGAAGATAACGACTATTCTCATGTTTTTCATTTATTTCATCCATAAGTTCTGCTCGGTTACCCCAAAGACGTACATCATGGCCGTTGTCAGCTAATACCATCGCTAACGCCGTTCCCCAGCTACCTGCTCCTACTACTGTGATTTTTTTCATAAAATCACACCCTCTCCATTAGTCTCGTGCTCTTGCAATAACTTTAATCGGTGTTCCTACGAAACCAAACGAATCGCGCAGACGATTTTTCAAGAAACGCTCATAAGAGAAGTGCAGTAATTCTGGATCGTTTACGAACACAACAAATGTCGGTGGTTTCACCGCGACTTGTGTTGCATAGAAAATTTTCAAACGTTGTCCATTATGCGTTGGTGTTGGATTCATTGCAACAGCATCCATAATTACATCGTTTAATACATTTGTTTGTACACGAATACTATGACTTGCATTTACCTCATTAATAACAGGAATCAGTGTGTGTGTACGTTTTCTCGTTTTTGCAGATAAGAATACGATTGGTGCGTAATCCAAAAATTGGAAATGAGCACGAATATTCTCTTCGAATTCCTTCATCGTTTTCTCATCTTTCTCAACCGCATCCCATTTATTCACAACAATAATAACCGCACGCCCTGAATCATGGGCATATCCAGCGATTTTTTTATCTTGTTCAATGATTCCTTCTTCACCATCTAAAACAACTAAAACAACATCAGAGCGTTCAATTGCTCGAAGTGCACGAAGTACGCTATACTTTTCTGTACTCTCATATACTTTTCCTTTTTTACGCATTCCTGCTGTATCAATAATAACGTAGTCTTGTCCATCTTTACTATATGGCGTATCAACTGCATCACGTGTAGTACCCGCTACATTACTAACAATTACGCGTTCTTGACCAAGCAATGCATTCACCATTGATGATTTCCCAACATTCGGACGACCAATTAAACAGAATTTAATTGTTTCATCATCGTATGGCTCTTCTTCAATTTGCGGAAAATGGTTTGCTACTTCATCTAATAAGTCCCCTAAACCTAAACCGTGTGTTCCAGATATAGGAAAAGGTTCCCCAAAGCCTAACGCATAAAAATCGTAAATTTCGCTGCGCATCTCTGGATTATCTACTTTATTCACAGCTAATACAACTGGCTTTTTAGAACGATATAAAATCTTTGCAACTTCTTCATCAGCAGCTGTTACACCGTCGCGACCGTTTGTCATAAAAATGATAACATCAGCCTCATCAATCGCAACTTCTGCTTGTTGACGAATTTGTGTCAGGAATGGCTCGTCTCCAATATCAATTCCACCCGTATCAATAATGTTAAAATCATGATTTAACCATTCTCCTGCACTATAAATACGATCTCTTGTTACACCAGGAATATCCTCAACAATTGACACTCTTTCTCCAACAATTCTATTGAAAATAGTAGATTTCCCTACATTCGGGCGTCCTACTATTGCCACTACTGGTTTAGGCATATACTTTCATCCTTTCTATTTGCTTCTGTTATTATGTAAAAAACCCTTCTTTGTGCAAGAAGGGATTTGCATTCCAGAATATTTCTCTCATATCAAAACATCTCATATTATAACACATTTCAAGAATGTTTCACAATAATATATAAATTCTCTTGCAAGCGGTGGGCAATTCCATCTAAAATCGCTTCTAAATTACTAGCAACAAACTCCGCTTCCTCTACTGTCTCACATACAAATAACGGTGCCCCGCCAGCGAACTTTTCCGGAATTGTTGTAATAACAGCAAGAATACATTTTTCTAATATCATCCTTTTTCTCCCCTTCCGTTTGGGGCCTCAGAAGACATATGAATAGCACTTTCTAGCGTTGGAACATTTCCAATGACCTGAATCGCTTTATTTACATCTTGATCTTGCGGCAAAACAAATATGCCTATTCTTCCATCATTCAAATCACGTTTTGCAAGCGGTACAAGTGCAGGTGTTCCAGAATCTCGATATACACCAAGCGCAACAGATATATCATGCAAAATCGCTTGTCTTTGCCCAAGGTTTGCTAATGTTACCCGAGCGTCAATAGATTTTGGTTTTAAAATAAAACCCATACCATATTTCATAATTTCCTTTTGCCTTGCTGGTAAACCGATATTCATAATATAAATATTATCAACATAAAGACCTGCTCCTTCAAAATGCAATGGAGCATGCTCAACTTCAACAAGGTCGCGCAACCGTTTACCAGACATCAACTTTTTCGCGAAAAAGAAAGCTATGATTCCAGCTAAAATACCGGCATACCACGATTTAAATCCTAAATAAGCAAAAGTAGCTATAAAAGAAGTTAACATCGCTAAATAATTACGGCTCTCAAACACAATGGCAATTCCCTCAATATATGTATTGCCCCTAGGTACAAGTTCGTATCCGTCTAATTGCTGCAATGTATTCCGCTCCATATTCCGCACATCACGAAACTGCGATGCTGCCAATGTCAAAAATGTAATCGCAGAGAAATCCTTTTTCAATATAGCTGGAATGGCAACCGCCCCAAGAGCAGCCGCAATAATTCCCATGGCAATATGAATAATCTTGCCATGTAAACGAGTTGGATACTGCCTTGTATCCGTTTGAAGCATTAAAATTCGCGTGACAGTTCCAACGGTTACTCCAAGCAACATAGCTGATGTATACGAGTTCATAAATTAACCTTGTCCCTCCTTTACTTGCTTTTGCTTAAATTGTTCTGTATATGTCATTATTTTTCCAATTCCGTATAAAAGACTACAGAACATCGTGGACACAGCAATCATATTAAAAAATTGTAAACTCCCTAATTGATACGGAAAATTGAATGTCTTTAAAATAAATGCTATAAACAACTCACCTTGCAACGCCCCTGCATATAATCCCCATATACGTAATAGACGGTCCCTATGCAATAAAACAGATGTATAAACGAGAATACTACTTAACATCCATGTACGATCTACAACAATCCAAATCGGGTCATAGAGTTCGATTAAAGAAAAACTTGCATATAGCATCGCGATTATAAGTGCACATAATAAAGTGTAGACCTTTTTCCATAATGAATATACCGCAATTCCAATAAATGAAATTCCCGCTAACAATAGAGCATTTACCGATATTGTAATAAAAGCAAATGAAATCACTGTTTGCGAACAAATAATAAATAATAAAATGACCGCACTAACCTTAAGTCTAACCGTATCTTTTTTCAAAAAAAACGTCGTAACAATCCAACCCATCCACGCTAAAAAATAAAAATATCCACCTTCCAATTGAACACCTCCTATTATTTCCATTATGGGAATTGTTTATGAAAAATAATCATCGTCTATCGCTGCATATTTTAAAAAATAACAGCAACACTTTGTACTAAGGAGGTGGGAACACCATGGGTAAAGATCGTCAAGAAAAGAAATTGAAACAATCACGACGCGTAGAATCTGACCGCAGCCAATCATTACAATATCCAGGTGCTACAGGACTCGACACACCGGAGCAAGCACGAAAACAAAATCAACATTAAAACAAAGGAACAGCCAACATATTGTTGGCTGTTCCTTTGTTTATATATAAATTCATTTTGATTTTTCAATATGTAAATTGCTGCTATGCATGGCTAGATACTCTCGTCCGCCCAAAAAGAAGGGATTAGTGTTCGTTATATTCACACATATAAATACATACTGTATAAACCCTTTTTCAACGGCTTTCTTTATTGCTTCAACGCGATTAAATACATGGATCTTTGAATAAAAAATGCATCGTTTAGGACTTTGCATGAACTTTATCCCGCTATTCGTGGGCAGTAATACTCCCACCTCAAAATTCAGCGAAAGCATTGTCCAGCTCTAGCGGCTAGAATCTCCGGCCGTTTCGCCCCCTCGGACGAGGCAAAAAGCGCCTCTCTGTCAGGGGCGTGGGCGTCCTGCGATTCTGAACGAGCCGCTTCCGCTTTTCTTAAGAAGTTAGGTGGGAGATAAACTACCCGTAAAACCCGATTGGTGAGGGCTGATAATCAGTGGGGGATGAAGAAAACCCCCCACTGATTAAAGTTTCACTTTATCAAAAGGTCTCCTAAGATGCATTTTATTTAACGCCTACTATATGTTGTTGTATCAATCCCGCGCTCGTTAAGCCAATGGTATGTATCACCTTTAACAACAACTGGTACTTGCCTAAGTTCAGCGATTGTTCGTACTCCAAGCGCTGTCATGATAAACTGCAAATCTGTATGTAGTAATTCAATTTCTTCAATTAGTTTCTCTATACCTTCTTGCATCAAAATTCGTAAAAAATGACCAGCAAATGCAGTTGCTGACGCTCCTAATGCTAATGCTTTCGCAACATCAAGTGCTGTTTGAATACCACCTGATGCAATAATAGACAGAGGTTTTTTTGTAGAGGATACTTCAATTAAAGAGGAAGCAGTCGAAATGCCCCATTCATTGAAAAAGGAAAGTACTCGCTGTCTTCTTTCATTTTCAACCGCTGCAAAGTTTGTACCGCCATATCCACCAATATCTATAATAGAAACTCCAACACTGGCTAACTCTTCCGCGGCCTCTTTACTCATACCAAAACCAACTTCTTTTACTATAACAGGAACAGAAGAATGTTTGACAATTTGTTCGATTCTTTTTAATGAACCCGTAAAATCACGATCGCCTTCTGGCATTGTCAATTCTTGAATGACATTCAAATGAATTTGTAATGCACTTGCTTCAATCATATCAACAGCTCGTTTCGCTTGTTCTACTGTTGCTTCATTGCCTAAGTTTGCAATAACAATTCCATTCGGATTCACTTTTCTCACGATTTTAAAAGACGCTGCTTCATTAGCATCTTTTAACGCCGCCATTTGTGAACCGACAGCCATTGCAAGCTGATACTGCTGTGCAGCTTTTGCTAGTTGTTCATTAATATGTAATGTGTGCTCTCCGCCACCACCAGTCATCGCATTGATAAAAATCGGCGAACTTAAAGCAAGTTCGCCGATTTCTGTTTGAAATGATATACTTTCATAACTTATATTCGGTAAGCTTTGATGAACAAAAGCAACGTCACAAAAGCCATGCGTACGAGACTGTCCAGTAGAAAGAGCATACTCAATATGTTCTAATTTACGCTTTGCTCTTACCACACAAACCCCTCATTATTTCTTTAAATTTTTTAGCTTCTCTCCAATAATATCACCTAATTGGAATGTTGCAGAATCAGAAGTTGGTTCATATTTACTATAATCTTCTGTTACATTATTTTCCTCAAGCGCTTCTTTTATACTTAAAGAAATACGTTTTTCTTCTGAATGAATTTCTAATACTTTCACTTTCACATCTTGTCCAATGCTTAATACCTCATTCGGATTTTTCACATGACGGTTTGCGATTTGTGAAACGTGAACAAGTCCTTCTACGCCAGGAAAAATCTCAACGAATGCTCCGAAAGTAACAAGACGTTTTACTTTCCCATCTAGTAGATCACCTACTTTTACTTGGTTTGAAACATTCGACCATGGACCTGGTTGTACCGCTTTCATAGATAAAGAAATACGCTGCGTATCAGCATCAACAGATAGCACTTTTACTTTTACAGTTTGCCCCTCTGTTAATACATCAGATGGTTGTTCTACACGATCATGAGAAATTTGAGAAATATGAACTAAGCCGTCTACACCGCCAACATTTACAAATGCCCCGAAGTCAGTTAAACGTTGAACCTTTCCCTCTACAACATCGCCTGCTTGTAACGAAGAAACCGCTTCTTTTTTCTTCATGTCTAGCTCTTTCTCTACAACTGCCTTATGAGAAAGAATCACACGATTTTTCTCGCGATCTAATTCTACAATTTTTACTGCCAATGTTTTTCCTTTATAATCAGTAAAATCTTCTACATAATGCATCTCTACAAGTGAAGCTGGAATAAAGCCACGAACACCAAGGTCAACAACTAGGCCTCCGTTAACGATATCTTTAATTGTTACATCAAAGACTTCACCCGATGTAAATTGTCCTTGCAATACTTCCCATGCTTTTTCTGCATCTACTGCACGTTTAGACAACACTAAATCATCATCTTCTAATTTAATTACTTTCAATTCAAGAGTTTGTTCTACTTCTACAACATCGCTTGCTTTTTCAATATGAACATTCGCCAATTCACTAATTGGAATAACACCATCAGTTTTGTACCCAACATTTACAAATACTTGCTTATCTTCAACCTTTGTTACTGTACCTGTAACAATATCACCTACTTGTAATGCCTTTGTGTTTACAACTTCTTCATTCATTTTTTCTACCATGGAAATACCTCCCTACTGAAATGGCAAAGCATCTTTATGTATATACGAAATGGAAACAATGGCTTCCATTTGCATGTATGTAAAATATTTAGAAAATACCCTCTTTTACTAACTTCTAACAAATCGATGAATTTGTCAAGGAAATTGTCTCCTTATTACTAGACAGAAACAAAAATAAAGGAAGAGAGTTTAACCCCTTCCTTTATTTTACGAACGTTGCTGATACAATATCCATAATCTTTTGGACTACTTCTTCAATAGCTAAAGACGTTGTATCTAACTCAATTGCATCCTCAGCTTTCTTTAATGGAGACACTTCACGTTCAGAATCTAATTTATCACGAAGCGCAATTTCTTCTTTTAGTTGCTCTAAATTAGAAGGGAATCCTTTTTGTGCGTTTTCTAAATGTCTTCTTTCTGCTCGCTCTTCAACAGAAGCTAACATAAAGATCTTCACTTCCGCATTCGGTAATACATGCGTCCCAATATCACGACCATCCATAACAACGCCGCCTTTTTCCGATAAAGCCTGCTGACGACGGACCATTTCTTCTCGCACGAGGCGATGTCTTGCCACAATCGATACGCGATTTGTTACTTCTGGTGTGCGAATCACTTCTGATACATCTTTTCCGTTCAAAAAGACAAGTTGTGCATTGTCTCCATGCTGAAACGAAATGTCTATACCCTTAACGATTCCCATTAATTTTTCTTCACTTTCAATATCAATACCTTGCTCTAATGCCGCATATGTTACAGTACGATACATCGCACCCGTATCAATATAAACATAAGACAATTTTTTAGCAATAATTTTAGCAACCGTACTTTTCCCTGCAGCTGCCGGGCCATCAATTGCAATTGAAATTCGTTTCTCCATTGTAACACCCCATTTTTCACTTATAAGAACAGAAGGAAAAGCAGGTATTCCCTGCTTCTCTCATCATTGTTTCATTTCACATTAACAGGAAGTAAAAATCCGATTGGTTCCATTAACGATCATCTTTTTCTTCAAATAACCGTTTCACTTTACCCCGTTTCAAGTCCTAAACCATTGTAGCACACTCTTTCTTAGAAGCAAATGATAAAAACTACTGATTTACCTCTAAAATATTTGTTATAACCCCTTTTGTAACTCCTTCATAATAGACAACTTTTGATATATTTTTCGCTATATGTTCTTGTGTTAACAACAATTGAACAATACATAAACAAACACATTGTCCAATAAGTAGCCAAATTAAAATTTTCTCCATTGTTTTCAAAAAACGACATCACCTTTCTCTTATGATTCCGTTCTAACAAGCTGTAAAACTCTCGCCTTAAAGTTTTATTGCGGATAACCCTTGCGGGCAGGATGAAGCCCCACTGATTAAAGTTTCACTTTATTTTCATTGTGATTATCACTTAGAAATTTTATACTTTTCCCATTGTCGAATCCGATCAAATCGTGTTATGGTTTTTATGTATTTGCATTGATTGGAGAGGGGTAAAGGCATTGAAAAAAATTCTTGTTTTACACACAGGTGGGACAATTGCGATGGAGGAAGATAAAGAAACTGGAGTTGTTCAACCAGGCGCACAAAATCCACTTTTAAAATTCATTCCAAATTTAGAAGAAGATATCGATTTAATTGTTGAAGATGTCTTTCATCTTCCATCTCCTCACATGACACCAAATGAAATGCTGCAATTGCAAGTCATGATTGACGAGAAGGTTAAAAACGATAACATACAAGGTGTTGTTATTACACATGGAACAGACACACTAGAAGAAACAGCTTATTTTCTAGATTTAACTGTACAAGCCGATGTTCCAATTGTCGTTACAGGAGCAATGCGCTCAAGTAATGAGCTAGGAGCAGATGGTTTATATAACTTTTTGTCAGCAGTAAAAGTTGCGAGTAGTGAAGAGGCAAAAGGAAAAGGCGTTCTTGTCGTATTAAATGATGAAATTCACTGTGCAACGAATGTGACAAAAACACATACAAGTAATGTAGCGACATTCCAAAGTCCACAGTATGGACCAATTGGAATGGTAACAAAGCGCGGTGTTGTCTTCCATCACGCATTAGTGCATTATGAAAAATATGCTGTTACACAAATTACAAAAAATGTTGTCATCTTAAAAGCATATGCTGGTATGGATGAGACATTATTGGCTGCAATCGAGCAATTGCCAGTTGACGGAATCATTATCGAAGCACTTGGACAAGGAAATTTACCACCACGTACACTTGCTGCTCTGCAACGTTTGATAGATAAAGATATTCCGGTTGTTCTTGTTTCTCGCTGTTTTAACGGGATTGTCCAAGATGTATATTCTTACGAGGGCGGCGGCAAACAATTGAAAAATATGGGCGTTATCTTCACATACGGTCTAAATGCTCAAAAGGCTCGTATTAAGCTACTCGTTGCACAAGAAGTAACAAAAGAACAAACAGAAATTCAAGCCATGTTTAAACATTAAAATTTAATTGTAACAAAAACACCTTCGTCTAATTCGTAAGTTAAAGAATTAGACGAAGGTGTTTTTCACTTCTTACCGTTCCATTATCAACTTTTCTGTTCTCGATTTGCAATGAGTTGCGCAATTGCAACCCCATGAAACCGGCCATTTTCTATAAAAATTTCATTTGCGTTATTACCAGCGGCAATTACACCTGCAATATAAATTCCTTCCACATTCGTTTCCATCGTTTCTTCGTTATACAGCGGTCTTCCTGTTTCAGAGTCAATTTCCACACCCATTTTTGTTAAGAAACTATGGTCCGGATGATAACCTGTCATAGCAAAGACAAAATCATTTGAAACCGTACATTCTTCGGTTCCTACTGTATATGTAACTGTATGTTCTGTAATTTCTTTTACATGCGCACCGAATTCCATTTTTATCGTTCCTTGCCGTACTAACGCTTCGAATTCTGGTAAAATCCACGGTTTAATACTTGGAGAATATACGTGACCACGATATAAAACTGTCACACGTGCTCCGCACTTTACAAGTTCTAACGCCGCGTCTACGCTTGAATTCTTTCCTCCAATGACGATAACGTCACGATTAAAATAAGGATGCCCTTCTTTGAAATAATGCATTACTTTTTCTAACTCTTCTCCAGGAACATTCATATAATTTGGGTTATCATAATATCCAGTTGCGATAACAACATATTTTGCCTTATACTTCTCTTGCTTGCCGTCACTCTTTAACGTTTGAACAAGGAAAGCATCTTCTTCTTTTCGCACTTCTTCTACGCGTTCAAACGCGTTCACACGCACTTGTTTCCGTTTTACTACTTCCCGGTAATACGCTAATGCTTGATTGCGAACAGGCTTACGGTTTTCTGTAATAAAAGCAACTCCACCAATTTCTAGTTTTTCACTAGAAGAAAAAAACGTTTGATGTGTTGGATAATTATAAATTGCATTAACAATATTCCCTTTTTCAATCACAAGTGGATTAATCCCAACATTTTGCATCGCAATCGCTGCCGCTAATCCGCACGGTCCGCCTCCGATGATAATTACTGTTTCCTTTTGCATGTAAGGTTCAACTCCTAGTCTTCTACTCTCTCTATTCAAAAAACAATGCAAACAAGAAAAAACCTACTTTCAGCAGTAGGCACCTATCTATATTGTATTCATTTTTCATATATTTGTCATCTATACGATACGTACATGCGATAGACGTCCGCTAAAAACTGTTTAAAAGGTATGCCTTGATTTGTTAATACACGTTCCGGATCAATCTTACGAGCAGGATCAAGCTTTTTATGTGACACAATATCTGTCCTTGGATTTAACCCAAAATTATGACACAAATAGGCATGATACCAAGTAAAACGTGTATATGCATTCCAAAAATTTATATTTCCCCCGTAGCAAAGTTCAACACCAATCGCTGCGCTATTAGCATTGTAACCATATATATCATTATCTGTTGGAACGTTGTATCGAACATGATAAGCTACCTCATTGATTGGAATAATTTCAAGTATGGTTGTATCATCAATAAATGTATGAGCTGAAGCTTTCGGTTGCACTTCATTAAAATAGTCACGGTTTCCAATCGCATTACTACCTGGATTCCCAGTGTCATGACTGACAATAAAACGGACTTTTGAAAGTGGAAAACCAGGCCGAGAGCTTCCATGTTTAATGTAATTTCGCTGTATAGGAAACTTCGCCATTCACATCATCTCCGCTCTAATAGAATAACCTACCTAATCTTATATGTATTCAGATGATGTGTCCCTATCACAATCATTATCAAGAAAACAAAAAATCCATCATATTCGAAACAAATACCATAAATAGTAACATACTTACTGCCAACGTATAGAAACCATAAAACCAAACTTCATCTTGCTTCGTTTCTAAACCAAAAAAACGATTCACTGTCTGTAAGAAGGAATACTCTTTCACGTTCTTTTTACGTAAATTTTCAACTCGCTCCATTACATGTGCTGGCATCATAAAACGTTGTTCTGCAGTCGTTTTCATTACAATCTCCCCTTTATTATTAGCGAATGCTTTCCACCAATGAATCCCGAATAAACTGATCCCTATGGAACTTTCACTTTATTTCCGTTTTTCTATCTAAGGAGATTATAGCACAAATGTTCTGTCAGAACAAGTGTTCTTTTCTATTTTTTACTAATTCATGTAACTCATAAGTAATACAACTAATGCGTATACACCTGTAATAAGTGGACCGATAATAACTACTCCGAACAACAGAGAAGCAAGTGCCTCCCAAAACAGCCGAATAGGCGATATTGTTTCCATTTGTTTTCTCTCTAGCTTCTTTTCTAAATTCATAATTCGCTTCTCTAATTCAACCACTTGTTCCATTAGATCCATTTGCATGTTTCTCCCCTTTCTCCCAGCACTTTTCTATATAAATCTGTTTTAATACTTTGACACCTTTATCTAGCCCTCATGTCTAAGAATCTTCCACACGAGAAAGTATAAAAGAACCTTAGCCAACAGACTTAAACAGTCGGCTCCGCTTTTCTTTATAAGTCGCTGCTATAGAGAATAGCTTGCTCCCTTTGTTTTAAACCAAGCATGTGGACCGCTCACACTCTCGTCCTCCTATAAAGTGAAACTTTAATCAGTGGGGGTTTTCTTCATCCCCCACTGATTATTAGTTGAACCAATCGGGCTTTTACGGGCAGTTTATCTCCCGCCTAACTTCTTTGCTTCCGCTGAATTTTGAGGCGGGAGTATTACTGCCCGTTAATGCGGGATAAACATGAAAGGGCTTTTATGGCAGTTTTTTAACTTATATACATATATATTCCTCCAACTTACCATCAGTAGAAATACGAATGGAAACCCCACTTAATCTCACAATCTAAATACGACAAAAAACCGCAACTTCCTTTAAGGAAATTGCGGTTTTCATAATCAATAGTTGGCTTATACCCAGCCTCTGAAGCGACTTGCTTCTGCCATTTTACGAACACCAACCATATAAGCTGCTAAACGCATATCCACTTTACGAACTTGCGATGTTTCGTAAATAGAATCAAACGAGCTTACCATTACTTTTTCTAAACGAGCCTCTACTTCTTCTTCAGTCCAATAGTAACCTTGGTTGTTCTGTACCCACTCAAAGTAAGAAACTGTTACGCCACCAGCACTTGCTAATACGTCTGGAACAAGTAAAATGCCACGCTCTGTTAAAATTCTTGTTGCTTCTAATGTTGTAGGACCGTTTGCTGCTTCTACAACAATTTTCGCTTTAATATTCGCTGCATTTTCTTCTGTAATTTGATTTTCAATCGCAGCTGGTACTAAAATATCACAATCTAATTCTAATAATTCTTTATTTGAAATTGTATTATTGAATAATTTTGTTACTGTACCAAAGCTATCACGACGGTCTAATAAATAATCAATATCTAAACCATTTGGATCATGAAGTGCACCGTAAGCATCCGAAATCGCAATTACTTTCGCTCCCGCATCGTGCATAAACTTCGCTAAGAAGCTACCTGCATTTCCGAATCCTTGTACAACAACACGTGCACCTTTAATATCGATATTACGTTTTTTCGCTGCTTCACGAATACAAATTGTTACACCTTTTGCAGTCGCTGTTTCACGGCCATGAGATCCACCTAATACAAGTGGTTTCCCTGTAATAAATCCAGGTGAATTAAATTCGTCAATACGGCTATATTCATCCATCATCCATGCCATAATTTGTGAATTTGTAAATACGTCTGGAGCTGGAATATCTTTTGTTGGCCCTACAATTTGACTAATTGCTCTTACATAGCCACGGCTTAATCTTTCTAACTCACGGAAAGACATTTCACGTGGGTCACAAACGATACCACCTTTACCACCACCGTATGGTAAATCAACGATACCACATTTTAAGCTCATCCAAATTGAAAGTGCTTTTACTTCATTTTCCGTTACATTCGGATGGAAGCGAATACCACCCTTTGTCGGACCAACAGCATCATTATGCTGAGCACGATATCCTGTAAATATTTTAACAGTCCCATCATCCATACGAACTGGAATCTTCACTGTCATCATACGAATTGGTTCTTTAAGTAATTCATATACCTCGTTTGGATAACCCAATTTTTCTAAGGCTTCTTTAATAACAATTTGCGTCGAATTCAACAGTTCAAAATGTTGTTCTCTTTGTTGTGTTTGTGTTTGAGCTCCCTTTTCGGCTACCATAGTAAGTAAACCCCCTGTAATTTCACTTGTTTAGTAAACCTTCATTGCTTAGTATACACTCTTAAAATAGGAATGCAAGAGAAAACGCTAACAAAAGTATACAAACCTTTTTTTACTTTGCAAACGTTTTCAATATCATTATAGTATTTTTGTTATTTTTAGAAAAGCAAAACGATTAAAAAGTTAACATTTTTTATATAATATAATGTTTAAATATTTTATATATAGAAAACCTCAACTAAATTACTTAGCTGAGGTTTTCTTTTGCGATAAAGTAATTGTAGATTTGTTTAATTGCATCATTTGCCATCAGTTCTTTTCCATATTCCATCATTCGATAAATTGTAATTGTGGAGGAGTTACCAAACTCCGCCAAAATAGCAATCATATCTTCTTTTAATAACGTAGCCGTTTCCTCTTCTATCCATAAATAAAAACGATCTTGCCATCCATAAAGCTTTCCACCTATTATTCCAAGACTATATAAACGACCAGCTAATGCAATCATATCGTCTAACGAATTAAATTCGTATAATATATGCTCACTCTCATCAAGAGTAACTTGCATTTCAATGTATTCATCTTGGAATTCTTCTTCCGTATCTAACTCTTGATTTTCTTTTGTGACAATAACAACCATCCCTTGCGCTTGCAATGAAAACACTTCTACTGCAATTGGACCATCAGCTTCAAAGCCGAGCTCTTTATTAGCTTCTTGCATCATATCTCGAAATAACTGTTGAACTTTAGGAGCATTTTTCCATAAATCTTCCTTCGTAAGCCCACGTTCTGACAAATCATCGAACGTCAGAAAGATTTTTATTTTATTATAATTTAAACGTTCCAGCCTCATCCCGTAACCTCCTTACGCAACCGTTGCATCTAATTTTTATTATATGAAACAGAAAATAGATGGTTCTTTCCGAACAACTATTCTAACATTTTTAACCATTCATTCCACTCTTCTTTCGTATCCCCAACAAACAAGTTATGAATCTCTTCTTTTTCTTCATTAGAAGCAAACCTAAAGGCAACACCGGCAAGTCCGATAGTAAGATTCTTATATTGCTCACGTAATCTCTTTGCAAGCTGAACACTTCCCATTATATTTTCTTGCATTGTACAAGAAATAAACAAAAATTTAGGGTTTACTCGTGTAATTACTTCATGAATACCGGCTTCCTCTATGCCTGTCCCAATATAGATTGTTGGATAACCTTTTCGGCGTAAATATGTTGTAAAAATAAATAATTCGAGTTCATCTACTTCTCCTGGAACACATATAGAAAGTACCTTTGATGTTCCTGCATTGGTGGGTATACTATGGTAAATCGCTCCCACACGTGATCGTAAAAGAGATACTGCATATTGTTCCTCTACGCTTGTGTTTTTTTCATTCAAGCGCTTCTCTCTTAGCTTGAACAATAATTTTGTGAATACCTCTGTAACCACTTTATCTATAGAAAAAATACTAAACGCTTCATCCAATAATTCAAGAGCTTGTTTTTCATCAAATTTTAACAAAGAATACAAGATATCGTCTACTAAAAGTTCTACTTTATTATATTCTTTTTCTGATAAATTGTGATTTCTTAATTGATCATTTTCTAATAAACTTACTGCTTGTCCAATGGTAAATCCTTGATTCAGTTTATTAATAAGCCATTTAAAAATTTGAACATGTTCTTCCGTATATAAGCGATGTCCAGCATCATTACGTTTCGGTGTAATGATTCGATATCGTCTTTCCCAAGCTCGCAATGTTCCTGGATGTATACCGAGCATATTGGAAATAGCTTTAATATTATATTTTCCAGTTGAATTTGGCATATTTCTTCCCACCTTAAAAGCAGCGTCAATCTTTTCTTCGTAAGGTAATCAAATGCGTTTGTGCAGGAGCTCGAAACCGTAATGGTACAAATGTTGTTCCATAACCATTACTTACAAACAAAGTCGTATGTGGATATTCATAAATTCCACCTTTCAAAAAACGTGTAGCATGAAACAGCCGAATTTGTCCGCCGTGCGTATGACCACTTAATATACAGGAAATACGTTCCATTCCATTTAATTTATATAAAATATCAGGGTTGTGGCTCACAAGGATGCGAAAGCCCTCTTCTTTGCAATCCGCTAACGCTAAATCTAATCGATCACGCCTCAAACCTACATCATCGACACCTAGTAGCCATATTTTCTCTCCAAGATCCGATTCAAATAACGTCCCTGTATTATCTAAAATTTTCACGCCATTTTGAAGAAGTAACGCATCTAATTCGTGAAAATTAATTTCATAATCGTTATTGCCCCAAACAAAATATACTTGTCCTATTTCATTTAACCGTTTAATATTTTCAGCTACTCGTGATAGAGGTACTCCTCGTTCAGCTAAATCCCCACCTATAATAACAAGGTCTACTTTTCCTTTTACTTTCTGTATTAAAGATTGAGATACCGTTCTTTTGTGAATATCTGAAATAAAGAAAATTCGAACTTCTCCAAAACTTATTGGAAAATCTGCAAATAATATGGTGTGCTCTAACAATGTATTACGTATCGCTTCTCTATACATCATCATAAAACAAACCATTACAATACATACAATGAAACAACCTAACACGACCCAAGTCATACACTTTCCCCATCTTTCTTCTTAACAGAATCTATCTATATATACAAGTTAAAAAACGACATAAAAACCCCTCTCTTTTAGTGAAGGACGAGAGCATCTGGCCGTGCATAGAAGCTGTCAGGGCCTTTTCCTGCCACATTCGAGGTTTCAAACAAAGAAAACAATCAAGTACAGGTCATGTTGTACTCTGCATAGAAGCAAATTATATGTCGAAAGATTAAAATGAATTTATATAATCACATCATAACACATCTTGAAGAAAAACCTTCTACGATCAGTAGAAGGTTTTCTTCATCAAATTACTTATTTGTAATAAGATTGATACACACCAGCAGTTATCCCCCGGCTATCTTCTTCAAATTTCTCACAAACTTTAGATAGGGGCTTACCATCAGCAAATAACAGGATGAAAATTTCTCTTTATTTCTTCTTTTCTGCCCCTGTCTTCTTCGGAATTTTCAATACCTGCCCTGGTTTCAATCCTTCTGCTATCTCATTATATTTCTTTATAATTGCTATTCCATCTTCGTTCGGAAAATATTTCTTTGCAACCTCTTCCAAAGTCTCTCCTTCTTTCACTGTATGAAACTGAAATGCCTCTGATGAGGATGATTTTGATTCATGATTTGTTTTCTTTTTTGAATCAAAAAAAATAACTTCAAATGGACTTTGTTCAGAATTAGCCTCAGATTCTTTGTTTTTCTCTACAACGTAACGCTCGGTATACCATAAAACCCCAATAGGGAGAAGGATAAATAATACTGTTAAAATCCGAACAAAAAAGTGCTTTATTTTAAATTTTGATTTTTGATTTTTTTTGTCTTTATGAACTTCACTACGTGGCGGTAAACCCTCTTCTGTTTGCGTTGACTCATTCAAACTCTCTTCAAACTCTGTTGTCGGCCTTGTCGTCATCCCGGTCACCACCATCTATCATTTGATTTCTTAATTGTAATCCCATTATGAAATCGACTAAAAAATGCGCAAAAATTGTAATTACTAAATTCCCTGTATATTGAAACACAAAACCAAATACAATACTAATTAACAACACAAAACAAAATAAAAATGGCTTAGTAATGTAGCGAATATGTAAAACAGCAAATACTACACTTGCAAAAATTAGGCCAAAGTACGTTTGTATCACACCACGAAATAGAAATTCTTCTGCTGTTCCGATCAAAAGAGTAACAGCCAATATTTGCAACACAGACATTCCTTGAAACATACGATCATTAATCCCACCGTCATCAAACCACGATTCAGGAAAAAGATACATTGCAATATGATCCAACAGAACAATAATACAAGCTACTCCTCCACCTATAAAAAAAACAGATGAAAAGTCCCAGTACCATAAATCCAAAAATGTATCCATACTCGGAAAAAATGTATACGCTAATAGTATTCCCACACATATAACAATTGCTTGTGTAATATATAAATTCAGTCTGATTTCTTTTGGGCTCATGTCTTCAATACTTTTCTTGCGTATATCCATCATTCCTTCCCTCTAAATCCGAAAAGCAATTGTAACTCCGCTTCCCAATTATATTCGAAAACAGATTGTCTCGCTTGCTTTTTTTTATAATCTTCCATATGAATTCCGCAATGATTACAACAATTTTCCGGCTGTATTTCCTTTATATATCCAAATTTCGAAAGGATTTCCTCTCTTTTGCAATCTGTTCGCCTTATCCATTCTTTCATCATTTCTAATTGACCATATTTATTATAAAGTCTCGTTCTCACTTCTGTAATTAATTTCTGCTCAGCTTCATCAGACAAGGATTCAATCATCAATTGCCTATGCTGTATGATTTTCATCTTTTCAAAATGATAGCGAATAAATCTCCAGTATTGTTCATTCAATCCTGCTGCATTATAGCAAATTTCTTCTACATCTTCTAACGATAACACTTTTTTTTGTAACGTTGTTTCACGTAATAAGGAAAATAAAAACCGAATTTGTTGTTCATTTGGTAATTCTTCTTCAATAATGGTGAGCGGCAAATCATGATCAAGCGGGCTACATAATAAAATAGCAATGCTCGGTTCTCCATCACGACCCGCTCGTCCAATTTCTTGTAAATAAGATTCTATATTAATTGGATAATGGAAATGAATAATATATCGTGTATTTTGCTTATTCACACCCATTCCAAATGCACTTGTACAGACAACAAGTTGCAGTTGATCATTCATAAATTGTTGCTGAATTAACATCCGCTCTTCATGTTCCATTCCACCGTGATAATATGCAACATCATTAATGCCCTCATCCCTTAAATACGCTGCAAGACGCTCAGTCCAAGCCCTACTTGAACAATAAATGATCCCAGGTCCTTGTAGATATTTCACGTAAGATAATAATGCCTCTTTTTTCTCTTGAATCGTTTGGACAAACTCGATTTTCATAGCGATATTAGGGCGATCAATCGAATATAAATGTTGCTTCACATCTTTCAAATGTAAGCTTTCAATAATATCTTGTAATACTTCTTTCGTAGCTGTGGCTGTTAAAGCAAGAACTGGGGGGGAACCTATGGATGCAATAACTTGATCTAGCTTTTTATAATCTGTTCGAAAATCATATCCCCATTGTGAAATACAATGCGCTTCGTCCACAACAAATAAAGAGATATGAATTTTTCTTAGTTCTTTTAGCAGTACATCTGATTGCAACATTTCAGGAGATACAAATACAAATTTATAAGAATGCAATCGTCGCATCGCTTCTTTTTTTTCTATTATTGTTCGAAAGCTATTCAGAGCAATAACTTGATTTTTCACTATATATTTTAATTGTGTAACTTGATCTTCCATTAAAGACAATAATGGTGACACAATTAGTACCGTTCCATCTTGTACAAGCCCTGGCAACTGATAACAAAGCGATTTTCCGCCCCCTGTTGGCAGCATCGCGACAACAGAGTTTCCCTTTAATAAATCTGCAACGACTTCCTTTTGTCCAGATCGAAATGTTCGGTATCCAAACCACTGATATAAAACATCTTCAAGTCTCATGTCATCCCCCTACTCGCGCTAATACAAGACGAATTTCAAAATAGGAAACATGCTCTCCAGCAGCTTGTTTTAATATTCGCAGCTTCCGTGTTTGTAACTTCTCAATCACATTCTGTATTTGCTTCATTTTTTCTTTTTCTATAAATTGCTCCACCTGAAATTCTTTCTCACGTAATGCAATTTCTACAATATGATCTTCAATTGTTGCAACTTTCAATTTTCTAATCCGCGCAATTTCATCCATACTTCTTCCTTGTTTCCATAATTGATACGTTTTTTGTGTGGATATACTTAATAGATCTGCTTTTTCATTTGGATACGCAATAATTTGTGTTAGCAATGGAAACTGTTGCTTATGATGTTGCACATGTTGAATGATGAAATGAATTGTTCCCCAAAATAAAAGATATACGCGATGTTCATCTTGTTTCATCATATCTCCAAGCTGCTCCGTTGTATAACCAATACGATGATATCCCGTTAGACGGTACACAAAACTATTTGCTTCTATAGGAGTCACATTCATTAATATGAAATGGATTTCTTTATATAACTGTTCCGCTAAATATTCTCTTGAAAAAGAAGAGCTCGTAATAAATTGTTTGACCCATCTCGTAATTTCTGTATCTTGCTGAATCGGAATAAATTTCACATTTTGCTGCTGTAAATTTGAGACAGTTTGTATAATTAAGGATAGTCTTTTCCAAAAATTCTCTCCAAGTTCACCATATTGAAGACCATGTAAATGTTTCGGGAAATAAAATTTTTCCCTCCATTCATTTAATTGTTTTTCTCCTACTTCAGATAAAATGTAAGTATTTTCATGAACACATGTAATAAGTTGTGCGTTTAATAATGTTTCAATCTGTTTATCATAATCATGACGTCTTATAGATTTATATACACCAAATAAAAAGGAAAGATGAAACATATTCCCATCCTGAAACGTTTGCGAAGAACGCTTTCCTTTTAAAAGGTGATAAATGGAAGAAACTGTCCGTTCACCTTTTAATTGCTTTAAACAGTATAGTACAGTATATTGTAGCTGCAATGACGCTTCCATCCTTTCACTCTACTTCTATTTCCATTGTAACAAAATGCATCTTATTTAGATATTTTTAAAATATCATGAACGATTGAAGAAATTAGTTGACATTTTTAATTGATAAGAATTATCATTATAACTTTGTATTGAAAAGTTATAAAAACCGTTTTACAATAAGATTAGAATTTTTATCAGTGTTTTTATACATATTCTCGAGGAGGTAATTTAAAGATGGCAAAATATACAATTGTTGATAAAGATACTTGCATTGCATGTGGAGCTTGCGGAGCAGCTGCACCAGATATTTATGATTACGATGATGAAGGTATTGCATTCGTAACATTAGACGACAACCAAGGTATCGTTGAAATTCCAGATGTATTAGTTGATGATATGATGGATGCATTTGAAGGTTGCCCAACAGATTCTATTAAAGTGGCAGACGAAGCATTCGACGGCGACGCATTAAAATTTGAATAGTCTCCAAAAATAACCCTCAAATAATGAGGGTTATTTTTTACTGAAAAAAAAATTCTCCTTCTAAACGAATGGAAACCTCTTAGCAGTCAGACTTTTACAAGATAAAAAGGCATCAGCAGAAAAATATCCACTGATGCCAAATCTTCTATTTACGCATTTTTCATTTTCGCAAACACCCATACTTTTAATCGAGAAAATAAAGGAACAAAAACAATTGTTACGATAATTCCTTTAATTAAATTAAATGGTAAAATTGCCGCCACAATCATTTGACGCATTGCACCGCTAGACATAGCAGGTTGACCTAAGAACCAAGTGTAGGCTGGTAAAATGATGAAATAATTTAGTACACTCATAATAAGAGTCATACAAATTGCTCCTAACATCAATCCAGTTGTTAAACTTTTAATTGTACGATGTTTACGGAACAACATAGATGCTGGAAGAATAAAGAGACATCCCGCTATAAAATTCGCCACTTCCCCTACTGGCACTCCTGTTAAACTTCCTTGGATACCATAATACAGTACGTTTTTTATCGCCTCTACAATTACACCTGAAAGTGGTCCAAAAATAATAGCTACAATTAATGCTGGGACATCACTAAAATCAATTTTCAAAAACGGTGGTAATCCTGGAAATGGAAAATCCAGCATCATTAGCAAATACGCAATGCTAGAAAGCATCGCAATGCTCATCATTTTTACTACACTCTTCTGTTGTTTCATATTTCTCTCTCCTTTTCCATCGATCATCTCATGGAATGTGGAAAGGTTCTGCTATGCCCAAATATTCTAGCATGAAAAAACCCTTTGCATTCGAAACGCAAAGGGAGAAATTTAAGGCACATCAAATAGACGTTCAAATACTTATCTTTTTTGAACGTTGAACCTCCATCTTCTCCCATCCAGACTGTACTGTCGGCTTTGGAATCGCACCAAATCCTGCCTTAACGGCTCGCGGGCTTAGAACAAATACATGCGTTCATCACCGCCGGTCGGGATTTTCACCCTGCCCCGAAGATAGACCGATATTCTATTTTCCTCATCATTATACAACAACTTTAAAACAATGTGAATCAAAATGCTTCTTTTTCATTCACATTGCATAGCAGATTTTACTTATACGTAGAACAAAAGATAACTCGCATTCGCTTTCTCATTTTGTTTTCATCATTACATGCGACAGCATATTCAGATATACTTGCTCGGCGAAAAAGAATTAAAATTCTTTGTCTTTTTATTTTATAAACTGTATCTAACCAAGCCTTCATAATTGCATGACATTTTAACGATTTGTAAATAATATGACAAAAAAGAACACTTTTTTCGCGTCTCTCTCTTTTTGTTAGTAATTCTCTAGCCATTCATATGCGAAAGTGATAAGATATGATATTGTTAAGAAAACAGCATTTTCTTACAGTGGAGGAAATGTCATGCGTAAAGAAAAAAAACAATCAATACGAGAAATTATGAAAAAAAATCTTCGCAAAGAATATTTTTATTTAAAAAAAGAATTACTGTTCTATTGTCCTGTTGACTCAGGAAAATTCTCAGGAGATACATATTATGCTGCCTTTGATAAACACGGGATTAGTATATACCAATATGATAAACACTCAGACAGTAAGCTAAAACTTTGCGAACGACACCCATGGAAAAGCTGGAGAAAAGTGAAAATCGATCATTATTTAACAAAAACCCAATTCGTCTTTCAAGGAGAACGAAATTGGATTCTTTCTTTGTTTCACCAAGGAAAGAAAGCTGAAAAAATCATTCAAACTTATACATCTTTAGAAATGGAGATTGTTTCTAGATCATTTTTAAAGAAACTGCCTGGTTATCGCTCGAATACAACATTAAATATGTATATTGGAACAATTTGCTATACCGCACTAATTGCGTTTATATTAAAAGTTATCGTTCCATTTCAAGTCTTCCGAGTCGCTTTGTATTCACTGTCCCTCGGCTGTATGTTGCTCGGTCTACTTTGTTTTGTTATCGGCCTTATCGAACCTACTATTGTCCTATTTAGAACAGAAGAGAAAACAAGAGCGAAAGTATTTTATTATTATAGCTATTTAGCAATTTCTGGATTTATTTGTCTCTTTATTTTTTGGTAACAAACAAAAGAGCTAGGCTTACTAGCTCTTTTTTCAATTGATATGTAATTTTTGTGATGGATAAATGATATCTTTTTGCAGACGATTTTTTGCTTTCAATTCTTCAACAGTTGTCCCAAACTTTCTAGCAATACTCACTAGTGTATCATCCTTTTGCACAACATATACAGAAGCAGATACTACTGCATTTTGTTTTTCCCCAAGTATTTGCAAGGGATTAATCGCATTTGTTTTTGCTATCGTCCAAGCCCCTTTATGAATTTCTAAATGTAAATGCGCACCATTAGATTGTCCAGTATTCCCTACTTGTCCAATTATTTGCCCTTGCAAAATCTCTTCTCCTTCTTTCACAAGCCGTTTATTCATATGTGCATATACCGCTTCATAATCTCTATGTTTAATAAATATAACATGACCATAACTATCAGAAAAATAAGATCTTGTTACAATACCACCTTGCATGGCTGCAATTGAAGTTCCTGTTGGTGCAGCAATATCAATACCAAAATGCTTTCCATTTCTCGTTCCAAAATAATCGCTAATTCTTCCCTCCACTGGCCACTTCCACTGTTTTTCCTCAGCAGCACCTTCTGCTTGTCCTATAAAAAAGATACAAAAGAAAAACAATATTACCTTTAAAACTCTCATTGTAAATCCTCCGTTTTCTAAATAACCATTACACTTTCTCTATTTTGGTTATTTATAGAAAAAAGTATACAAAAAAAAGAAAGAGTCTATTCCTCTTTCTTTTCTTCCTTATCCCGAAATACAATTGCGCTTCTTTTATATTCTACATCATTCACGTGAGAACGAGCATTCACAATCCTTGCAACCGCAAATAAATAATCCGATAATCGATTTACGTATTGCAAAACATGTTCATTTATCTCATCTTGTTTCTTTAAAGAAACGATGCATCGTTCTGCTCTTCTTGTAACAGTACGAGCGATATGAATAATTGCTGCTCCTTCACTTCCTCCTGGTAAAATAAAGCGTTCTAGCGGCGGTGCTTCTTTTACATATACATCAATCCTTTTCTCTAGAAAAGTAATGATATCCTCTGTTACTTTATACGGAATTTTTTTCTGTACAATCGCTAAATCGCCGCCGCAATCAAACAACTCATGCTGAATTTTTTCAAGTTCCAGGTAAATATCTTGAAACAACTCACCTTGCAATAGTGTCATCGCATGCCCAATAAATGAATTCGCTTCATCAAGTGTTCCGTACGCCTCGACACGCAAATCATCTTTATCTACGCGTCCTCCAATAATACTTGTTGTGCCCTTATCTCCTGTTTTTGTATAGAGCTTCATACTTTTCCCCCTACTCTTATGTATTTTTCCTATACAAACACTTCTGTCGCTAACCAATATATAGAGAAAATAGACAACCCCGAAAAATCCAATTGATGCTCATTAAAGAATACAGACCGCGCTGCTCACGGTTTTATTTTATGAAAAAAGCTTATCAAAAAGATAAGCTTTTCATCATATGTCTGATGGTAAATATACAGAGAATGTTGTACCTTCACCTACTACACTCGACACTGTTATTTTACCCTCATGTCCGCGCACAATGTTTTTTGCAATCGCAAGCCCTAAACCTGTACCACCTGTTTTTCCGCGTGTACGGGCTTTATCTGCTTTATAAAAGCGCTCAAATAAGAACGGAATATCCTCTTCTGGAATACCAACTCCAGAATCTGATACTTCGAATACAATTCCGTTACTTTTCTCATCAATAATAAGCGATACTTTACCGCCAGTATTTGTATGCCTAATCGCATTATCAATTAAATTTGTTAACACTTGTTCCATTCGATCAGGATCAAAAGAATGCTGCTCTATAGAAGTTCGATAATCAACTAATAATTGTACTTCTTTTTCCTTCGCTATCCCTTGAAATTTCCGTGCAATCTTTTCAACAAACGGAACGACATCTACCTCAGATATATGTAATTCTACATGACCGCTCTCCATTCGAGCTAGATCTAATAATTCATTTACAAGACGCCCTAATCGTACAGATTCATCATAAATGATTTGCACAAATTCATGCACTTCTTCTTTCGTTTGAACAATATCATCTAAAATTGCTTCACTATATCCTTGCAGCATAACCATTGGTGTACGTAATTCATGCGATACGTTTGCAATAAAATCTTTCCGCATTTTTTCAAGTCGGCGCTCTTCTGTCATATCACGAAGTACTGCAACAGCTCCGCGAATCTTCGTCTGATTGTATAGCGGGGTCATCAGTACAACATAATTACCTTTTTCTAAATTTATTTCCACAACTTGCTCTTGTTCACTTTCTACAACTAAATGAAACAGTTCAACAAGCTCAGATGGTAAACTTACACTTAACTCTATCTCTTTTTCTTCATGCCATACTTGTAAGAAACGCTCTGCTGGCGGATTAATTACTACAACTTCTCCTTCTTGATTTAGCGTAATAACACCATCGGCCATACTACTTAAAATACCTGAAAGCTGTTCTTTTTCTTGTTGCAGGGCATTCATATTAAACTTCAATTGTTTCCCCATTTGATTTAAAGCTGTTGCCAATTCACCGATTTCATCTTGCGAAACCATCGGTACCTTCGCATCAAATTTTCCGCGCGCTACTTCAAAAGCGACTTCACGCATTTTACGAAGTGGCGCTGTAATTCGAGTTGATAAGAAAAACGCAAAGAATGTTGTTAAAATAATTGCAATTCCCGCAGATAAAAAGATAAAATCTGTCGATTTTTCTATTCCCTGTTTTGGTACTTGTAACGATTGATATACAAAAACAGCACCATCTTTTGATGACTTTAACGGAACACCGACAATCATCATATCATTTTCATGATTTTTCTTGTTTTTTTCATCTGGGACGCTTTTTATTTTTTGGACCTTTTTACGTTCTGTAAATACAGCTTGTAACTCTTTATCATGTTTTAAATCATCTAATGTTAATGTTACCAATCCTCGTTGAGCCGGAGATGCAGATACTTTATCATCCTCTTTAACAATAATAATCCGCGAAAGAGGGTCAGCGAATTTATATGCGATATGTTCTATCGTCTTCTCATCCGCCCCCTCTTCTATTAATTCAGAAACGCTCGTTGCAACATTTGTCAGCCTTGTTTCTCCCATCGTCACATAATAATTGTCGAAAAACTGAGAAAGTAAAATAGCGACAAAGCCTAGGACGAATGAAACGAGGAGTAAAATTGTCATCCATAACTTCCCAACAACACTTTTCCAAAGCATCAATCGTTCACAACCTCAAACTTGTAACCAACACCCCATACTGTTACAATCATTTTCGCTGCATTTGCTGATTTTTTGCTTAATTTCTCACGCAAACGCTTTACATGCGTATCAACCGTGCGTAAATCACCGAAAAATTCATACTGCCATACTTCTTTTAATAATTGTTCACGGTCAAACACTTTATCAGGTGCCTTCGCTAAAAATAGTAATAATTCATATTCTTTTGGTGTTAAATTCACTTCTTCTCCATCTGCTGTTACACGATGTGCATCATTATCAATTGTTAAGTGCGGGAATACAGTAACATCCTTTGTTGTTGTATCTTGCGTAAAGAATGTTGTTGTAACGGAACGACGTAGCACAGCTTTTACACGCAACACAACTTCACGTGGGCTAAACGGTTTTACGATATAATCGTCTGTTCCAACTTCGAATCCTTGCACTCGATTTATTTCTTCTCCTTTTGCCGTTAGCATAATAATTGGTGTTGCCTTTTTCTCACGAATCCCTTTACAAACTTCAATACCATCCATTCCAGGCATCATAATGTCTAAAAGGATAAGATCATAATCATTTTGCAATGCTTTTTCTAAAGCCGTTTCTCCATTGTCGGCTTCATCAATGATGTACTGCTCTCTCTCTAAATACATTTTTAATAAACGACGGATACGATCCTCATCATCTACAATTAAAACCTTTAGTTCATTTCCCATGGCTATCCGCTGTACATATGCATGTTACAACGGTTCACACCTACCTTTCTTCAATAAAGCGAAACTTTCCTTATGAGAATGAATGAAATCCATTTGGCGCATGCTAACAGTTATACCACGCTTATTAGTAAAGTCGAAATCCTACTTTCCCATTAGAACGAAATAACTTCTCACAGACTAGCCTTTTCACGATTGAAAGTTCACCTTCGCATTATGTTTCACATAAATAACAAAATTTGTTCATAGTTTTTCCAAAAATATGTATTTTACCTGAACAATACATTTTGTCTCGACATTATTTTACAAAATCCCTCTATACTTTGTCATGTTTTTCTCAAAAAAGAAAAGAAATGAACAAAATTAAAATAGGAAAGTGACAGTCACCTTCCTATTTTATACCGCAATAATGAACTGCACAATAGAATTCGTTAAACTTCAACTTTTGTTATGCATATGAATGTAAACCTGCGATCACTAAATTCACTACGACAAAGTTAAACATAATAATTGCAAAGCCAATTACTGCCAGCCACGCTGACTTTTCACCGTGCCACCCTTTAGACAAACGTAAATGTAAAAACGCTGCATAAAAGAGCCAAGTAATGAGTGCCCAAACTTCTTTCGGATCCCAGCCCCAAAAACGCGTCCATGCAATTTGTGCCCAAATCATCGCAAAGATTAAAGCACCTAGCGTAAAGACCGGGAATCCAATTGCAACAGAGCGATACCCGATTTCATCAAGTAAATCACTATCAACTTTCTGCACTGCTGGTTGAAGAGTTGCGGCAACTCGTTTTCGTAAAATTAATCTTAGGACAATATAAAGCAACGTTCCTACAAAAACTGACCAAATGACAGTGTTTAATTTTTTCGCATTGATAATAGCTGGTGTATTTATTACAGGCTCAAATTTTTCAGCTGTAATTAACTTTCCTTCATGAGGACCGACTAAAGCTGGTAAATTATATACCATTTCAGCTTTCTGCTCATCTTTATTTACCCATTGGAACTTAGCTTCATACTTTACACTTGAAAAAGCAGTTGTCGCCCCTATAAATCCAATTACACAAACAAGCGAAAAAATAACTGCTTCGAGCCAAAATGTTTGCTTACTTTTTTTGGACTGATCCACATTTTTCAATAAATATATAACTCCTGTTATAAAACTAATCGATAAAATAGCTTGACCAGCCGCTGCTGTTGTTACATGAATATGGAGCCAGTTACTTTTTAATGATGGAATAAGCGGTGTAATTTCTCTTGGAAACATACTTGCATAGGCTATTAGTAAAATAGCAACCGGAAGTGCAAATAGGCCAAGTATACTTGTCCGATACATAAAATAAATAATTATAAACGCACCGACCATCATCATACCGAAAAATGTACCGAACTCAAAAAAATTACTAACCGGTGCATGCCCTGATGCAATCCATCTCGTAACAAAATATACTGACTGAGCAGCAAAACCTAAAATTGTGATAGTTATCCCGATGTTTGCCCACTTTCGCCCTTTTTCTTTAATCGCTCCTCCAAAGAACAGTGTTGCAACTAAATACAATACGAAAGCAGTAAATAAGAAATTACTACTTATTTCTACCATACTCTCTCCCCACCTTAACTAATTTTTTTCTCATTTACTTTATCATTTGGCTGCGGAATACTTGTCCCTTCTAGCACCTTTTCAATCTCTTTTCGCAAACCATACCAATTTTTATTTGTATGACCCGCAATCCACCATTCGTTATCAACACACTGCACCCAAATACGACGATGATTCCAATACATCCCCTGGATAACGCCGACCATGAAAATAAAGCCTCCTAAAGCGATTACCCAAAGTGTTAAATCTTTCCGAACAGTAAGTGCTGTAACGTTTCGCGTTTCGATGCCTGCAAAAGACATTTTGTATAAATTATTTCCTTCAGGCTCTATATTTTGTTGAATTCCAACAAAACTCACTTCTCCATTTGGCGTTTCAGGCGTAAACATTTTAAAGACAAAAGCAGGGTTGTTAGGAAGCTTCGTTTTTGTATTTGGCTTGCCGCTTTCATCAAAATAAAAATCAGGAAAATAACTTAACAGATGCAGAGAATACCCATTTCCTAAATCGTATGTTTCTTTTGGATTTGCTAGATCAACAGTAATCGGGCCCCATTTTTGACCACCTTCTTTCTTTTGTAAAAAGAAAGACATTTTATTTAATTCGCCTTCTTTATAGGAAACCTGATAAAGTGCATAGTCATCAAATTTAAGAGGTTCATTTACTCGAATGTTTTCATCTTTCACTTTCTCAAGCTTCGGCTCTTCACCAGCAACGCTTCTCCCGACTACTTTATACAAAACAGCATTTGTTTGAAAATTTTTCTCTATCATCTTATTTCCAACACGATCAATCGCATCGTTAAATACTTTATTTTCTTTACTTTTATCATAAACTTCTTTAATAAATTTCTCATTTTTCAAATAATACTTTCCGTCTGTTCCAGGAATTTCTTTCGTTTCACCTTCCCGAAGCCAAAGTGATGCATCAACATACATACCAGGAACAACACGAAGCATCGTTCCAAATAAAAAAATGATAAGACCAATATGATTAACGTATGGACCCCAACGCGAAAAACGACCTTTTTCTGCTAAAATATTATTATCTTCAACTTGAATATTGTATTTTCTCTTTTTCAAGTTCTCTTTTACACATTCAATCTCTTCTGTAGTCGCATCTGCTGTTCCATATAACCGCTGTCTTTTTAAAAAACTTGGATGTCTTGTTACCCGTTGTTTTTTCAGCGCTTTATATAAAGGAACAACACGATCTAAACTACATATAACGAGAGAAATCCCAATAGATGCCACTAAAATCATATACCACCAAGAACTATATAAATTATTAAACCCTAAATGATAATACAATTGCCCAAGGAAACCATACTGCTGTTCATAGTATTCTCCTGGCGTGACAGTTGGTGGAATATACATTTCTTGCGGGAAAATCGTTCCAATTCCAGATGCGATCAGTGTAATAACAATAAGCCATATTCCAACTTTTACAGAAGAAAAGAAGCTCCAAATTTTATCTACCACTGTTTTGGAATGCGTAATAGAACGCCGCGCACTTCCTTCATATCGCATATCTAGTAATTTTGTATCCTGCTTATCTTCAAAAGGTTTTCCGCAAGCTTCACAAAAAATTGTACCGATTGGGTTTACGTGACCACAATCACATTTTACTTGTCCCAAATCTTTCACCGCCTTTTTCATATTTCTATGTATCTATGTTTTATGTATAAATTAACAAAATACTCAGAAATTTAATGATAGGTGCTGAAAACCATGTACAGCACCTCGATTGTCGAAGAACTTGAATAAACTTTCTATCCTCTTCTCATTATGGAGTAATTTTCTTTAAGTATTCTTCCATTTGTTCTCTCGATTGTGTACCTGTAATTTTTTCGATAATCTTGCCATCTTTATCAATTAAAAACGTTGTCGGTAGTGGTCCTACACCATATGTATTTAAAATTTCTTGTCCTTTATCAATAGCTACAGGAAATTTCAATCCGTACCCACTCACAAAATTCTTCACAGCGAGTTCTGTTTCGTCTGCATCTAATGCCAATATTTCAACACCTTTTTCCTTATATTTCGGGTACAGTTCGTTCATATATGGCATTTCTTTCTCACAAGGTTTACACCATGTCCCCCAAAAATTTAAAAACACACCTTTTCCTTTTAACTCTTTTAACGTAATCTTTTTACCTTCTAAATCAGTAGCTACGAAGTTTGGCGCTGCCTTTCCTACTTGTACTTTCTCTTTATCAACAAAAAAGTTTTGATATAGCGTAAAACCTAACGCTCCTCCTAAGATGAGCAAAATAATTACGCGAAATAACAGTCTATTTTTCTTCACAGTGTCTCTCCTTCCTTAACCGAATAAAGAAGTTTAGCACATACTAAACTTTTCTATAAAAATGCCCATTGAAAAACTGACATAAAACCCTTTTTAAGGTAGGCAAGAGGATCTAGCCATGCATAGAAGCGGTCAGGGCCTTTACCTGCCAAGTGCAAAGTTTTAAAACAAAGAAAGATAGGTCCGTTTTGATCTTCATGATAGTAGTCTATATGCCGAAAAATGAAAGTAACTTTCTATAGATAATAAGGGGCATATGTTCACTGGAATAATCCCCTTATCAAACTTCTAAATGAAATGTATGACTGAGTAGTTACAATAAATTTATATATGTATTCACTTCTATCAGTAAAGTTTTCTTTACTGATAGAAGCCTTTATATTCTATACTATCTCGGTTTCGTTGAAGCGAGAGCACGAAGTTGTTTTACTTCATGAGGAGTTAGTTCTCTCGCATCCCCTGGGCGCAAACTCCCTAACTCTAAGAAGGCATAACGCTCACGCTTTAATTTCATCACGTTACATCCAACTGCTTCAAACATTCTACGTACTTGGCGATTTCTTCCCTCGTGAATTGTCAATTGTACAATTGCAATTTCTTTACGCTTATCCCATGAAAGGATTTTCACACGTGCAGGCGCCGTCTTTCCTTCTTCTAGCATAACACCTTTTTCTAACATGCGGATTTTTTCACCAGTTAGCGGACCTTTTACCTTTGCTACGTATGTTTTCTCAACCTTATACTTTGGATGCATTAAAATGTTCGCAAACTCTCCGTCATTTGTCATCAATATTAAACCAGATGTATCATAATCTAATCGGCCAATTGGAAACAGACGCTGTGGAATATCTAAAAAGAAATCTGTCACAACTTTTCTTCCTTTATCATCTGTTACGCTCGAAATAACACCCGTTGGTTTATATAATAAAAAGTAAGCAGGCGTTTCTTTTTCAAGAGGAATGTTGTTTACTTCAACTTTATCTTGCGCACTCACTTTCGTTCCTAGTTCAGTCACGATTTTTCCGTTAACCTTAACTTTACCTTGTTGAATGAGTTCTTCTGCCTTTCTTCTCGACGCAATACCTGCTTGCGCTATTACCTTTTGTAGTCGTTCCATTTCGTTTCTTCACCTCAAATTCATCTTACCTTCATTAGAAGGACTTGGCAACTGTCTAGCCTTAATGGCGATTATCCTTCCTTACCGTAAACAACATCGCCAACTTTATAAGCTAATAAAGGAATAAAATGCATTTTTCTTCTTTATTATGATTTACATCCTTCCATTTTCTCACAACAATTGTTCACGGTTTTGTCAAAAATAATCCATAAAAAAGCCACTATTAAGCACATTCTTAATAGTGGCTGTATCCGTATTATAGTCTAATTGGAATGAAAAATGAATCATTATTGCTGAAACATGAGTGAAACAAATACAATTGAGCACACAATCCCAATTAAATCAGCAAATAAGCCTACCTTTAAAGCATCGCCCATTTTCCGAATCCCAACCGCTCCAAAATAAACTGTTAAAATATAAAAAGTTGTATCTGTACTTCCTTGCATCGTAGACGCAAGTCTCCCAATAAATGAATCCGGCCCATATGTGGCAATTAAATCAGTTGTAATACTTAGCCCTGCTGATCCAGAAATAGGGCGAATAAGAGCAAGAGGAACAATCTCTGCTGGCACATGGATAGCATCTAGCATTGGTTTCATTACATGGATCATTGCATCTAGCGCGCCTGAAGCACGAAAAATTGAAATAGAAACGAGCATACCGACCATAAATGGCAAAATAGATATAGCAATTTGAATTCCTTCTTTCCCGCCTTCTACAAATGATTCATACGTCGGTACTTTTTTTATCGTACCATATAATAAAATAAATCCAATTACACAGGGGATTACCCATAAAGAAATCGTATTAACGAGGTTCATTTTTTCTTCCCCTTTCTACTTCTTCTTCGGTAAAAGTAACGATCAATCCAAATCGCTCCAATCATAGATAAAACCTGAGCGATAAACGTTACGCCTACAATTTCAGTTGGATTTGCAGAATGATACGTCATCCGAATCGAAATAACAGTAGTGGGAATAAGTGTAATAGCTGATGTATTTAAAGCAAGAAATGTAATCATAGAGCGGCTTGCAAAGTCTCTTCCTCCATTTAATTCTTTTAAATGTTCCATTGCTTTAATCCCAAGCGGCGTGGCTGCATTGCCTAATCCAAAAAAGTTTGCCATCATATTAGACAAAATGAACCCCAGTGCTGGATGATTCTTTGGCACTTCTGGAAACAGTTTTTTTACAAGAGGCATAAACAGTGCAACAAGTTTCTTTAGCAAACCAGCTTCCTCGGCAATCTTCATTAAACCTAGCCAAAAAACAAGAACACTAATCAGTCCGATACAAATGGTTACAGCATTTTTTGAACCTTCGAAAACTGCTTTATTTACTTCGTCCATCGTTCCATTAAACATTGCATATACAATACCAATTATCGCCATCGCAACCCATATAATATTAACCATCTATTTCCACACCTAACATATGAGAAAATACTTCCTGAAAATCTCTCCAAAACAAACCCGTGCTCACAATAAGTTTCCGTTTACTATAAAATAGGTTACGCTCTCCAATTTCTTCTTCGTTTAAATAAGCGACAGCACGCCCCACTTTCTCTCCATCTATCAGCTTGGCTGTTTTATCAAATTCAATTTTTATAACAACCTTTTTAGCCTCTTCTTTTGTTAGCGGCACTAATAAATCATTTTTCGTATATATATGATTGGTATACTTTTTGTCTTGCAGTTCAGATAGAGGCCCCTTCGCTACTACCGTAGTTGCTGTATATTGTTTAAATCCTTCATTAAATAAGTACATATGGTCATCCCAATCACCCGAAGCTTGCAATGTTACAACAATTAAATCTAGCCCATCCTTTGATGCAGTTGTTACAAGTGTTCGCCCTGCCTTTTTCGTAAATCCAGTTTTCCCTCCCGTTGCATACTCGTACATAGAAGTAACAAGCTTATGTTTATTTTTCCATGGATAGTCCCATACTTTAGATTGATACGTTTTCGTTCCAAAAATTTTACGGAATGTCTCATTTTCCATGGCATACCGGGTTAACTGTGCCATATCATATGCTGAAGAATAATGTGTCCCGTCGCCGTCTAAACCATGTGGATTAGAAAAATGTGTATCCTTCATTCCAATTTGTGCTGCTTTTTCATTCATTAGATATACGAATCCATCTATACTCCCGCCAACATATTCTGCAATTGCTTGAGCTGCATCATTTCCAGAGCGCAGCATTAAACCATATACTAAATCTTCTAATGGTACTTTCTGTCCTGGTTTTAAATAAATGGCTGATCCTTCCACACGAACCGCTGTATTACTAATGGATACCTTTTCTTTCATTTTCCCTGATTCGACCGCTAAAAGTGCGGTCATAATTTTTGTAATACTTGCGATTTTTTCAGATTCATGCTCTAACTTCCCATATAATACTCGCCCCGAATGTTGCTCCATCAACACAGCATTACGTGCACTAACATTATTCATTTGTGCATATGTATCATGTGGCAACATACTTGCACATATTAGAATAAGTGCAATCACGATCCATCTTCTCCGCATATATCCACGTCCTTTTTGGCACTTTTTGTACAAGTGTATGCTTGGACCTTTAAAATATGAATGGAAGTTGAGATGGATAACTAGCTTGCAACCGAATAGAAAGACAACTAAAAAAGACGCATTGTGATGCGTCTAATATGGTATCCACTGTAAATTCTTCGCACTTTCAAATCTTTTCTCTACATCTCCCCAGTTGACAATATTCCACCAATTCTTTATATATTCTTCCTTTCGGTTTTGATATTGTAAATAATAGGCATGTTCCCATACATCCAGTACTAATAGAGGAATTGTATCCCACTGTGTAAATAATTGATGAAGTGTACTTTGTAAAATTTCTAATCGTCCAGAACGAGGCGCCCAAACGAGAATAGCCCATCCTGAACCTTCCACCTTTGCTGCTGCTTCTGTAAAATGTTTTTGAAAACGTAAAAAGCTCCCAAAATCTTTTTCAATTTCCCTCGATAAGTCTCCATGCGGGCTGCCACCACCATCTCTTTTCATATTATTCCAAAAAATGGTGTGTAAATAATGACCAGAACCATGAAAGGCAGCTTCTCTCTCCCAATGTTTTATTAAATCAAATTGATTTGTTTTTCTTGCTTCTGCCATCATCTTCTCTGCTTTATTTAATCCCTCTACATAACTACGATGATGCTTATCGTGATGAAGCATCATAATTTCCCTTGAGATATAAGGCTCTAACGCATTATACGGATACGGAAGCGGCGGCAAGGTATGTCCGCCAATTGGTACAGAAGCTCTTTCATAATTTCTTTCATATAATGCATATTCCGAATCAGTCATTAACGCTTCTTGTAAGTAGTGTTGAATATGCTCGACATCATCACTAATTTCATAAACAAACTCTGCATCGTAATCATATTCATTTTCTTTAATGCGATCTAATAGCATTTGAATTTTATATGCAAGCATATGAACATCATACACTTCTGTTGCCCGGCTATCTAATACGTGGAGAACACTTTCACACCAACTTTCAACCTCATGAAAGTAATCAGTGAATACTTCTTGCTGACTCATATGACACCTCCATCAATATATCCTTCTTAAATGTATTCAAAATTCCGGTTGTATATGACGATTCAAAAAGCAAAAGAAGCTAGGAATCACCTAACTTCTTACAGTAGTTAATATTTTTGGATCATTTTCGTTTGATAGTCGGTCTCATAATATTCTAGCTCTTCACGCAGCATTTGAAATTTCCCTTCTAACTCTTTCATCATTTGTTCAATCGACATAGGAGGTTGCTTTTGAAACGCAATTGAATTCTTTCCCGTATAAGCTGATCGGCTATTTTCATACCAATGATCATTTTTAGGTGAAAAAAACTCTGCAATCACTTGATGATAGATTTTATATAACGTTCTTTCCGCTGCACTTTTCCGAAACGGTTTATTATTCAGTAATACGCAACAAGCATCTAAGCCTTCTTCACAAAATACAAGCAAGCGCCGAATGGAAGCTAATAATCCAGCAAAATACTGTTCATCGCCGGATGGTGTTTCTTCTAATAATAAAGGTAGCGTATAATAGTTTACATATTTAGTGATTACTTCAACTACTTCTCCCAAAAAAACAGTTACTTGCTGCGTTTGGTTTTCAACCATTAAATTGGACATGTTAGTTTCTCCCCCTACCATTTGAACTAATTTTGAAAGTTAATTTTTCTGTTATATATTTATTTTGGATCAGCTTCTTTACAAAACGCCTTACTCCCAATTGTATCCTCATCAAAATATACGCAAAATTCTTCGAACGTATTAATATGAAAATCCTCACTCACACTATCTCTTTTTTTATCACATAACTACAGAATGACATCACGCAAATATATGTTTTGATTTTCGATTTTAAAAACAAATTTCCTTCAAAAGAAGGAAATTCTTTCAAAAAACCTTCGAAATAAAGTGGGATTTTTCAGATTTTTAAGTATAAAGTATTACCGATTATTAATAGATAATGTTTACATATATAAATTACAACTACATTTTCAAAGAATTTTTCTTTTTATTTTTATTGAAGTTTGTCATAATAAAAATATTGTCTCAGTTTTCTAATACAAGGAGAGTTGTCTTTATGTCGTTTTCATGGAAACGTATATTACAAATTGGAAAATTTATTTTTCCCTTTGTTGTATTAACAATCGTGTTTTTTCAAGCACGCAAAGAACTATCTGGTGTTTCATTTCGAGAAGCAGTTGAAACGATTAAACATATTCCACCCGGTGGATTTTTCTTAGCCGTTATACTCGGTGCATTTGCTGTTGCTACAATGTTCTTTTACGATTTTGTAATGTTGCGGCATTTACAAGCAGATATACCAATTAAAAAGATTTTTCGTATTTCTTGGACTGCTAATACATTCAATGGATTTATAGGATTTGGCGGTCTTGTTGGGGCAGGTATACGTACAATGTTATATCGTCCTTATGTACAAGAAAATGGTAAACTTATTCGAAGTATCGCCTGGATGACAGCAGCTTTTATTAACGGACTAGCATTATTATCTTTTCTCGGTCTAATTGGCATACTAGATACAAGATTTATTTTACACGAAAAGCCTTGGCTATGGCCCGTTTTCATCTTTTTTGCTCTTTTTGTTCCGTTATACATAGGGATTTCTAAAATAAAAAGTCGCAAGCAAAGAAAAGAAGAAGAACAAGTTGAAAAAAATCCAACTGTCCTCTACTCCCTTGTTTCATTAGTAGAGTGGGTATCAGCGGGTATAGTAATATATGTCATCTTACTTCTATTCGGAATTGAAATAGATTTCCATAAAGTTCTCGGTGTATATGTTATTGCAGCTTTAGCTGGCGTTGTGAGTCTTGTACCAGGGGGGCTTGGTTCCTTCGACTTTGTTTTTTTAACAGGGATTGGACAATATGGTGTAGATACAGGTGTATTACTTCCTGCTATGTTATTATATCGCCTTGTATATTATATTTTACCGTTTGGACTCGGTTTAATTTTTGCAGCATTTGAAATGACAGGAGCTGCTTTAAAGAAATTTGAAGATAAACCATTTATTGCACCTGCCCTGGAAACAACTGGGGTCATTTGGTCATTACAACGTGATTTTCTTGGAAAACTAGGTTCTTGGGCATCTGCTGCATTAACAATTTTCGCAGGACTTATGGTTATTTTTTCCACGATTTTCCCTACAAGTATTGAACGTGCTCATGCATTGCATATTTTAGTTCCTAAATACCTTGTACAAATTTCCTTTAGTTTATCACTAACATTTGGTATTTTACTCGTTATTTTATCACGTGGCATTTATCACGGAACGAAACGCTCCTATTATATGACAATTGTATCTCTCATCGGAGCTGCGATCTTCAATACACTAAAAGGAATTGATTTAGAAGAAACCTTTATTTTACTCATTGTGCTAACTGTACTATATATGATTCGCAAACGATTTGTTCGTGAGAAAATAGCGATTTCATTTTCAGATGTAGTAAAAGTTTGTCTCTTTGTACTGATTACGTTGTATCTGTACAAAAAACTTGGGGTACAATTTGCCGATGCCAAAGAAGTATTTAAACCTGATTTTGTTGTTCGTAATATTAAACAAGTACAGCGCAGTGCAATTGCAGCAGCTTTTTTTGTACCAAGTTTTCTGCTAATTGGTTCCCTAATTGCCAATCGTTACAAAACTAAATTTCCCGGGCAACCAGCCAATATGACACAACTACAACACTTTTTAGATGAATATGGTGGAAACGTGTTAAGTCACCTTGGTTTTTTAGGAGATAAGCAATTCTTTTTCAGTAACGACGGAAAAGCAATGATTCAGTTTGCTCCTGCCGGTAAACGTCTTATTATACTTGGTGATCCAATTGGACAACCTTCTTCTTTTCGTAACGTTTTAGAAGAATTTTTAACAGAAGCGGATCGTTTCGGCTATATTTGCGTATTTTATCAAATTGAAAGTAAATGGCTGGGTTTATATCATGATTTTGGATATAACTTCTTCAAGCTTGGTGAAGAGGCAGTTGTCGATTTAAATAATTTCACAATTTCAGGAAAAAAACGAGCTGGATTGCGTGCAACTTTCAATCGTTTCGAGCGAGATGGTTATACTTTTGCGATTCACGAACCACCATTTACAGATGAATTGTATGATGAACTAAAAAAAGTATCAGATGCATGGCTTGGGGGGAAAAAAGAAAAAAGCTTCTCTCTCGGTTATTTTGATCGTGATTACATAAATCGTGCGCCCATCGCAACACTTTCTGATATTGATGGTAAAATTATTGCTTTTACAACATTTATGCCAGTTTACCAAGACGGTGAATTATCTGTTGATTTAATGCGCTATTATCCTAATGCACCTAGCGGAATTATGGATGCTATGTTCATTCATTTATTCCAATGGGCAAAAGAAAATGGCTATCAATACTTTAATATTGGAATGGCTCCGCTTTCTAATGTTGGGTTATCAGCACAATCATTTTGGTCAGAGCGTGTTGCAGCAGCCATTTTTAATAACGTTCGTTATACATATAGTTTTAGTGGCCTGCGACATTTCAAAGAAAAATATAAACCAACATGGAGCGGGAAGTATTTAGCATTTCGTAAAAATCATTCCTTACCAATTACAATGCTCGCTGTAACAAAATTAATCGGAAAACGAAAAGACAGCTAATTTTAGCTGTCTTTTCGTTTCTGAACTTGCAAAGTAAATTGTTCTTCATATTTCTTTCCGTCAATATAAAAAGTGCCCCATATTTTATAAAGTCCTTCACTCGGAAACGTAACGCGAAATTGTAATTGTTCCTCATTATTATTAGGAACAACGTATAAAAAATGCTGTCGCTCTCCATCCACTATACGTAATTCAGAACGTTCTCCTGCATTTGAACGAAACTTTACCTTTTGTCCTTTTCCCACTTGAAATTGAAACGTTAATGTTTCTTCTTCATTTGGATATAACGTACGAAATAATAGCGATGTTTTATATGGACCAATAGATTTCGTTAATACCGTATCTGCAGCAATTGGATTTTGTTTTTTTTCTACTACTTTTTTTCCCGCTACTATATTCTTTTCAGCAAATTGTTTAGTTGTATCCCCTGTTTCTTCATATAGGAAAATGGTATATTCTCCTTCTTTTTTAAACTGGTATGTAGCTTTGTAAGAGCCATCTCCAACAAAAGTTGGTCTCGCTTCATATGATTGTGTTAACTGCCTGTCCACAATAAACATGCGAATATGGTCGTTTACACCGCGAATTTCGGTTCCTTTTTTATTTTGCAATTGAAATGTAATATTTGCGATTTCATTTATATCCATATCATGTAGTTGCCACTTCACCTGCTGTATCTGCCCTGTTGTTTCTTCACTGCTTTTATATTTTTTCATATAAAATCCACCAAGAACAATAAGAAGCAAAGCGATAACTCCTATAATAACATTTTTCATGAAATCACCCATCTATTTTTTAATAAATTGTAACATAATTCTGATTATTAATCGTACAAAAACATCTATTAAAGCACAATTATTTTCTTTTGCCTGAATAGATCTATAGATAGAAATATACTATTGTAAACGCTCTACTTCGTGTATACTACAAAGTGAAGTAAATATTTAGTAATATTGATTGCTACATAACAAGGAGGATTTTATATGAGCATACACATTGGAGCAAAAGAAGGCGAAATTGCAGAATCTATTTTATTACCTGGAGATCCTTTACGTGCAAAGTATATTGCAGAAAATTTTTTAGAAGATGTAACATGCTATAACAATGTGCGTGGCATGCTAGGGTTTACAGGAACATATAAAGGAAAACGCGTCTCTGTTCAAGGTACAGGTATGGGAGTTCCTTCTATTTCTATTTACGTAAACGAGCTAATTCAAAGCTATGGGGTAAAGAATTTAATTCGTGTTGGAACATGCGGTGCCATTCAAAAAGACGTAAAAGTACGTGATGTTATTATTGCAATGACTGCTTGTACAGACTCAAACATAAATCGTTTAACATTCCCTGGATTTGATTTTGCACCATGTGCAAACTTTGATTTATTGAAGAAAGCATACGATGCTGGTATAGAAAAAGGGTTACACATCCGTGTTGGGAACGTACTGACAGCCGATGTATTTTATCGTGAAAGCATGGATATGGTAAAAAAACTTGGCGACTACGGTGTATTAGCTGTTGAAATGGAAACAACTGCACTATATACATTAGCTGCAAAATACGGTGTAAATGCATTATCTGTCTTAACAGTAAGTGACCATATCTTTACTGGTGAAGAAACAACGGCCGAAGAACGTCAAACAACATTTAACGAAATGATTGAAATTGCATTAGACGCTGCAATCCAATCATAAATCCGATAAGAACTTGTCATACGTCTGGCAAGTTCTTTTTTATCCTCTACTATATACACCCATTTTGATTTTCAGATATATAAGTCACTTTTATGCATAACCATATGCTCTCGTTCTCCTTAGAAAGAAAGGATTTTATGTCAGTATATACTCACTTTATATGACTTTTTGAATTGAACTATCTCAGCATGCGACAGATTTTCGCTCCTACTATGTTTATTCGTTTGCTATAATAAAGTGACGATTATGGAATTTACATCTTATGAGGTGAAAAAGTGAAAAAAAGAAGTATTGTGTTTAAGCTTTTCTTATTAACATCAGCATTATTTACTGCTACATTTCTACTCTTTTTCCTTGGACAATCACTATTTTTAGAGAAATTTTATATTAATAAAAAAGTTCAAACGGTCCAAACTAATTTCGAAAAATTTGTAAACAAATATGAAAAAAGCAACGGAACTTTCGAGGAGCTTTCAAAGCTAAAACAAGAGTTTTATGAAAAAACAAACGCTGAACTCGTACTTTTAGATCGCAATGGTATTATTAAGGATGATAAAAATTATCACATTGAAATTGTTAACAAATTCAATAATACACTGTTTATTCCATTGAATAATACTTTCACAATTCCTGAATATTCTTCGTTTATTAATTTAGGATTAAAAATATCTGACCCAATCAGTGTACAAGGTATCTTAAAAAACAATATGATTATTCCTGTTACAATTACTACTGCTGATAATAAAACATGGCAAAATGATAATATCATTTCAGATTTGAAGCTATTTGGCATTCAACTTACAGATATCAAAAGAAACTTATATACAAAAGATTTTAGTACTAGCATTAACAAATTCGATGGTACGATATCAAAATTGCATATGCCTTCTCCAAACGATATTCGTCTTGCAAATAAAGATACATTAATGCAAGGCATCCAACATTGGGAGCTTTCTGTCGCATTAGGGAAAACAAATGCGAGTGAAATGACAACATATACACTCGGCGGAGAAAACGACATTAAAAGTCAGATTTTTGTTAAACCCGTAGTTACAAATGGAGAAATAAAAGAATTTGCATTTGCAATGACATCATTGCAGCCCGTTAATGAGGCTATGCTTGTTTTGAAAGATTATTATGTCTATGCGTTAATGATCGTCTTTATTGTCATAATTTTATTATCGTTTTATTACTCAAAAATCATTGCAAATCCGCTTATTAAAATGAATCGTGTTACAAAAAAAATGGCAAACTTTGATTTCTCTGAAAAACTTCCTATATCCACTGAGGATGAGATAGGGAGTCTATCAGGTAGTATTAACTCTCTTTCTGTAAATTTAAAAGACCGAATTGATAAATTACATGTAGTAAATACAAAACTACAGCAAGATATTGAAAAAGAGCGGCAACTAGAAAAAACAAGAAAAGAATTTATATCTGGCGTATCGCATGAATTAAAAACACCATTAAGTGTAATCCGAAGTTTCGCTGAAGGCATTAAAGATGGCGTAAGTAAAGACACTACGTATTATACTGACGTTATTTTAGAAGAGACTGATAACATGAACCGCCTTATTGTCGAAATGCTAGAACTTGCAAAACTTGAGTCCGGCACATATAAATTAGAATTAGAACCGTTTTCAATAGGAGAATTAATTCAACAAGTATATACAAAGCTGTTATTTAGCATCGAAGAAAAAGATTTACAAGTAGAGCTTGCCTTTGATTCCACTATTTATGTACAAGCAAATCGAAATCGTATTGAACAAGTTGTCGTCAATTTATTAAGCAATGCGATTCGTTATACACCAGTTGGAGAGCAAATAAAAGTAACTATCAGTGAGAATGAAGAAACCGTAAAAGTGGAAATTGAAAATAACGGTGCACCTATTCCCGAAGAAAGTTTAGATAAAATATGGGATCGCTTCTATCGAATAGATGCATCACGTAGCCGTCATACGGGTGGAACTGGTCTTGGACTATCCATCGTAAAAAACATTTTAGAATTGCATCATGCTAATTATGGTGTCTATAATAAAGAAAATGGCGTTGTCTTTTACTTTCATTTGTCAAAAGTGGAAGTAATCAAATAATTTGTCCTAATTTCACGAAAAGTTCACATGAAATTCACACTCTTCCTTTACAGTAATAACTAGTTAATCCTTTCCTTTACACATACAAAAAGAGGAGAGTGCGTGAAATGAAACAAGTAGGACAACCAATTCAAAACGAAAAACAATTAGAAAAAATCAAAGATATACTAATACAATCATCAAAGCGCGATGCTTTATTATTCGTATTAGCTGTGAATTCCGGATTAAAAGTAAGTGAAATATTGCAGTTAAAAGTTGGCGATGTTATCGATGAAGATGAGCATGTTCGTCACTCAATTTTGTTCTATAATGACAAAATGAAAAAGCATAAATGGTTCGCTGTAAATGAAGAATTGCAACATACAATTGAACAATATATGAAAGAACGCAAAGTCTGGAAGCGAAATGAACCATTATTAAAATCTCAAAAAGGAACAAAATCTATTACAAGGCAACATGCTTGGTACATTTTAAACAAAGCAGCAAAAGAAGTTGGTTTAGAAGGGATTAGCTCGCATACACTTCGAAAAACATGGGGATATTGTGCTTATAAATCTGGCGTAGATATTGCCTTTTTACAACACTTTTTTGATCATAGTACCCCATCCAAAACTTTGAAATACATCGGTATTGCTTAACAATACTTACTGTAAAAATCGTAAAAGAAGGTAGCTATTTTAAAAATAGTTACCTTCTTTTTTTATACATATAAATTAAAATCGATTTATATACTTCCTGTCACATCTTATATATCTTTCTCTTTTCTTGTTTCTCTCCTCTTCTAGTGATACTCTAATAGCAGGGGGGAGAAATATGAACACATTAACAATTGAATTGCCGAAAGAAACATTAGAAAAGCTAAGTTTATTACAACAAGCTTATAAAAAGAAAACAGGTACTGTCGTTACCGAAAGTACACTTATTCAATCTCTTATTTCAAGAGAATTTATTCAAGAAGTTTCACCATTTGATTTACAGCAATACATACAACAAAAAGAACAGCAATAAGTCTCTAATGACAGAAAAACTCTCATTTATCTTTACAATGAGAGTTTTTCTATCTTTTCAAGCAAGTTATCACTAGCGTACATAATTGATCACCCATCTTAATTTTTATAAGGCGTGAATTTTTTAAGATTAAAACTAGAAAAACAATTGACATTGATAATGATAACCATTATCATTAATTACGAAGCCAACAATTGATGAAACAACCAAACGCTCAGTAACATTGTTACCCCTCTTTTTTCATAAAGAAACACACTGTACATTCCCCCTGTTTGTACAGTGTGTTTCTTTTTATTTTAACTCTTTAGTTAATATTTTACTTCATTCAAATAAATTTAGTTGTTCAGGTTTAGGCTCTCCGTATGTGATCCCCAGCATATCCATTAACTGTTTCGCATTATCTGCTGCATCTCCGCCAGAATTATTATTAAATAGAAGATAAACTTCCTTTGTTTTTGTTTTCAATTCCTCTATTCGTTCTATCCATTCTTCTAATTCCTGTTTATTATAGCGATATAAACAACGAACAGCCCGCCAGTTCTCTCCTTTATCCAGCCACCCGTGTACATTGCGTCCGTGAAATCGAACTAAAGTCATTTGTTCATGCGTTGATTCTAATACAATTGGAATAGAGCCAACTCCCGCTTGTGGTTCATCACAAATTGTATGAATCCAACCTTCTTGTTTCATAAATTCCAACGTTTGATTACGAAATTGTGGATAAAACCAAGTCTGATTCCGAAACTCTAATGAACATGGGATATCTTGCATTTTTTCCTTTGTATAGCGTAATAAATCCACATTTTTCTTTCGACAATCAAACCAAGGTGGATACTGGAATAATACCATTTTTAACTTATTGGCTTTTTGAAGAGGAGCGATTGACTCTTTAAATGCGTGAAACATATCATCAATATTTGCAAACGGAATTTCACCGCGCATATGACCTGTCATTCCTTGATAGGCTTTCACAATAAACGAAAAATTTGACGGTGTTTCTAAAGCCCATTTCTCATAATTTCTTACAGGCTGCATAGCATAAAAAGAACTATCCACTTCCACAATTGGAAAATGATCACTATATGTTTGCAGTTTATGCTTTATTTCATATGGATCCTTATATAAAGAATCGTGATCACCCCATCCCGTTACCCCAATAGAAATCATTTAAACACCATCCCCTATCTACCTTTAAGTCTAAAAAACATATAATTATATATAAAAAAATGAAAATGAAAACATTATTTCATTTTCAAACAACTCATAACGCGTTTACACTCTTTAAAATCCTATAACCTCTTATTAACTATAACAAATCTAAGAGATTTTTCTATATACATTCATTTTGATTTTCACCATATACATCGCAGCTATGCAAAATACAACATGACCTATACCTGCTTGCTTCCTTTGTTTTAATAACAGGAAAGGGCCCTGACCGCTTCTACGCATGGCCAACCCCTCTCGCCCCCTAAAAAAGGGTTTTTATATCTTTACTTTTCTTTACCACAGCTTAACGTTAATTTAATGCTCATTTTGTATAATTCATAATGAAAGAACTTATAGGAAACGAGGGTGAATACTAATGAAAGTATTATCATCTATCCGCTTTTGGCTTATTCTCATGTCATGTATAACATTATGCTTTGCACTCTTTTTAATTGGAGAATACAATAGACCAAGAGCAGAATCAAATGACGACACCATTCCTTATCAAGTCCTATATATAAATGAAAACCACATACCACTAACACAAACTAGACAAAAAGAAAAAATTGTTCTAAAGGGAATGGTAATAACTGATGCCACTTCCTATAAACAACTAGAAACAATTGCAACACAAATCAAAGAAAAATATGCAAATGCAAATCTCGACTCTATTGAACTAACAGTCCATAACAAAAATAACGGCCAATTCGATGATCTTGCTTATGAACCTATTGCCAAAGGTAATATTGTCATCTCTTATACAACATTAACTAAAACCGAGCGCAGTGTGCATACAAATATAAATATTCAACTCAACAAGCACTCTTAATCTAATAGAGTGCTTGTTTTTTTATCCCGCTATTCGTGGGCAGTATTACTCCCACCTCAAAATTCAGTGAAAACATTGTCCAGCTCTTTAGCGGCTAGAATCTCCGGTCGTTTCGCCCCCTCGGACGAGGCAAAAAGTGCCTCTCCGCCTTGTGCGTGGGCGTCCTGCGATTCTGAGCGAGCCGCTTCCGCTTTTCTTAAGAAGTTAGGCGGGAGATAAACTGCCCGTAAAAGCCCGATTGGTGAGGGCTAATAATCAGTGGGGGATAAAGTCCCCCACTGATTAAAGTTTCACTTTATGTATACGCACATTTTTTATAAATTAGTCAAGTATCCTAGGTCTTGTCCTGTAAAGATGAATATCATATAACGACAAATGATTTAAAGAGAAATAATTTCCATTAAGGAGGAACTATGTATGATGTATCCATATAATCAGTCGAACTATTCTCGAAATTCGATGAGAAATTTTAAAAATTTAATTGGCACAAACGTAAGTGTTAATTTAGGGGGTCCAGAAAAAGGAGAGGGAACATTATTAAAAGTTCAAAGTGATTTTTGTGTAGTACAATCTGACGACGGTGTTGTTTACTATCCGTTACATCATATTAATGGCTTTGCCGAGCAATATGAAGATGAATCTGAAGAATCTGATGATAATGAACAAAACGACAATCAAAATAATCAAAATAACCAGAATGAAGACCCTATCATTGTAAGCGGAACTCGTTTTGGAAGTGTTATTAACCGGCTAAAAGGAGAAACGGTTCAATTGAACCAAGGTCCGAAGAAAATAGAAGGGACTGTTGTCGGCCGTACTAATAGTCATATTCTACTAGAGGTTGATGGTCAGGTTACGTATGTACCATCGTTCCATGTTCAAAGTATGCGCTGGAACTATAACAACAATGATAATGATAACAATAACGACAACAATAACAACAATGAGAATAACAATGAGAATAACAACAATGCTAATAACAATGATGATAATGAAACACGTAACCAAGATCGTAAGAAAGATGAGTGCAAAAGAAAGAAATGTAAACGACGCGAAAGACGTTGTGACTAAAGTAATAACGATCCCTATACTAACAATTTAAAATACATGTAAATCCCAGGTTATTTTATAACCTGGGATTTACTCTCTAAAAGGATGAAAACCATTCTTTTATTTTTTCCATCAAGTTCCCTTGTTGTTCTTTTCCTTGTTTGTCTTCTTGACGTTTTTTCTCTTCTTTTCGCTTCATTTCTTCTTCAATTGTTTGTAACTGTTTTGTATACTCAGCTTCTGGTATAAGAGACAAATCAAAGTTTTTTTGAATTGGCTTTCCAATTGCTTTATTCATAATATCACGAAACATCGTCGTCGTTATTTGACTACCTGCCGGCACAAAATGTTCATTATCTGTTTTATCGTAACCAACCCAAATAGATGCAAGCAATTCTGGTGTATAGCCAACAAACCATGAATCTTTTGAGCCGTTATTTGATTCATCCGCTAATTGTGTTGTTCCTGTTTTCCCAGCAGTCTCTGCATATTTAAGTTTCGCTTTTTTTCCAGTTCCTTTCTCTACAACTCCTTTTAATAAGTATGTCATCTTTTGAGCCGTTTTTTCATCCGTAACACGAATTTCCTTTTTGTACCATTTCCCTACTATATTCCCTTCACCATCTTGAATTTCTCGAATGGCATGTGCTTCCATTTGCACACCATCATTTGCAAATGTTGCGTACGCTTGTGCCATAACAAGAGGAGATGTGCCTTCACTCATTCCTCCTAGCGCTAATGGATACGATCGATCCTTTTCTTGCAGCGGAATACCAAACCGTTCTAAAGACTTCAATCCCTTTTCTAAACCAATTTGTTTTAATAGCCAAACAGCTGGTACATTATAAGAATTAGCGATTGCCTCATACATCGTCACATTACCATGGTATACATTCCCGCTATTTTTTGGTTTATATTCATTAATTTCAAGCGGTTCATCTTTTAATACATCATATACCTCATATCCTTGCTCTAATGCCGGTGTATACACTGCTAGCGGTTTTAACGTGGAACCTGGCTGACGTTTTAATTGTACCGCATGATTAAACTGTAAAAATTGATACGGTCCTCTCCCGCCTACAAGGGCTGGAATGCCGCCTGTTTTTGGATTCATAAGTACAACACCTGTTTGCATGATTTGATCAGAATTAGTCTTTGGAAAATATTGTTCACTATTTACAACCGCTTCTGTAGCTTCTTGCATTTTTGGATTTAATTCTGTGTAAATATGATAACCGCCTGATAAAATTTCATTTTGTGTTAATTTATATTTATTCATTGCCTCTCGAACGATGTAATCAACATATTGAGAGTACTTTCCTTTATATTTATCTTCGACACCGCGCTGAAGTGAAAGCCCTTCATCTTTTGCTATTTGAAATTGCTTCTCTGTAATATAACCTTGTTCTTTCATTAACGAGAGAACAATATTTCTTCTTTCAATCGACTTATTAAAATCTTTAAAAGGTGAATACGTAGAAGGTGCTTTAATTAACCCGGCTAAAGTAGCAGCTTCTGGAATCGTCAATTCCTTTACCTCTTTGTCAAAATACGTTTTTGCCGCTTTTTTAATCCCCCAGGCTCCTTCACCAAAATAAATTTGATTCAAATACATCTCGATAATTTCATCTTTTGTATATGTGCGTTCAATTTTCTTTGCGATAAAATACTCTTTAAATTTTCGTGAAAATGTCCGATCCTGTGTTAAAAATACGTTTTTAGCCAACTGTTGTGTAATTGTACTTCCTCCAGCAACAACTTCTCCTGCTGTTATATTTTTAACAATCGCATGGAAAATTCCACTATAATAGACGCCGCTATGCTCATAAAATTTTTTATCTTCTACTGCAACAACAGCTTCGACCATAACTTTCGGAATATCTTTCCGTTTAATTCCATCCGTTTTCGAAGAAGACAATTTTGCTGCTACTTCCTTATTTGCATCATAAATAACTGTCGGCTGAGGCACTGCTTGTTTTAATGCCGAAATATCTTGGATTGTGATCATAATATTAACAAAGATAAACAAGGATAAGAAAATTAAGCTAATCGTTAACAATGTGATTCGCAATTTTTTTCTTATTTTGAACCACTCCCGTATCTTTTGTAAATGAGTGCTACTCAACTTCATTCATTCACTTCCTCTATCTTACTTTCAAATGTATATATGTACAGTATGCCTTTTCAAATTTTCCATGATACTGCTATAATTCGTCAAGTATAAGCTCTCTTTATGAGTCATACTTTTATAAGAAAAGGACATTCTATAGACAAGAGCATCGCTAATTTATATTAATATTGCTAATTTTTCAATATGTCTAATGTTAAGTTTTTGTAAACTTTTCGATAAAATGTTTTAAAAAACGACAGCTTTTTGATAGAATGAACTAGCCAATATGCTTTACATAACTATTTTTTTGGTGGGGGTAACAATATGGTTTTTAAATCGAAGAAAGATAAATTTTCAGAAATGTTAGCGAACATTTCCGAAAATTTAAAAGAAGGCGCACAATATTTTGTGGAGTATAAAATTAAAAACGCAAGTGATTTAAAAGAATTCTCCATGCGCATGAAAGAATATGAGTCAAAAGGCGACTCATATATTCACGAAATCATTATGGAATTAAACAAAGCGTTTATCACTCCAATTGAACGTGAAGACATTTTACAACTTGCAATGAGTATGGATGATGTATTAGACGGATTAGATCATAGTGCTGGTCTATTTGAAATGTACTCTATTACAGAAGCTGATGAGTACATGATTAAGTTCGTTGATGCAATTAACCAATGTGCGATTGAGATTGCATCGTCTATTGAATTGATGTCTAATAAAAAGCTACTCGATATTCGTACAAATGCAATTAAAATTAAAGATTACGAATCAAAATGTGATGATATTCGCAGACATGCAATTAAACATCTGTTCTCTCGTGAAAAAGATCCAATTAAGATTATTCAATACAAAGAAATTTACGAAGAACTAGAAGAAGTTGCTGACAGCTGCCAAAGCGTAGCAAATGTTTTAGAAACAATTATTATGAAGAACGCATAAGGAGTTTGATCATGGATACACTCTTGATTTTAACCGTTTTAGTTGTCATATGTGCCCTAGCTTTCGACTTTATTAACGGGTTCCATGATACAGCAAATGCCATCGCAACAGCTGTCTCAACAAAGGCTTTAAAGCCAAGGCAAGCCATTATTATGGCATCTATTATGAACTTTTTAGGTGCAATGACATTTACGGGTGTAGCAAAGACGATTACAAAAGATATTGTTGATCCATTTACATTACCAAATGGTTCTGTCGTTATTTTAGCAGCACTAATTGCTGCTATTGCATGGAACTTAATTACTTGGTATTACGGGATTCCAAGTAGTTCATCTCATGCTATTATCGGTGCTATTGCTGGGGCAGCTATTGCCGCTGCTGGTGTACATTCATTAAACTATAAAGGTTTCATTAAAATCATTGAAGCTTTAGTTACTTCACCAATTATCGCTTTCGTCATTGGTTACATCGTGTATAGTATTTTTAAAGTTTCCTTTAAAAACTTTAACCTGACGAAAACGAACAAAAATTTCCGTTTATTCCAAGTGTTCACAGCTGCATTACAAGCTTACACACATGGTACAAACGATGCTCAAAAAGCGATGGGTATTATTACAATGGCACTTATTGCAAATAATTATCACACTTCATCAGATATCCCTTTTTGGGTCCAACTTGCGTGTGCGACTGCAATGGGTCTTGGTACTTCTATTGGAGGATGGAAAATTATTAAAACTGTCGGTGGACAAATTATGAAAATCCGCCCTGTAAATGGAGTAGCTGCTGATTTATCATCATCACTTGTTATTTTCGGCGCAACTTTCATTCATTTACCAGTAAGTACAACACACGTTATTTCATCTTCTATTTTAGGTGTTGGCGCTTCACATCGCGTAAAGGGTGTAAAATGGGGAACAGCAAAACGTATGTTAATTACATGGGTGATTACACTTCCTATTTCAGCTTCATTAGCTGCTTTATGCTATTACGTATTAAATCTTATTTTCTAAAAAAAGTCGTCTTCTTATATAGAAGGCGACTTTTTTGCAAACACACATCATTTTCATTCAAAACGTTGTATAATGAGTGATGTATTTGCTATAAAAGAGGAGATGTTATTGTTGGAATATATTATGCTACTACTTGTTGGATTATTAGCAGGTACGATTGGAAGTCTAGTTGGTCTTGGTGGTGGAATCATTATTGTTCCATTACTGATAGGCTTACACAGCCTATCCCCACAATTAGCCGTCGGCACTTCAATTGTTACTGTCGTATTTACAGGTTTGGCTTCTACCCTTACTTATATGAAGCATAAACGAGTTGATTATAAAAGTGGTCTTATTTTATTTATTGGGAGTGGCCCTGGTGGAATCATCGGATCATGGGCAAATAAATTTTTAAATCAAGAATCTTTTTCTTTATATTTTGGAGTCTTTCTTATTTTCGTATCGATTTTACTAATGCTACGTGATAAAATGAAACCCATTTCCGTTTCAAGTAGTTCTGTTATTAAACGTTCTTTTACAACTTCAGAAGGAGAAGTCATCACCTATCAGTTTCCACCTTTTCTTGCAATCATTATTTCATTAGGTGTAGGTTTTATTTCTGGCTTATTCGGGATTGGCGGAGGTGCCTTATTAGTTCCAGCAATGATGCTTCTTTTTGCTTTTCCGGCTCAAATCGCCGTTGCTACATCCATGTTTATTGTTCTTTTATCTGCAATTGTAAATTCAGCAACTCATATTTCCCTTGGTAATGTTAGCTGGCTCTATGCCCTTGTTTTAATCCCAGGGGCATGGATTGGTGGGAAATTAGGAGCTTATATTAATACAAAGTTAAGTGGTAATGCCATTATCAACTTATTACGCATTACCTTAATTATTCTCGGCACACGCTTGATTATTAGTTCTATTTTATAACGCATTCTTTTTTAGAATGCGTTTCTTTATATACATATATATAAAAACACCCCTAAAATAATACATAAAACTGCGCAGACACATAATAAAATAAGGTTAGAAACATGTAATTTCCCCAAAACAATCACTCCTATGTTTGTTGCATCTTTTTCACTTAATCCCGCTCTAACGTACTGTATGACTCCTACCGAAAAAGGTAAAAATGAAAATTTCCTATTTACTTTATCATACCGAAAAAACACAACATATACATTTACAATGCCCTAACAATATAGAAATGAGTATTACAAATCCTATATAATTATTACATTATATATACAATCTTATTGTTTTATATTTATAAATATATTCAATTTAATTTTCCAACCCATAAGCGCCAATATGACCATGACTTGCTTTTTCCTTTTGATTTAAACATTGCACGCGGTGGGACGTAGCCTCTCGCCTATCTAGACTTTCTTTCAGTTTTTATCTTGTAAATATAAAACAATCCAATACATGCTTCTCTCCTAAATGAAAAGAAGCATGTATTGGATTGTTAAAATTACCGTTAGTGTACAAGTGACCATCCCATAAAATCTTCGTGAACTTGTCTAGCTCGTTTATCATTTCGGTCGTATAATTCTGCATAACTATCAGTTTCTTCATCATACGTCATCGTATAAATGATTTGTCCATCTATTTCGACTGATAGAACAACTCCGCCCTGCATTTCTTCTACATGGATCACTGCATCAGCTGAAATTCTCACATCAGTCATTTTTTGATCTAACATGGTATGCCTCCTAAAAAAATATTCCTTTCTAATACCGTCCTTACACATACACGCTAAACAGTATACTACTGTAATACGGTATCTTTCGTCAATACAATTAGTAGACTTTATGTGGGTGAATGTCTTTTCTACTATATAAAGTGAAATATCTATGCATGACCAGTTGCTCTCGCCCTTCTAAGAGAAAATGGGTTTTTATGTCTTTTTTCAAAATGGATATATACAAGAGCTTCTATCTCTATCAAGTATAGTCTTATGTAAACAATTCCTCTATAATGAATAATAAAGCAAAATATAAAGAGGTGCTTATAGTGATTTTACATAAAGGAGAAGTATTATTTCGCCAGGGAGAGGAAGGCCCTCTATATTTTATACAAAGTGGTCTATTAAAGGTCGTTCGTGTCCAAGATGATGGCACATCTTTTTTATTTAACATTATTGTTCCAGGTGAAACAATTCCTCATCACTCATTAATCTCACCGAAAGAATATCATGGTACTGCAATCGCTTTAATGAAAACAGAAGTAACACCGATTTCATGTAACACATGGTATGAACAATTATATACAACCCCTGAATCTTATGCCAAGATCGCCCTCCAGCTGCAAACAAAATTACGCATGATGCAGCAACGTATCGACCAACTTACAACTGTCTCACCAAAAGAACGTCTTTATCGTTTACAAGAATGGTTTGCAACCTATTTGGGTGATATCCCTATTTATGAAATCTTAACGCAAACGGAAATTGGGCAATTAATTGGCATTCGCCGTGAAACAGTAAATCGTCTTCTTCGGGAACAAACAAAAAACGAGGTGAACTAACACCTCGTTCTTTTTCATTACTGTAAGCTTGCTGCTGGTCCGAAAAATTCAAAGTGAATTTTCTCTGATGAAACGCCCCATTCTGTCAATGCTGCGTGAATATTCTTCATAAATGGTACTGGTCCGCAAAAATAGAAGTCTGCTTCAGTAGAAGGAATAATAGTTTGTAACCATGCTAAATCAACATATCCTTCTTTATCATAATTTTTTCCCTTCGTATCTTGCTCAGTTGGTGCAGAATAGCATGTATATGCTTCTACTTGTTCATGTTCTTTTGCTATACTTGCAACATAATCTTTCATTGCGTGCACATCGCTGTTTAACGCACCGTGAATAAAGTATACATTGCGGTTTGGCGATTCTTGAATTAATGTATTTAACATACTCATCATCGGTGTAATTCCTACACCACCACTAATTAACACAACTGGTAATTGTGAATCCATGTTAAGTACAAAATCTCCTGCCGGTGCACTTAATGGTAACATATCTCCTTCATTTACATGATCATGTAAATAATTAGATACCATTCCCTCTGTACTCTCCATACCTTTCTCACGTTTCACACTAATTCGGTAATAATCTTTTTCAGGGGCATCGGATAAACTGTACTGACGGTTATGTGTATATGTTTCTCCTTCAATATTAAGCTGTATGCTTACATACTGCCCTGGCAAAAATGAAGATAGTGGTCCTTTATCTTCTGGCTTTAAATAAAAGGATGTAATCACATCACTCTCTTTTTCTTTTTTCACGACGATAAAGTTACGAAAATCTTTCCAACCACCTGCTTTTATTGCCGCTTCTTCATACATCTCTGCCTCTATACTAATAAACGCATCAGCAATTACACCATAAGCTTCTCCCCAAGCATCTAATACTTCTTGCGGCGCATGAGCTACTTCTTTAATGGCTTGTAATAAGCATGTTCCAACAATCGGATAGTGCTCTGCTTTAATACCTAAGCTACGATGTTTATGTCCAATTTGTTTTACAACTGGAATAATTACTGCTAAATTATCAATATAATTTGCAGCTGCGTATACTGCATTTGCTAAAGCTTGTTGCTGTCTTCCTTTTTTTTGGTTTGTATGGTTAAAAATATTTAATAATTCCGGATGCTCAGAAAACATAATTTGATAAAAACGGGTTGTAATCTCTACACCTTTTTCTTGTAATAACGGTACAGTTGATTTTACAATTTCAATTGTTTTTTCACTTAACATGCTATTCACTCCTCTATTTCTTTATCTACTTCTATTGTATAAGATATCCAAATTAAAGACTGTGATTTTAATCACTATAAACATGATGGTTTTGTGAAAAACTTGTAAAGTGGAAATTCCCTATCGATAACATAACATTTCCAACAATGCGTTTCCTTATTACTTCTTTTGTGAGATTGTAATAATTATTTCGTAACTACTCAGCCATACATTTCATTTAGAAGTTTGGTAAGAGGTATGATTTAAGTAGAAATACGCTTACCTATAGAAAGTTATTTTTATTTTTAAGCATTTAGATTGCTGCCTTTCTTTGTTTTAATGGCAGGAAAAGGCCCTGACCGCTCCTATACCATTTAAAAAATGCTTTTCTGTCATTATTTCTAAATCCATTATAAAAAGACATACTACGTATGTCTTTTTACGATGCTTGCAATGCTTGTTCAATTACTTTCACATCTCTTCCATTTCCAAACTCTGTATAGCCCCAAATATTCGTTTCACCTGTATATTTGTTTACGATAATATCAAGATCATGGTATACACGATGTGCATAAACAATATATTCGATATTTCGGGTAGTGACTCCCTTTTTCAAAATTTCATAACTTCGTTTCACATCTCGTTTTATTTGTTTGTTTTTTACTATTTTCTCAAAATCTTTTAAAGCATTCTCCTGTTCTTGATACCATTTCATAAAATGATCCCAATCTCCATCTGAATACTTTTCCGCTTTTCCGTAATTTAAAAAAGTATTGTAGCTTTCATGTGTTTTACTAATAAATTGTTGCACTTCTTTCGTCTCATCTACATCTTCTACTTTTGGCATTGACGCTACACCAACTGGCTTACTTGCATAGTGTATAAAAAATTTGCTTAAACCGTAACTAGCGCCTCCCATAACAAGAAGAATTCCAAGTATACTCCACATTTTTTTCATACACACTACCCCTTTTCTTTATGTAAACATTACATTTATTTCCAAAAGCGTAATATTTGTAATATTCCATAAAAAAATAAGGATTCCTGTATAAATCGTTCTTACCATTTCGACAACGTTTTTTTACAAATTACGTGTCGGAAGTTGATCTTGCAAAATAATATTAGCTTGATAGGAAGCATAGCCAAGAACTGCAAATAATAACATGTATAAAATAAATATACCTATACGTGTTTTCATATTTGCAGAATAGTAATTTTCATGCTGTTTTTTTTCCTTTTCCCACTTATCTAATGTTCGTTCTGACACGGCTATTGCATCTTGCATCAATGCAAAGTGCTGTTCTCTTTCCTCTTCATACGGTACATAATCAAGTGGTTCAAATTTAGGATGCAAGTAATCTAACGCTATTTTTCTTTGACGCTCTTCTTTTGTTACTGTTTTATCTCGTTCTTTTTGGCTAAGCATCATCACTTCATAATGCATCATATAGATGGTACGATGAAGTGCACCTGTTTCTTGCAATTCTTCCTTCAAACGGACCATATATTCTTTTACAGTATTTATTTTCCAACCAAGCTCTTGGATCGGTTGATTTCGCTTTAATACTCTGTTCCATTCAAGACAACCTAATATAAAAATAAATCCAAGAAAAATACTTTTTTGAAAAATTGCATAACCAAGCAATATAACAAGGCCAATTGCCCAAATTTTCGTACTTACAACAGAAACAATTCGCCCACCATCAAGTGGTGATACGGGAATTAAGTTAAAGAAATTAATCATACTACCAAGTACAATAACTAGTGCCCAAAACGGATCTTTTGTTATCATATATAACGGAATCGCTGGTAAAAAAGAAAGTAACCCAAACAATGGTCCCATATATGCAATATATGCCTCATCTTTTGCATTTTTAGGCATTTCTTTCATTCCTATAACAGCTCCCATAAACGGGATAAAAATAGCAGGTGATGTTGCAATCCCTTTTCGTCTCGCTGCCCATAAATGACCCATTTCATGAATAAGCATTAAGTATACAAGCGCAACGCCAAATTTCCATCCGTATATTGCTGCATAAGCGCCAAGAGATAGCAACATACTAAATATAGTAGAAAACTTTGCTAATTTCACAATCGCAAATACCCATTTGAATTTAGACAATAGAAAAACACCAACCGCTGCAATAATTCCCCATAGTCCTTTTGTATTTTGTTTCATATTCTTCTCCTTACCATTCATTCTTTTCATCTTATTATGTCATATTTTTTTAGTTTATTGGAAACTATCGTTTAATTCCTCCATTTTTAGCCAATACTATCAATGCAAGGAGGTGAAAACGATGACATTGCAATCTGTTATGATCGGTGCCTTATCTTTTCTAGCTTCTATGCTAATTTTTTATACTGTTGGACATGTATTACTATTAGATTGGCTACCCGATAATATTTTTATTAGCTCCATTATCCTTTCTGCACTTATTATCGCTTATTTTATTACGCGAAAATCCATGAGTGAGCCTTCAACTAAAACAAAATAAAAGAGTGATGATGTCTTATCACTCTTTTTCTCATTTCCTATATATAACTATTATCTTTCTAACTGCATCTTCTCTCCATATTCTTTCACTATTTCAATAATATTTTGAAACGCACCTATCTCTTCTTTTTTATTATTAAATACTTTTAAATTGTATTGATCATAATACGCTTCTAACATTTTTAATTGAGATGATGAAATACTGCTAACAGGAACTACAAAGTTCACTTCATATTGTTTATACCCTTCTTTCACTAACTCACCTTGTACTTGTTCACTGTTTTCTTTATTGATTACCTTTTGTACTTTTACAGGAATTTGCAATTGAAAATAATAGTTTTTTTCTTTTTCCAACTTTTTATATAATGCATCTGAAATTGTATAATACACCGTATAATTTACTGTGTTTTCCTTTGTTTTAATGTGAAAACGAGTAATTTGTAAATCTTTTTTAGTGATTTGTGTTATAGCTGATTGTTGTTCGCCACCATTTTGTGTTAAAGGAACTGCTGGGAATAAAGAGAGAAGTTTTTCGGTATTCACTTTTGATAAAAGATAAAAGCTTTTTGGATCTGTCTCTTTTTGTAGCCACCCTGTTCTCGCTTCTGTACGAAGCCAAGCTTTATATTTTTCTTCTTGTCCATTTTTCTTAACTGTAATGACATATTCCGGTTCACCTAATTCACCGATTACGTTTTGTTTCTCTGCTTTACTTATAATATTAGCCGCTATTTTTGCTTCTTCACCCTTCAATGTTGCTTCTTTTTTCCCTACTAAAGATACAATCACTTCTACATTCTCTTCCATCATGCGCCCCGCTTCTTTTGTTAATTTTTCACTTCGGTCTTTTTTCTCATCCGTTTGATTACATGCCACTAATAAAAAAAGAAGGAACATGAATAACCATTTTTTTCGCATAGCTCTCATCCTCATTCCTTAAAATAAGAAAAACTTATTGTACCTGAAAGAAAACAAAATCATTCTAACTAATGAAATTCGATATAATATAAATGAAAAGGAGGTTATAACATGCCAATAGATTTTCATAGTTCAAACAACAAATATACGTATACCAATCGTCAAGTATCAGATTCATGGACACATATGATACAAAATATTGTAGATATTAAAGAAAAAAGAGTGGTTGATATTGGATGTGGCGGTGGTATTTATACGAAACAACTCGCTATGATGGGGGCAGTTGAAGTAACTGGTGTTGATTTTTCAAATCAGATGATCCAAGCTGCAAAGGAAAATTGTGCTCATATATCAAATGCTTCCTTTTTACAAGGTAACGCTTATCGTATCCCCTTTGCAGATGAAACATTTGATATTGTGCTATCACGAGCTGTCATTCATCATCTAGATCATATTCCAAAATTTCTTCAAGAAGCATATCGCATTTTAAAACGAAATGGCATCCTTATTCTCCAAGATCGGACAATTGAAGACTGCACAATTCCAGGAAGTCCAGAACATATTCGTGGCTATTTCTTTTCTTGCTATCCAAAATTAATCGAAATAGAAGCAAAACGAAGACCGGAAACTAATCAAATCCTTCAATTGTTATATGATAATGGCTTCTTGCCAAATCCGATTCAAACTTTTTGGGAAATTCGTAAAGTCCACCCTTCAATTGAAGATTTACTTCAAGACTTATCACCACGAACTGGTCGCTCTATTCTCCATGAATTATCAAACAATGAACTTTCTGGGTTATTACAACATATTCACTCTAAGCTTTACGAGAAATCCCCTATCATCGAACAAGATCGTTGGACAATTTGGACAGCTGTGAAAGAGTAACAAGCCTCACATCACGTGAGGCTTGTTACTCTTTCATAACCTTGTTCTGCAACACTCTTGATATCCACCATTTCTTTGCTGTGCAGTCCCACACTTCGGACATACTAAAAATCTAGATTGATTTGCAAACAAACTACCTTTATCAAAAAGTAACACTCCTGCTTGTTTAAACGAACGAGAATAATATAACCATATAAAACCACAGATTGCAGTAATACATAACAATACACCCATTACAAGCATTTTCGTCACCTCTGCTTCGTCTGTTCTTTCCAGCAAGTGGATAAATATATTATTCTCTATAATGAACATTAAATCCTTCTTTTCGCTGTAAAATAAAAAATTCCATAAAAGATTTACGATTTTTTAATAAAATAAAAAGTTGTCCCTCTAATACAATAAAAATACCAGTATATATAAAGGAGTGACAACATGTTTATCTTTCTTATGTACATCCCTTTTCTTATTTCTATAATGCTTTCTTCATTTTTTTCTCCTTCAGAATCCCCTGAAATACCTGTACAAATCATTGGATTAAACGATTTACATGGACAAATCAACACCACTACACCGCTGCACGGAAAGCCTGCCGGTCGCGCTGAGTACATAGCCTCCTATATTAACGCTTATAAACAGCAATTTCCACATACCTTACTTGTCCATACTGGTGATATGATTGGCGGCAGTCCTCCCATTTCAGCTCTCTTTCAAGATGAGCCAACAATAGATTTTTTAAATATGCTACAATTTGATGTTGGAACAATTGGTAACCATGAATTTGATGAAGGTGTAGGGGAGCTGAAGCGACTAATTGATGGCGGGTTTCATCCGAAAACCGGTATGTTTCCAGGTAGTTCTTTTCCTTATGTTTGCGCAAATGCACTAGATGCTAACACAAATCAACCTCTATTCCCACCCTATGCAATTAAATGGATTGACGGTGTTCCGATTGCTTTTATTGGCATCGTTACAAAGGAAACACCTTTTCTTACAATGCAAAGCGATATGTCAGCAGTCACTTTTATAGATGAAGCTACTGCTGTTCAAACGTACGTACGAGAATTACAGCAAAAAGGTATCCATGCTATTATCGTTCTTGCTCATCTCGATGGGAAGACAACAAATGGAGCTACTTACGGACCACTTGCTGATTTAGCAAATAAACTTGATGATGATGTCGATATACTATTTGGCGGACACAATCATTCTTATATGAATGGATATGTGAATGGAAAATTACTTGTTGAAGCATATTCTTACGGGAGAGCTTTTGCAAATGTGCAGCTCACAATTGATCGTAGAACGAAAGATATTACAAGAAAAACGGCAAAGATTATCCCTACTTATCATGATCAACTGCAACCTAATTCACTCACCCAATTATGGCTCCAAAGCTATCAAACAAAAATAGCCCCACTAACCGAGCAAGTACTCGGAAACAGCGTACACGAGCTGACGCGTGATCAAAATAAAGATGGGGAAGCAGATCTTGGTGCTCTTCTTGCTACATCCCAGCGTCAAGCTATGCAAGCTGACATTGCATTTGTTAACCTCGGCACTATACGCCATAATTTGCCAAAAGGTTTCATTACATGGGAAAATACATTTCTCATCCAACCCTTTGAAAATACACTCATTAAAATGGATTTAACTGGTAGAGAAATTCAAAGCGCACTACACGAACAATGGGATGATGAAATGCGTATATTACAAGTATCTGGAATTCGTTACACATGGGGAAAAAATGGAGTAGAATCCATTACACTAGAAAATGGGGAGCCGCTTCAAGACCATACGACATACTCTGTCGTCGTAAATTCTTTCCTGGCAAATGGGGGCGATAAGTTTACAATTTTTAAAAAAGGACGAAATCGTGTTGAAGGTCCGACAGATCAAGAGGCACTCGCAAATTTTATCCGTTCTAATCCATCTTTAGAAAATGTTCAAGTGAATCATATTCAAAAAATACAGTGAATGCTTGCAAACTAAAAAAGGCTTCTCTACAGCCTTTTTTAGTTTGCAAGCTGATGACGAAACGCATAAATAACCGCTTGTGTTCGATCACTTACATGTAATTTATTTAAAATATTACTTACATGCGTCTTCACTGTTTTTAAAGCAATAAATAGTTCATCTGCAATTTCTTGATTACTCTTTCCTTCAGCAATCAATAATAAAATTTCAAACTCTCGTTCTGTTAACTCTTCATGAAGCGGCTGTTCCTTTTTTTGACGCATACGTGACATCATTTTTCCAGTAACTTTCGGTTCAAGTACTATTTCCCCATCGTATGTCGCTCGAACTGCATCGGCTATATCACTTGCTCTAGATGTTTTTAACAAGTAACTCGTTGCACCAGCTTCAATAACCGGATATAATTTTTCGTCGTCTAAGAAACTTGTCACAACAACAATTTTTGCTTCTGGCCATTCTTGAATAATTGTTCTTGTGGCCTCAACACCGTCCATTTCATCCATAACAAGATCCATTAAAATTATATCTGGTTTTAGTAATAATGCTAATTCTGAACCTTTTCTTCCATTTTCCGCTTCTCCTACAACTTCAATGTCCGGCTGAGTCGATAAATACGCTGATACGCCCATACGAACCATTTCATGATCGTCAACAAGCAATACTTTAATCATCTTGTTCCTCCCCTCTTTCTAAAAGAATCGGCACTTTCACCTCAATTTGCGTTCCTTTATTCGGAAAGCTTAATACCTTTAAAGTTCCGCCAATTTCATGAACACGCTCTTGCATAGAGCGAAGACCATATGACCCTGCCTTGTTCACTCCTACTTCAAATCCTACGCCATCATCAATAATTTTTAAAATTGCGTATTCATCAATTTGGCGCAGCCTCACTTCTGTCTTCTTCGCTTTTGCATGACGTAATGTATTGGACAGTGCTTCTTGTACAATACGGAATAAGTGATCTTCTACACCTTTTTTTAATTGAATTGGCTCAATCAACCATTCAATCTTCATATGTTGTTTTCGTGAAAGCTCTGTTAATAATTCTTCAATGCCTTCTGTTAACTTTTTACCTTCTAATTGGACAGGACGTAAATGAAGAAGTAACGCTCTCATTTCTGATTGAGCATTTACAACCATATTTTCAACAAGTTTTAATTGCTTTTGAGTCGACTCTGGTATATGAGCGGTTTGCTCATTAATTGCTGACATCATCATCGACATCGCAAAGAGCTGTTGACTGACAGAATCATGAAGCTCTCTCGCTAAACGATGCCGTTCCTCTGAAATAGCTTGTTGTCTCATCTCTTCATTCCAATGCGCACGTTCATTCGTTACTTTTTGAAATAATCCTGCTTGCTCTTCTAAACGTCTAGCAAGCCCAATTACCTTCCGTTCTACTTCATGAAATTCATCTTCTGCTGTAAACGAAGCATCTCTTGGAAAATTTCCTCTTTCTACTTCAAATAGAAAAGTCGTTAACCCTTGAATTCGCAGCTGCATATAATACCCAATTGCATATCCAACAATTCCACCTATGAGAAGACTCGTACAGATAATAAACAAGCTAACAGGAACAGAAGCAATCGATTCTTTCCATAATAAATCATACACATTTTGCTGGCTTTTCCATACATAAACGATGGTACAAATAAGTGCAATACTCATAGAAGATAATATTGAATAACGGATATACATCCATGAAATGTTCTTCTGTTTTTTCATTATACTTTCCTCACTTCCGTATCGCCTACGATAAGCGAAGAAATAATTTTAATACGGCGAGGAGCTTCTTTATACTGTTCCGTTCTAAACTTCACATTACGATTAAAGCCTGTTTCTTCATGCGCTGGAAGCAATATTCTCCCAACAATAACAGAATGATTCAAAGATAATTCAATATCGTATGGAACATACAAACGAATATTACCAATCACACCGCGAATGACAATGACAGTTTCGCCTTCTGGAATCATAGCTGTTGTTAAATCAATTTCAATATCTCCGATTCCATATTGAATATTAACATCCTCTAACTCATATATATGATCCATTATTCGTACGTTACCAACCATTATATTCTTTATATACGGCTCTGTTCGATAGATTGGTTTTTCTTCATTTATATATTCTTTTTCCTTAATTTCAACCTGTACCGCTTTTGACTTTTGCTGGCCTTGTATCAGCTGGTAGCCTATGAAAGCTAGGCAAGCAAATAAAACGAGCACGAAGGCTGCTGATGAAAATAGGAAAAATAAGAAAACAAGTCCCCCAACAAATAAACACACATTCCCTCTCACATATCGATTCTTTTTTCGATAATGCCTCCCAAACATAATCATAATAAAGGCAAAAATAAGAGCACCAGGCTCAAAATGACCGAGAATCATATCGAGAAAAAGACCGACCCCAAATATGACGAGGAGCATCCCTAATAATTGTGTTTTCGAAAATTGTTTCTTCATTGCAGCTCCCCCTTCTTTATTATATATACATAGAAGAAAAAGGTATTGTATTCCAACACCTTTTCTTCTATCACTATATCATAAGCTCATTTTATAATATACTACAATTATCTTATTACCTATTTGTCTAAAGATACTTCTTTTTTCGCTTTCATTTCGCGTTCAAGCTTTGCAATCTTCATATCAAATGTGTCACGTTCATGATCTTCATTGATACGAAGCTCTAAATCACGAATGTGATCTTCTATTTCTTCAAAGCGTAAAAATGGGTTATTTTCATCCATTTTATGAAGAGTCGTATTCATACGGCGGTTTGCATGTGCCATATTTTCACGTGCCATTAATTCCATACGTTTTGCATTCATTTCTTTTAATTTATTTTTCATTTCTGATAGACGACGTTCTAGCTCATCTATTTGTTCTACAACCCCTCCATACATTTTTTCTAAGCGAGCTACTTGCCCTTCGTAGTATGCTACTTCTTCTAATGCACGTTCATGTAGTTGCATTTCTCCTGCTTCCCTTGCAATTACAGCTTGCTTGGATCTTTTATTTACGAAATAACGCGCCCCTTCAAGCTCATGAGCAAAATTAGATTTTAATGTTCTGTGACGCTCAATTAATTTTTCAATTTTTGTTACTTCACGCTCACTATTACGTAAATATTGATTTAACATCGCAATTGGATTTTTTCTTTCTTTCTCGTCTAACACATTATGAAAATCTGCAAGTACTGCATCTCGTACACGTCCGAATAATGATTGTTTCATTTTTAATCTTCCTCTCTTCTACTCTATTATTTTTTGTTATTTCATATTAGTTATTTTTCATTAATCTGTTCCACTCATCTTCAAAATTGCTATACGGCTTCGAGCTGTCTGAAGCAGCCTCTACTACATGTTTCTCTTTTTTCCACTCACGGTATCCATAATATAGAACGACTAATGCCGCAATACCGATTAATGCTGGGGAATGGGACAGGGCAATTGACAAGCCGATTAAACCGACGATCCCCCAAGCTAGTTTTCCAAAAAATGATTTTGCTCGCACAAATGATTTATAGCTCCAATACACAATCCCTGCTCCAATTGCTAATCCTACAATACCAGCAAGACTTCCAAGAGCAATTAAAGCCAAAATACCGGCTGCCATAAACGCTAAAAATTGTTTCATCTTGTGCTTGCCTCCCTTCGTTTTGATACTCTTATCTTACCTAGATTTTCATTTTTCTATAACGAGCTTAAGAACCGTTTTTCTCTCAGACTTAAGTCCTATTTATTATCAGACCGTAATTACTCAGTTATCCTTTGAAAAAAGACTGAAAAGCATCTTTTTTAAATGGGAGAGTGGGACTGGCTATGTATAGGAGCGGTCAGGGCCCTTTCCTGCCACGTGCAACGTTTTAAAACAAAGAAAGGTAGCAAGGTGCTTTACCGTTTTTATCTTTATGACCTCAATCTATCTGCTAATGAAGTGTATGGCTGAATAGTTACTTAAAAAGAAACGAAGAAATTAGGTAATTTATGTTAAAATAATGAGAAGCAAAATTGTCTTCGTTCTCTAAAAAGCAGGATAGTTTAAGAGGGATTGTTGAATTGGGGGTGAAGAATTGAAATATAATAAATCAAATAGGGCTTTAAGGATTGGAACTAATATCGTACTTATTTTATTAATCTTAGGTGCAATACAAATGTTTTTTGATGAAAACTATACAAATGACCACTTTGGTGGGTTATTTTTGATAGCTTTTTGGATGGTTAGAAGTATTTATGGTTTTACCATAAATTTAAAAGAAGAAAATAAGAAGTTAGCATTAATTGATTTAGTTTTAGCAATTTCCGCTTTTTATTTTATATTTTCTCAGGGTATTAAATATTTCTTCTGAAAATAATTTATTCACTAACAGAGCTTTAATTGAATAAGCCTCATACAAAAGTAAAACTCAGAGTCATATAGGGACTCTGAGTTTTTTTTGCGTGTTATTTACTGTGCAAATTAACAGTAACTACTCAACCATCCACTTCATTTTTCAGCATATAGATTGCTGCTACGAAGATAAAGTGAACCTTCCTTTCATGGATGCTTTTCCCATGAAAGGTTAGCCCTCACCAATCGGGCTTTTACAGGCAGTTATCTTCGGTGATTTCCCTCTATCTTTACTGCCCGTTAATGCGGGGTAAAAATGGCAATGCACTGCTGCCTTTCTTTGTTTTCACACTTCGCGCGTGGAAGAAATAGGAACTGACTGCTTCTACGCATGGCTAGTCCCTCCCAGACCATTTAAGAAAGTGCTTTTCTTCCTTTTTTCATAGAGCGACTGAGTAGTTATGCTGTTTTTTGATATTCCTTTTTCTCAGGCGAAAGACGCGGGAAATTAATGACAATTGAGATAATTCCGCAAACAGCGACTAACATTGGATAAAATGAGTACGGTAATAATTCAATTGGTGAAAGGGAAGCAAATCCTGCCGCCGTTAACATTTGTGCACCGTACGGAATTAATCCTTGCACACTACAAGAGAATAAATCTAACAAGCTCGCCGATTTCTTCGGATCAATATGATATTGATCTGCCACATTCTTTGCTAATGGACCTGTGAAAATAATAGAAATTGTATTATTTGCTGTGCACATATTTGTCATACCTACAAGACCAGCAATTCCAAATTCTGCACCTTTTTTCGAACGAATATTGCGTGTTAGCACATTCATTAAATATTGAATACCGCCGTTATATTGAATGATTTCGACCATTCCACCGATTAAAATTGCTAATAATACAAGCTCCATCATTCCATTAATTCCTACTGTAACACTTTTAAAGAAGCTTGCGAGTGTAAAGCTTCCATCAATCATACCGATAATACCAGCTAACACCGTTCCTCCCGTTAATACAACTAATACGTTATATCCAAGCAGCGCCGTAATTAACACTCCTGCATACGGTAAAATTTTCACCCAATTAAACGCATGTGCTGTCATATTTGTATGAGTTCCTAACGTAAGAACAACTAACAGTATGCTCGTAACAATAGCAGCTGGTAATACAATTAAGAAATTTGTTTTAAATTTATCTTTCATTTCCGTTCCTTGTGTACGGACAGCTGCAATTGTCGTGTCTGAAATAAAAGATAAATTGTCGCCAAACATCGCACCGCCAACAACCGTTGCCATAGCAAGTGCCATAGAAATATCCGTTTGTCCACTAATCCCTACTGCAATTGGCGCCAATGCAGCAATCGTCCCCATTGACGTTCCCATTGCTAATGAAATAAAAGCACCGATAGCAAACAACCCAACAACTAAAAATCCTTGCGGCAGAACAGAAAGCGCTAAGTTTACAGTTGCTTCAACGCCGCCCATGCCTTTTGCCGTTTCAGAAAATGCACCTGCTAATACAAAAATTAATACCATAATCATGATATCTGGATTGCCAGCACCTTTAGCAAAACGTTCAACCTTTGTCGTAAAATTTTCTTTTCTATTCATTACTAATGCAGCGGCAACTGCAATTAAAATCGCAACCAGAATTGGTAACTTATAAAAATCCCCTGTAATTATACCAGAACCAATAAATAATGCTAAAAATATGCCAAGTGGTAATAATGCCCATGCATTTCCTTTTGTTTGTTCCAAAGTAATATCCTCTCCTATTTCTAAACCTATCCTTCACAAGAGCGAAAAAGACCTCTTCTGAAGAGAAGAGGTCTTATATATCATATAAGAAACACTCTTCTCATCTATCAAGCATATCGCTTGCTGGATTTGGCACAGCACTCGAATATGAGTCCGCTGCCGAGGCATCGTAGGGCCAGTCCCTCCGCCTCTCTTGATAAGAAGGTTTTATATTATTTTTTTGTTAATCAATCTTTTCTTACTTTACTCGCTGCATGAAAAAATGTCAAACATTATTTCTATCAAAATAGTTGGTATTTTTTTGATATTGCATAGATACAAAGTAATACAATGATATAACAACCTCTTTCTTTTTTGAGGAGACCAGAGCGTCTATCTCCATTTAGAAACGATTAGCCCTTTTCCTACCACAAACAAAATGGAAACATAGAAAGCAATTTGTCGTTTCATATAAGTCGCTCCTATGCATGGCCAGTTCCTCTCGCTCGCCTAAAAAAGAGAGTTTTTATATCGATTTTTTAATTTATACTTCTATATATTAAAGACGATCTTTTAGTTTTTGAATTTCTACTTCTAAAATGGAAAACCATAAAAAATCTTCTTCTTCAATTTTTTTCATAATCCACTCTGCCGTATTCCAAGCTAAATCATACTCCTCTTTTGAAATATCGTCTTCCGTATATGCTTCTTCTAGCTCATCTTCATCTAATACATATGTATCTCCGCCTGGCAACAAGACAACATCTAAATATAAATCATCAAAATAAGGTAATCCTCTTTCATCAATTTTATACGCTTTTGCAACATCAATATAATATTGGACAAGCTCTTTTTTCTCGTCTAACATAGCTGTAATCGCAAAATTTTTCCCATTTATAAAATACTGGACCCAAGTATAGCCATTATTCGCAATACAAATGCTCCGATTACTATACTCCTTATAACTCGGCTCTTTTACTTGCTTTATATGTAATATACCTAACATCCCATCCTGTACATCTTTAACCGAATAGGTCTTTTCAGTTAATCGTCTCCACGATGATCCATCTCCGTATTTCCGTTTCATCCTCACTTCTCCTTATTTTACATATTAGTTGCGGCTATACAGAACAAAAATGATCGCTTCTATGCACGGCCAGTTCCTCTCACCTCCACCAAAAAAGAGTTTTTTCATTTGTATTTCTATAAAAAAAAGCCTTCACGTACACCGTGAAGGCCCTTCTAATATTTAAGCTACTTGCTTCTCTGAAATCTCTTTCAAATAAGCTTGTCCTTTTTCTGCGTCATATTGTCCTTCCCATTTAGACATAACAACTGCAGCTAAAGAGTTACCTACTACGTTTACTGCAGTACGTGCCATATCTAAAATACGGTCAATACCAGCGATAAACGCTAAACCTTCAGATGGAATACCTACTGTATGAAGCGTTGCTAATAATACTACGAACGATACGCCCGGTACACCAGCAATCCCTTTTGAAGTAAGCATTAACACAAGAAGCAATGTAATTTGCTGTGTAATAGATAAATGAATACCATACATTTGCGCTAAGAAAATTGCTGCAATTGCTTGATATAATGTTGAACCATCCAAGTTAAATGAATAACCTGTTGGAATAACGAAAGATGTAATTGCTTTCGGACAACCGAAACGTTCCATCTTTTCCATAATCTTTGGTAGAACCGTCTCTGAGCTTGCTGTAGAATATGCTAAAATAAGCTCGTCTTTTAAAATCTTAAAAAATTGGAAAATATTAATTCCAAATATCTTTGCCGTAAGACCTAATACAACAACAACGAAGAAAATCATTGATCCATAAACAACAAAAACTAAATTAGCCAATGGAACTAATGACTTTACACCAAACGTAGAAACCGTTACGCCAATTAACGCAAACACACCAAACGGTGCAAACTTCATAACTTGGTTTGTTACATAGAACATTGCATCGGCTACACCTTGGAAGAAATTCAGAACTGGTTTTCCTCTTTCTCCAATTGCCGCTACCCCTAAACCAAATAATACAGAGAAGAAAATAATTGCAAGCATATCACCATCTGCTAACGACTTCATAATATTCGTTGGAACAATATTTACGAACGTGTCTGCAAATGAATGCTGTACTTTTTCTGTTGTAGCTGCAATCTTAGAAATATCTGTTTTTTGTAATGATGACATATCCACACCTTTTCCCGGCTGGAATATGTTTGCTACTAATAATCCAACAACAATCGCAATCGTTGTAATAATTTCAAAATAAATAATTGTTTTTCCGCCTAAACGTCCAAGCTTTTTCACATCGCCAACGCCGGCAACACCAACAACAATACTTGCTACTACAATTGGTACAACAATCATTTTAATTAAACGAATAAAAATGTCACCAATCGGTTTTAGATACTTTACAATCTCTGTATTCCCATAAAAAATCGCTCCTACGAGAATACCGAGAGCAAGACCAATTAAAATTTGCCACGCAAGTCCAATTCTTTTCATACTTGCTGCAACCCCCTTCTAAGATGTTCTTAATTTTCATATTCTATTTTTCTATAAAATACAAAAAAATAGAAGTATTAAATATTGTTCAACTATTCAATACTTTCCTCCCTTTTAAAATAATAAGGCAAAAATATTAATCTGACAACTAAATAAGTTTACCAGTATGCAAATATTTTTGTTGACAAGAATAAAAAGCATGTTAGGAAACCTAACATGAGAACGATTCCTTTTTTCTTATTCCTCATTATATATATCCGTTAATATATAAATGAATCGTTATAATAAAAACGAACAATTTAGGAGTGAAATTCTTCTAACTTTCGCCATTTAATAACAATTCCTTAAATATTTTTTTACATTATCATTACAACAATAGACATTTTTCTCTTTTTTATGATTATAATAGAATGTAGGGAAAGGAGATAGGCAGATGAACAAAAAAATCACAGCGTTTAGTTTATTGACAGCCGGCACTATTTTCGTTTCTCCCGTGCTTTCAACAGCGTATGCGGAGACGAGTCAAGATAAATTAACTAATATTCAATCACAACTAGACGGTAATCAACAAGAATTACATATGAAATTAGAGGAAAAACAAAAAATAGAAAAAGAGATTCAAGATTTGCAGAAAAAAATCGATGAATTAACTTCTTCTATTAATAAAAACGAGGCAGATTTAAAAGCAACAAAAACAGAAATTGACAAAACACAAGCGAGTATTACAGAGAAAAAAAAGCATATTGAAGAGTTGCAAAAACAAATCGATTCGCGCCAAGAATTAATTAAGCACAGATTACAATCTATGCAAGAAAAGCCACGCACAAATTTAATTACAGAAGTATTAATTAATACAAACAATTTCGCAGAACTACTAGAAAATGTGTATTCTGTTAGCTTAATTTTAAATAGTGATACAGAAATCGTAAAACAACAAACACAAGACCAGGATACCGTTAAAAAAGAAAAAGAAGCGGTCGAGAAAAAAGAACAGCAACTAAAAGAAGCTGAGAAAACTTTACAGAAACAGCAACAAGAACTTCAAGCAAATCAGCAGCAACAACAAACTTTAATTACTGATTTACACGCAAAAGCTTCAAAACTAGATTCTGAAATGGAGAGTTTAGAAGAAGCAAAAAGTATTTTAGAAAATCAACGTAAAGCTGTTCAAAATGCAATTGAAGAAGAAAAGCGGGCGGAAGACGAGAAAAAAGCTGCTGAAGCGAAAAAGGCTGAAGAGCAAAAACAATCCGCTTCTTCATCTCAAACTGCGTCTGCACCTGTATCTGTCCCTACACCTGCACCTCAAGGGGGAAGTACAGGCGGTTTCATTAAGCCAGCAGCTGGATCGAAAACTTCAGGATTTGGTGTACGTGAAATGGACAACCATAAAGGAATTGATATTGCCGCATCAGGAACAGTGCCAATTATTGCAGCAGCTGACGGTGTCGTAATTCGTTCTGATTTATCTTCTAGTTATGGAAATGTTGTATATTTATCACACCGTATAAACGGGAAAACTTATACAACTGTTTACGCTCATATGAGCAGTCGTTCCGTTTCTGCCGGACAAACTGTGAAACAAGGACAACAACTTGGATTCATGGGGAATACTGGACAGTCATTTGGACAACATTTACATTTCGAACTTCATATCGGTGAATGGAATCAAGCAAAATCAAATGCAGTTGATCCATCATCTTACATTGGACTGTAATAAAAAAACTCGGCAATTGCCGAGTTTTTTTATTTATGTAAAACAAGTGAGCACCATATTTCATATATACTTCTTACATATTATTTTGCAATCTTTAACTTAATTCCGAAAGAAGTCCCCATCTTCAAGCGCGTGACGGGCAAGAGAAGTGGTGGGTAGTTGACCACCTTCTAGGCATTACACATACAATAACATGAAAGTTTTTTCGAAGAGGTCTACACATGAAACAAGAATTACAAGCAGTTGCAGAATTACAAGAAGCCAAAGAGACATTTATAGACCGAATATTTTTAGTAGTTGGATCCGGTATCTTTTTATTGGACACACGCCTTTCTTGTTTTGTATACACAAAGTATACAAAACAAGAACATACGTTTCTATTCATATACTAAAAAAAAGCGGAGAATATTCTCCGCTTTTTTTAACTAAAGCACACCAATAACGTTTAAAAGGACAAGAAGAACCGTAATCGGAATAACGTAACGAAGCAAGAAGAACCATATGTTAAATAACGTTTTCCCTCTTGTTTCTGTCACTTCTAATTCTTGCATTAACAGCTCTTTCTTCATTTTATTTGGCACAAAGAGCGAAATGGCTAACACACCAAGCGGAAGTAATACGTTACTCACCGAAAAATCCACTAAATCAAAAAATGTCTTTCCGAATAATTTCACATCACTCATAACTCCAAATGATAATGCTGCTGGAATTCCAACTACGAAAATGAGTAATCCAATTAAGAGCGATGCTGATGGGCGCTTCTTTTCATCCTCTTTCGCTACAGAAGCAACAACAATTTCCAACATAGAAATTGCCGAGGTGATCGTTGCGAAGAAAAACAAAATTAAGAATAAAATAAAGAAAAAATGCCCGAAAGGAATTTCTCCAAATACAGCGGGAAGAACGATAAATAATAATCCAGGTCCTTCTGTCGGACTAACGCCTAACGCAAAAATTGCCGGAAAAATCGCTAGTCCTGCAAGTACAGTAATAAAGACTGTTAAACTTGTAATTGACGTTGCTGATTTTGCTAAATGTTCTTCTTTTTTTAAATAGGAACTATATGTGACCATAACCGAAGCTCCAACCGTAAGCGAAAAGAACGATTGCCCCATCGCATATAAAATTGTTTTCGCTGTTAACTTTGAGAAATCAGGTTTTAAGAAAAATTCGACACCTTTCCACGCCCCATCTAATGTAAGAGAACGAACAATAATGGCAAGAAACAAAACAAATAATAGCGGCATCATATATTTACTTGCTTTTTCAATTCCTTTTTCTACACCTTTACTTACGATAAAAATGGTACAAAGCATAAAAATAAATTGTGCTCCAATGGCACTGATTGGATTGGAGATGGTTTCACCAAATAACTTTGCATAATCAGCACCATTCCCCCATAATCCACCTGTTACACTATAAAACAAATAAAGTAAAATCCATCCTCCCACAACACTATAAAATGATAAAACGCTAAAACAAGTTACTACTCCCATGCGACCAATCCATGGATATAGTTTACTATTTGGCACTAATACTTTATAAGCTGTCACCGCTTCTTTTTGCGTACTGCGGCCAATCACAAATTCCGCCACTAAAAGCGGCATACCAATAAATATTGTCATGAGTAAAAAGACAAGGAAAAAGGCTCCTCCTCCACTATTCCCGGCAACATACGGGAATTTCCAAATCGCTCCAAGTCCTACTGCTGCCCCGGCTGCTGCGAGTACAAAACCAATTTTCGACGTCCATTGCTGTGATTCTTTCATTTTTATTTCTCCTTATATTTTTGTTTTTATTGTTCTTAATCGTATAATTTCATTTCATACTCGCCCACCTCCTTTAGAAAATAAAAAAAGTCCTCTACATGCTATTATGCATGTAGAGGACGATATTATAATACCGTGGTACCACCTCAATTGGATAAGTTATCCCACTTTTCAGGTACAGGAATATATCCGATACCTTATCCTTTTAACGGCGGAACCCGGGTTGCCTACTATTCGTTCAGCATACCTCTCGCAAGCCCATTCTGTATATTTTATCGTACCGGGCTCACACCTTTTCCCAGCTCTCTGAACGTCTCAAATATACATACTCTTCTTGCTCATCGATTTCATGTATTGAAGTTAATTGTGATTATAGAGGAGATTATTTCATTTGTAAAGAATAAATTAATTGACGTCTCCTAAGTATACTTCAGTTTTTTCATGGTGAATAAAATGTTTTTGTAGTTGCACACATAATGTTTTTGGGTATAAGCGATACTGTGTAATGTTATGTAAAGGCAGCCACTCTATCCCAACTTGATTGGTATCTAACTGCGTCGCTCGCTTCATATCCGGTTCACTTAGAAGTGTACAGGAAAACATATATTCAATTTGATGAAGATCAAAATCAAACTCTGCTTGTTCATGATTTTTACCTATATATTCTCTAATAAACAGTAACTCATTCGGCTGAACTTCAGCACCGATTTCTTCCAAACACTCACGTTTCACCGTCTCTGTAAAAGTTTCCCCCGGCTCTTGACCTCCGCCAACTAACAAATAATATTCCCCGTCTTGATCATGCTTTTTAATTACTAAAAAATGATCATCTCGTACAATTAATGCTTTTACTGAATTTCTAATTTTCATAGCTCTTTCCCCTTTTTTAGTGACGTATTCTTTATTCTATTAAAAAGAGGAACATATCACAATCTATTACAATACGAGCTTTCTCCTTTTGTTTTAAACCTTGCATGTGGCAAAAATAGGCCCTGACCGCTTCTATGCATGGCCAGATGCTCTCGCCCACCTAAAAAGAAAGAAGGTTTTTAGGTTGATCTTTCAATTTGTATTTATCTAAAGAATACAAAAATTCTTCCTGTTCTTCTATATTGTGTATATAGCTAGACTTAAGTACTTCCTGTAATACAACATTTTGTTTCTTCTTATCTAGTTGTAACTGCTTCACTTTCATACGTACTTCATATAAAAAATCTAGATATTCCTTATAGCTATCATCATATTTCCCGGCAATTTTATCACGAATTTTTTTCGCAAGTTTTGGACTTGCTCCTCCAGTAGAAACAGCAATATTCAATTTCCCCCGATGAATGGCTGCTGGAAAATGAACATTACCACTTTCCGGATTTGTAATTACATTTACTAATTGATTTGGCGCTACATCGTCTGCAATTCTCTCATTTAACAACGAATCGTCCGTTGCCGCAACAACTAAAAAAGCCCCGATAAGATCGCTTGTTTCATATTCTTTTTGAAACCACCGAATTTTTTGTTCTTCTACAAGTGGAATTAAACTTTTATCTAATTTTCTACTAATGACAATAATATCAGCTTCCTCTTGCAATAAAGGAGCGATTTTAAATGCTGCGACTCGTCCACCGCCAATGAAAACAACACGTTTATTCTTTATTCGCACCGTTAATGGATACATATATATTCTCCCTTATCATTTCTTCTGTACGTTTAATGAGTACATCTTGAAACGCCTGATTTTTGCTTACATACGGACATAATACAATATGAGAATGGCTATATTTTCGAACCGTTTTTTCAATTCTCTTCATTAATAATCCTGTAAATAACAGATACGGAACAATCACAATTGGAGCATTTATTGTTTGAACAAGTTCACGCAGCTTCTCTTCAAATTGCGGCTTAGCTGCTGCTAAATAACAGACTTCAGTCTTCGCTACTTCATCTGCCTCTTCCAACAATAACGCAATGTCCTTAACATCTCTTAACGTTTCCTCATCACTACTCCCTCTTGCTACAAGTAAAAGAGTAACTCGTTTATCAATGGTTTTTATTCCGCTTCCATTTAAAAGTGCAGTAACAAGTTCACGAGAAACTCCAAATGGATTTCCATACGAAAAAGACACATTAGGATATTGATTTTGTAACCGTCCTAACTCCTCTGGAATATCTTTTTTCACATGAACTGCAGCTAATAAAAAGACAGGAACAATCACAATTTGCGTTGCTCCTTTCTGTACACAAGCTGTAACTCCCTCTGCAATAGAAGGAGATGCTAATTCTAAAAAACATAATTCCTGAATAGAAGCTGATATATGTTCCATGCACGATGTAACAAAAGCAGCCGCTTCTTTACACGCTTCCTGTAAACGGCTGCCATGACAAATATATAGTACTGCTTTCATGTTAAAGTACTCCGCTAAGTGGATATGATTGTTCCATCGTTTGTTCAAACCATTGAATTTTCTCTCGATAGCGTACAACCTCTCCGATTACAATCATACTCGGATTTTGAATTCGCTCCTCTTTCGCTATAGATACGATACTTCCTAGTGTCCCTGTAATTGTACGCTGAGATAATGTTGTTCCCCACTCAATCATCGCTACTGGCGTGTTTTCATTTTTCCCATATTTCAAAAGCTGTTCACATATATAAGGAAGATTACTTAACCCCATATAAACAGCAAGTGTATCGACGCCTTTCGCTAAGTTTTCCCATTTCACTTCTTCTTTTGCTCCTTCTTTCCGGTGCCCGGTTACAACTGCAAAACTTGTGCTAGCCTCGCGGTGTGTGACAGGAATTCCTGCATATGCAGAAGCTGCAATTCCTGCTGTAATCCCTGGAATAATTTCAAACGGAATACCATGCTTCACCAATACCTCTGCTTCTTCGCCGCCTCTCCCAAATACGAACGGATCTCCGCCTTTTAAACGCGTCACAATCTTTCCTTTCTTTGCATACTTCACTAAAAAAGCATGAATCGTTTCTTGCTTCATCGTATGGTAGTTCGGGAGTTTCCCGCAGTAAATTAAATCCGCTTCTGGCTTTGCATAAGAAAGCAGTTCTTTATTCACAAGACGATCATATAAAATAACATCTGCTTGCTTAATACATTTTACACCTTTCACAGAAATTAACTCCGGGTCCCCTGGCCCTGCCCCAACAATGTACACTTTCCCCATATTTCCCCCTCATTTCTTCTATAAAGTAAAACTTCCATCAGCAGAACATTTTCTACTAATGGAAGTTGACAATGTTCCGTCCTATTCCCCACTTCCATTGATTAAATCGTTTCCTGTTCATGTAAAACAAAAGCTGCGCCTTTCCGAATTTTCTTTTTCTCATATAAAGAAATTTCTTTCACTTCCGGCAAAGGTAAAAAATATTTTTCAAGTTCCACTTCGACGAGACGAAATGCTTGCTCTTCACTTTGCGCAACAACGACTACTGGAACAACACCATTTGCTAGAACAGCTTCAAAACGATATAAATCCATATTGTTCCCCTCCTACGATGCAATCACTTCTTCTAAAATTGTATCTAATACTCCTTGTAGATTCGTTATTCCAACACGACCAACAAATTCATAAAACGTTTCACTAGGGAGCTTATTTTCCTTAAAATAGGTTAAAAATGCAGCAAGAACATTTGGCAAGTCTTCACCATCTATTTTCCCTTTTAACTTTTCATTGTAAGCACCGCCGTCAAGCAGGGTCCCGCCTACATAAATCTCAAACGCTTCAACCATTCCTTTTTCTTTCGTTTTCATTTTGATACCTTGCAAACCGATATCGGCAATTTGTCTTTGTCCGCAAGAGTTTGGACAACCGACCATATGAATACGAACGGGTACATCTAATACAAGCTGTGTATCTAAATAATCTGCGATATTACGTAATCTTTCTTTCGTCTCCACTAATGCCAAATTGCAATATTCAATTCCTGTACAAGAAACTGCATAGCCGATAAATGACTTTGGCTTTGCGGAAATCGCTTCAAATAATGGTTCTTGTAATAACACATCAACACTCTCTCTTAATACGTTCGGTATAATAATATTTTGCGAGTTACATGTCCGAATCTCACCATTCCCATATTGCTTTGCGATTCTAGCAATCTCATACATTTCTTCTGCATGTAGACGACCAACTGGTACATTAAAACCAATATAGTATCGATTATCTTGTTTCTGTTTATGAACACCGTAAAAGTAACCAGCATTCCATCCCTTTAGAGCACTTTCTCCTCTCTCATATAAGGGTCCTGTATATTGTAATAACTGCTCTTTAAACTTTTCTGCTCCCCAATCTGCAACAAGAAATTTTAGGCGTGCAAGGTGGCGCTTTTCACGATAACCAAAATCACGAAAAATCGTCGCAATCGCAATTGCTACACCTTTTACTTGCTCTGGTAAAACAAATACATCTAATTCTTCCGCCAAATATGGGCGCGCTGATAAACCTCCTCCTACTTTCACATGAAACCCAATGACCTTTTCCCCGTTAATTTCTTTCGTTGCAGGTATAAATGCTATGCAGTTAATCTCAGCACTTGCTGAATTATACAAATTGGAGCTAATTGACATTTTGAATTTGCGAGGTAAATTTGAAAATTCTTCATTGTGCTGAAAGTATTCGTATACCTCCCGCACAATTACTTGTGTATCAAACAATTCATTTTCATCAATTCCAGCAAGTGGATTCCCTGTAATATTACGTGTAATATCACCGCATGCACCAGCTGTTGATAAACCTACTTTTTCTAATAGCTTAAAAATGTCTGGAATTTGCTCAATTTGTAGCCAATGAAACTGAATTGCTTGACGCGTTGTAATATCAAGTACATCGCGGCCGTAATCTTTTGCAATTGAAGCAAGAGCTTCAATTTGTTCATTCGTTATAATTCCAGACGGGATATTCACACGCATCATAAAATATCCAGCCTCTTTTGGGCGCTGCAAATATAATCCTGCCCACTTAAAAGAATCCCATTCTTCTTTCGGAATAGACGCAAATCCATGTTCAGCATAATGTGGTATATTTTTAAAAATCTCTAAACCGTCTTTTTCTAATTTCTTTTTCTCTGTTGCATTTAATTTTTCATTGTTTGCCCACACTTTTTCATAACTCATCTTGTTTCCTCCCTAAATAAAGTGAAACTTTAATCAGTGGGGATTTTCTTCCTCCCCCAGAATGTTAGGGGGAAGAAGCGAAGCCACTGGAACTAGCCAACGATTCTCTCTTAATCTTGAGGCGGGGTCTTACTGCCCACAAATTGCGGGATAAAGCTTCGTTTTTGCAAGTAAGCAATAATTTGCTGTGCACATTCTTCAATAGAATAGCGATGTGTTTCTACGATGATGCCAGCTTGGATCGGCTCTTCATATGGAGAATCAATTCCCGTAAACTGCTTAATCTCTCCGCTTCTTGCCCTTTTATACAACCCTTTTGGATCACGCTTTTCACATTCTTCAATCGGACACTTTACAAACACTTCAACAAACTCATCTTGTTCTAATATGTCACGCACTTGCTTACGATCTTCTCGAAATGGTGAAATAAATGCTGTTATTACAATGCTTCCATTATCAACAAATAGTTTCGCCACTTCGCCGATGCGCCGAATATTTTCTGTGCGGTCCTCTTCGGAAAATCCTAAATCTTTATTTAAACCGTGACGAATATTATCTCCGTCTAATACATAATTACCGATATTTCCCTCAAATAATTTGCGAGCTACTGCATTGGCTACTGTAGACTTCCCAGAAGCTGATAGGCCTGTGAACCACAGAACAAAACTATGATTCTTATTCTGTTTTCGGCGTTCTTCTTTTGAAACAGATGCTGCATGCCAAGTAATATTTGTTCCCATTTTTTCTCTCCTTACTTTGTCACAACTTCTTTTTGTAAACCACGAATTAAAACTTCTACTACTTCTTTACGACTAAACGTACTTGGCGGCAGTTCTCCATTTCGTAACAGCTCTCTTACCTTTGTGCCTGATAAAATGACATGATCTTCCTTTCCATGCGGACATGTTTTTGTCGATGCCATTCCCTCACATTTTGCACAATAGAAACTATGCTCAAAAAAGAGAGGGGTAATCCCTAACTCTTCTATTGTAAAATTGCTAAAAATCTCCTGCGCTTCATACGTGCCGTAATAATTTCCAACACCAGCGTGGTCACGACCAACAATAAAGTGCGTACATCCAAAGTTTTTTCTGACAAGTGCATGGAAAATCGCTTCACGAGGACCCGCATATCGCATTGCTGCCGGAAATACTGATAGAAAGACACGATTTTTTGGATAGTAGTGTTCAAGAAGTACTTCATAACTTTCCATGCGAACATCAGCTGGAATATCATCTGACTTCGTTTCACCAACGAGCGGATTTAAAAACAAACCGTCAACGATTTCAAGAGCTGCTTTTTGAATATATTCATGCGCACGGTGTACTGGATTTCTCGTTTGAAAGCCAACGATTGTTTTCCAGCCGCGCCGCTGAAACTCCGCTCGCGTTTCACTAGGCTCTAAATAATATGCAGAAAATTTCTCTTTTTCAATTCGTTTCACAAGTGTAATAGTTCCTCCTACATATACATTAGGACGATCATATAATTTCTTCACACCCGGATGTTCGTCTTCTACCGTTTTATAGACAAGGAATGCTTCTTTTTCTTTATTTGGCGTGTAAATCTCTTCAACTTGAATCACACCATAAGTCACTCCTTCTTTTACAAGCCTAACTTCTTCTCCTACTTGCAATTCTTTCGCTTTTTCTTCTGTTATAGGCAATGTAATGGGAATGCTCCATACTTCTCCATCTGTTAATCTCATTTCCGCTACTACAGACTCATAATCACTTTCCCCTAAAAAACCAGTAAGCGGGCTATATCCACCGATAGCGATCAGTTCTAAATCACTTAACGCCACCCCATCTAACTCAATTTCCTTTACGATATGTGCGGTTTCATACGTTGTATCAATTCGATTCACTATTGCTTTTGTATCACTCATTCTCGTCTCCTCCTTTTTTATCCCGCATTAACGGGCAGTAATACTCCCGCCTCAAAATTCAGCAAAAGCAAAGAAGTTAGGCGGGAGATAAACTGCCCGTAAAAGCCCGATTGGTTCAACTAATAATCAGTGGGGGATGAAGAAAACCCCCACTGATTAAAGTTTCACTTTATCAGCTTTTATCGATATGAAGACCGCATTCCGTTTTTGTCATGCCAGCCCACCGTCCATCTCTTAAATCACTGCCTTCTTGTACTCGTACTGTGCACGTTTCACATCCGATGCTCGGATATCCAATATCATGAAGTGGATTGTATGGCAAATTATGCTTGTATACATAACGCCAAACCTCTTTCCAAGTCCAATGAATAAGCGGACAAATTTTAACAAATTGAAATCGATGATCTTGATTAATAAACTGCGTATTTTTTCTCGTTTCAGACTGCTCTCTTCTTAAACCTGATATCCATGCTTTCCTACCTGTTAGTCCTTCTTCTAACGGCTTAATTTTTCTTAATTGACAACAAAGGTTTGGATTATGTTCCCATAATTTATCACCATGCTCTTTAGCTTGTTCTCCAAGTGTAAGGTTCGGTTGCTTTTCAATAATATTCAACTGAGGAAATCGTTCTCGTACTTTTTTAATTAAGTCATACGTTTCTTGAAAATGAACATTTGTATCTAAAAATACAACATTTGCAGATGGATTTACTTGGTTAATAATATGCAATAAGACCATTCCTTCTACCCCAAAACTGCATGCATACACAATATCCTGCCTATAATGTTCATAGGCCCAGCGCACCGTCGCTAAAGCACCTTTCGTTTCATCATCCTCTGGAAATGAAACAAAATTATCTTGCCAATTTTCATACGTTAACATCGTTCTCCTCCTACATATAAATCATATAAAAAGGCGGCTTTAATCTATTTTTAATAGATTAAAGCCGCCTCTAGTTTTTCTAGTCAGCATGCTTATTTCAAACGTACTTTTTCACTTTTTTCAAGTTGAATCACTTTACCATCTTGCACAACAATTGTAATTGAACCATATTTCATATCAGCAAGCATCGCTTGAATCTTACTTGCTACTTCCTCAAATTGTTCGCGTCTCCCCATGAACAGCCCCCCTTTTTTCATAAAAAAAATCTTTCCCATTTCGAAAAGACTGTTCCGGTAACGTATCTACCTTATCTTCCAAAATGGATTCCATTTTGCTGGAAGTAGCACCTTACTTTTATAAAGTAGGTTGCCGGGCTTCTTCGGGCCAGTTCCCTCCGCCGCTCTTGATAAGAATTTAATTATATCTTCACTTTAACACAATTCTGAATTTTTTCAATCCTAGTTTTCCGATAAAATTTATTTTTTTAAGAAGAAGGAGTTATTCACCTAAAAAACTCCTTCTTGGGCTAACCATCAGTAGCGGGATGAAGTCGTCATTGATAGAAGTTTCATTTTATACAAATTCCTTTATACGTATGCGATCGTTCCCGATAATATTCTCATACGATTCTCTCTCAACAACAACATGAGATTTTCCACTTTTCACAAACACAACTGCTGGTCGACGAATACGATTATAATTATTCGCCATGGAATAACCATATGCCCCTGTACAAGAAATAGCCAAGAGATCACAAGAAACAACTTTTGGGAGCGCGACATCCCAAATGAGCATATCGCCGCTTTCACAACACTTCCCTGCAATGGAAACCACTTCTTCGGCAGATTCATTTGCTCGGTTTGCTAGCAATGCTTCATAACGAGCTCCGTAAAGTGCTGGTCGAAGGTTATCTGTCATACCCCCATCAACCGATACGTACTTGCGAATGCCTGGAATATCTTTAGTTGCACCCACTGTGTACAAAGTTGTTCCTGCATCACCAACAATACTACGACCTGGTTCTACCCAAATTTCTGGCAGTGGGTATCCATAAGCTGTAAACTGCTCGCGTACTGCATCTGTTACAGCTTGCACATAATCACCAAGAGCAAGCGGGGTATCTCCTTCCGTATAACGAATTCCAAAGCCACCGCCTACATTTAATACGGGAGCTACGTAATCCGTTTCTTTTCTCACTAATTCTAAAAATTTGTGAAGCACTTCAATTGCACGAACAAATCCTGCTGTTTCAAAAATTTGCGATCCAATATGAGAATGAATTCCTAACACATGGTAATTTGATTTTTCTAATGCACTTTTCATTGCTTGTAATGCATGCCCCGTTGAAATACCAAAACCAAACTTGGAATCATCTTGACCTGTTGTAATATATTCATGTGTATGCGCTTCTACTCCTGGAGTCACACGAAGTAGAACACTGACAACTTTTCCGTATTCTTTTGCCAAATCATGCAATATTTCTAGTTCCAAAAAATTATCTACAACGAAACACCCAATGTTAGCTTCTAGCGCCATTCTTATCTCTTCTTCTGTTTTATTATTGCCATGGAAATGGATACGTTCAGCCGGAAATCCTGCTTGCAGCGCCGTATATAACTCTCCGCTAGACACAACATCAAGCGACATATTTTCTTCTGCAGCTAGTCGGCACATTTCCATGCACAAGAACGCTTTGCTTGCATATGCTACTTGATAAGAGAACCCACTCTCTCTAAAAGCACGATGAAATGCACGACATTTCTCACGAATTGCTGCTTCATCATATACATAAAGAGGTGTTCCATATGTCGCTGTAAGTTCAGTAGCATCGCATCCCCCAATTTCTAAATGTCCTTGCTCATTAATGCGGCTTGTGCCGTGTAAATACATGTGAATTCCTCCCTTTTTTTCTCAAAACCATATATATATCCATTTTAATTTTTTGACAGATAAGTCACTGTTATGCAGCATACAACATGATCGCTACTTGCTTCCTCCTTTTGTTTTAAACACTGCATGTGGTAAGAAAAGGTTCTGATCGTTTCTATACGCGGCCAGATGCTCTTGACATCCATTAAAAAGAAAGGAGGTTTCTAACTTGTATATATGACGTCCCTTATTTGTTCATATTATTCCAAATAAGGTAAACAAAAAACGCGCGGAACAATGTTCACACGCGTTTCTTATTGGAAGAATATATGATGAAAAAATAAACTTGTTGTTATTTTCTCAAATAAGAAACCGCATCAAACATCTCCAAATAGCTCTCCATAAGTCAAAAACTTATGACAGTACTACATTTATTCAATGCAGTCCCAATATATGAATAAAGTGGCTATTCATATATTTCGGCGATAATCCCTTTCAGACTATAATCATGAATCCCACTATATTTCCTATAGCTTACTCTTGATTATCGCGGCCTCTACCTTTGAGTGTAGATGAGGTAAGTCTATTTAATTTTCAAGCATCTTTTTATTGCTATTAACAATAGCAAATGACTGATTTATTTGTCAAATACTTTTTTCATACTGGTTTACGACAATTTATTTTTGTATTATCTGGTAAGCGCTTCACATCTATATTCTTCACGGACCATTCCCCCTCATCATTTTCAAACGTGATTGTTACTTTTTCAAATGGCGGAAGTTTTTTCCCTCCTACTCCTGGCTCATATTTAATGATTTCAATAGAAGCACGGAACAAATATGTACCGCTGTACATTTTTTTCATACTAATGATTTTCGGGCACTCATATGGCTTTTGCTTCCCATAATACTTTTGAATCGCTTCATTTATTCTCGGAAACAGCACCGAATAAAGGGCATCTTCTAATAATAATGGTTCATGTTCAGCCAAAAAAGGAGCTGGGTTTCCAAGTAAAATGAAGCAACTCAATATAAAACAACTTATTTTCCTCATAGTACTCCTCCACATTTCCAAAGATGACATTATTTTATCCATCTTCCCTTTTTCTACCCAATTATGAGAAAAGCATCCACAAATTCACTATGTTTTTATATAATAGTACACATAGTAAAAAAATATAGAGAGATGTAACCGGTTATATACATAAAAAAAGACGGTTACTTATAGGTAGTAGGAGGAACCAAATATGATGCAACGCTTGTTTCCAAAAGTACGATTCGCTCTCTTAGCAGTCGTTCTATTATGGATCAAAACATTTATTGTATACAAATTAGCTTTTGATATGAAGATTAATAACGCTTTCGAACAAATCATGTTGTTCTTTAATCCGTTAGCTTCATTATTATTATTTTTCGGTTTCGCTTTATTAGCAGCAAAACATCGAAATCGTATCATTATTAGCATTAGTATAGTGTTATCTTTTATTTTATTTGGCAACGCGATGTTTTACGGATTTTACAATGATTTTGTAACATTCCCAGTATTATTTCAAACGAATAACATGGCTGATTTAGGAACAAGTATAAAAGAATTATTTACATATAAAACACTCCTTTTATTTGCAGATACCATTATTTTAGTCATATTATCACGGAAATTCCCTAATTTTTGTGACAAAGCTTCTCTATCGCGAAAAGAAAAACAAACATTTTTTAGCGGTGTAACAGCAATATTAGCCTTGCAAATGGTTATCTCAGTTATTTATAAACCACAACTCTTTTCGCATTCATTTGATCGCCAAACAGTTGTGAAAAATCTTGGTTTATATACATATCATATTTATGATATTGCGCTGCAATCGAAATCATCTGCTCAGCGTGCCTTTGCAAGTGGAGATGCTTTTTCTGAAATTGATAACTATGTGAAAACAAAAGATAGACAAGCAAATAAAGATTTGTTCGGCGTGGCAAAAGGAAAGAATGTCATTTTAATTTCAATGGAATCTACACAAAATTTTGTTATCAATCAAAAAATAGATGGAAAAGAAATTACACCATTTTTAAATAACTTTATTAAAGAAAGCTATTACTTCAATAACTTTTATCATCAAACCGGACAAGGAAAAACATCAGACGCCGAATTTATTATTGAAAACTCTTTATATCCGCTTGATCGCGGCTCTGCTTTCTTTACACATGCGAATAATGAATATACAGCTACACCAGAACAACTAAAAAAACACGGATATTACTCCGCTGTATTTCATTCAAATGATAAATCATTTTGGAACCGTGATTTGATGTATCCTACACTTGGATATGATCGCTATTTCAATTTGCAAGACTATACAAATGCAGAACAAATGTCTGTTGGTTGGGGATTAAAAGATAAAGAATTTTTCGAGCAATCTATTCCGAAATTAAAATCTTTACCACAACCGTTCTATACGAAATTCATTACATTAACAAATCATTTTCCATTTTTGCTGCAACCAGAAGATCAATTCATTGGTGAATACAATTCAGAAAGCGGCGTTGTAAATCGTTATTTTCCAACTGTACGTTATACAGATGAAGCATTAAAACATTTTGTTGAACAATTAAAAGAAGAAGGGTTATACGATAATTCTATTATCATTATTTACGGAGATCATTATGGTATTTCTGAAAATCATAATGCAGCTATGGCCCAATTTTTAGGAAAAGAAGCACTTACTCCTTTTGATACGATGCAGCTACAACGAGTGCCACTCATCATTCACATACCTGGTCAAAAAGGACAAGTCATTTCAAAAGTTTCTGGGCAAATTGATGTGAAACCAACACTTCTACATTTACTCGGTATAAAAACAAACAATTCTATTGAATTTGGAACAGATTTATTTGATTCAAATAATGATCCTCTTATGATTATGCGTGACGGAAGCTTCGTCACAAATGATTATCTGTATACAAAAAATGTCTGCTATAACAAAAAAACTGGTGAACCGACTGATATTTCTATTTGTCAACCGTATATCGAAAAGGCAAAAACAGAGTTGAATTACTCTGATAAGCTCATTTACGGTGATTTGTTACGATTTGATCCACATAATCAATATAAAACTGGTACGATGACAACGAAATTTGAATAAGGAAATAACCTTCGAACGATAACGATTCGAGGGTTATTTTAATTTAGATATATATCTAAATTAAAATACAAACATAAAACCCTTTTCTTTTTAGGAGGGACGAAAGCATCTGGCCATACATTGAAGCGGTCAGGGTCTTTTTCTGCCACGTGCGGGGTTTAAAACAGAGGGAGCAGGCGAGTAGCGGGGCTTATTTTTTCTACATAGCAGCGACTTGTATATTTTAAAAATAATATATATAATAGTTTTGAATTAAACAAAGAAAAAATACGCTAAAATCTTTCTCAAAACGAAGAATTTTTTCGACGATTATAGGAAATTTATGTTATGATAAAAAAGATAAACTTTCATAAACTATTCAAGAATCTATAATAGAAAGCAAGGGATCAGATTTTGTACAGAGCAGCCATTCCAAACTTATTTACGCTCGGAAATTTATATAGTGGATTTCTATCCATCGGCTACGCCTCATTAGGATACTACAAATCAGCGGCAATTTTAGTTTTGATCGGAATGATGCTAGATAGCCTTGATGGAAGAATCGCACGCTTACTTCGCGTCGATTCACAGCTCGGAAAAGAACTTGATTCATTAGCAGATGTCGTTACATTTGGTGCTGCACCCGCTGTATTGATGTATTACACATCTTTCTCTAATTACGGTATTATCGGATTATACATAGCAGGACTTTTCCCTCTATTTGGAGCATACAGATTAGCTCGCTTCAATGTTACACCATCATCAACATCAATGAAATATTTTACTGGTGTACCAATTACAGCTGCAGGTGGTCTTGTTGCCTTCCTTACTTTATTTTCACATACGATTCCAAAAATCGTACTTATTACAGTATTCGTAACATTCGCTTTTCTTATGGTTAGTCGCATTCGTATTCCAAGTATGAAAGATGTACCGATTCCAAAATATAGTATTATCGTTACACTCTTTTTAGTTGGAATCATTTATACGATGTATAAAACGAGTGTCGGCAATATTTCAGTGTTTTTATTCATTGCTATTCCACTTTATATTTTGTATATGCTATCTCAATTTCTTAGACAGCGACCATCACAAAAAAAACGAGCAAACAAAGAATAAAATAGCGAAGCCTTCCTTGATAGGAAGGTTCTTTTTTATCCCGCATTAACGGGCAGTAATACTCCCGCCTCAAAACTCAGCAAAAGCAAAGAAGTTAGGTGGGAGATAAACTGCCCGTAAAAGCCCGATTGGTGAGGGCTGATAATCAGTGGGTGAGAAAGAACCCCCCACTGATTAAAGTTTCACTTTATTTCGTCACAAGTTCTTTTTTATACACCGGAGTTAATGGTTCATTCCCTTCTAGCACCTCTAAAATATTGCGCATTGCCATTTCTGCCATTGCATCACGTGTTTCAATCGTTGCATTTCCAATATGAGGTGTTAACACAACGTTTGTTAATCCTTTTAATTTTTCTGTAATTTCCGGTTCGAACTCGAACACATCAAGTGCCGCTCCTTCAATTTCCTTTGTCTCTAAAGCATGAGCAAGTGCTTCTTCATTCATAATTGGACCACGTGCCGCATTAATAATATAAGCAGTTTTTTTCATCATTCTAAACTGTTCTTCATCAATCATATGATGCAACTTTGGATTATACGCACAGTTAATTGTAATAAAATCTGCTGTTTGTAATAGTTCTTCTAGCGTTACATATGTTGCTTCTAATTCTTGCTCCGCCTCATACTTACGACTTGGCCCTGTATACACAATATTCATACCAAATGCCTTTGCTCGTTTCGCTACCGCTTTTCCAATTTCTCCAAGACCAATAATACCGATTGTTTTACCATATACTTCACGCCCTAAGAAAAAGAGCGGTGCCCAGCCATTAAAACCAACTGTACGACATAGTGTATCGCCTTCTGGAATACGACGTGCTGCTGCTAAAAGAATTGCAAACGTTAGCTCTGCCGTTGCCTCCGTTGAAACTTTTGGCGTGTTTGTTACCGCTATGTCTTTTTCTACTGCATATTTATAATCAATATTGTCATATCCAGCACCGTAGTTTGCAATAATTTTCAAATGCGGTGCAGCATCAATAACTTCTTCCGTAACTTTTGTTGAAAGTAAGCTTAATAATGCGTCTTTATCTTGCACACGTTTCACTAGTTCTTCTGTGCCAATTAACTCTTCCTTATCATACATTTCTACTTCATGACCTCGTAACAACTGTAGTCCGATTTCTGGAATTTGTCCTGCTATTAAAATTTTCGCCATGTTTAAGCATCCTTTCTTTTTTACATAAAAATATGCCCATTCAATATTATTGTAAAAAATTCCGTAGAAAAAAGACAAGGAATTTGATTAAACTATATAAATCCGTTTTGATTGTTCTACATTTACGTTGCAGTTATGTGGAACAAAAGATGATATGCACTCGTTTTTCTTTTTGTTTTATCACCGTTCTTTATAAAAATATGAAAAGAGGCTGAATACATTCAGCCTCTTTTCATAGAAATCTCACTTTATTCATCTTTTCCTTGTCCTAGCTTCACATCAATTGTTCCTTCTGCTACTGTATCACTAATTTGTTCTTGTATAATTGCTTGCTCTGATTGATCTTTTTGCAAAGCATTGCTCTGATTCGTTAACTTTCCAGTATCTTTATATTGTTGTTTCGCCATAAGAAGAGCCTCCTTTTTTGTTCAACGTTAGTGTAAACAAAAAAAGCAGTTTTCATCCCGTATTAACGGACAGTAAGGGGTAAATCCCCTACTAATAAAAATCACAATGCATTCTCTTTTACATATTCAATCGATTTCATGTTTCGGATTCGTTTTTCAAATGTTGCAATGTGCGTTACACCATGATTACGAAGTGTTTCTATATTTTCTTTTACGTAACTTCCTAAATCATTCGGGAAATGTGCATCTGACGAAATTGTAATCGGAACACCATAATGTACTAAGCGCTGTAAAAACAAAGGGCTTGGACACATTTCTCTTACAGGGTATCGATAATATAAACCAGCATTCACTTCCGTAGCTGTATTTGTTTCGATTAAAGCCTGGGCAATTTTCTCATAATACGGTAATTGTTCATTTTCATCTAAGCGATAATTAAACACTTTTATATTATCTAAATGTGCAACAATATCAAATAAGCCAGAACGTATTGCTTTTTCTAACGTTTGAAAAAATGTCTGATATAACATACGTAAATCGTGTTGTCTAAAATAATTGTCTGTATCCGGATTATCAAATCCCCATCCATTAATAAAATGAACAGAACCAATCACATAATCCCAATTCCCTAACGTTAATAACTGTGACAGTTCTTCTTCCCCGCCAATGAAATAATCTGCTTCTATCCCAAGGCGTAATGTCACGCCTCGTTTTTTCCATCTTTCTTTCGCATCTTCAATTGCTTTCGTAAAGTTTCCAATCGACTCTACTCTTACTTGATCTAGCCATTCTTTTTGCAGATGTCCAAGTTCAGAATCACTAATATCGACATAGCGCTCATAGTATTCTTTCGCTTCAGAAAAACGATATAAGTGGTCAACGATTCCAACTTCCCGTATTCCTTTGCGCACTGCTTCCTCTAAGTATAAATCAATCCACTCCTGTGAAAACGCACCTTCCTTTACCCGCTTTTGCAAACGTTCCCCTATCTTTAAGATCCATTCCATTGAATGTTTCTCTTCCTCAATCGGTGCAAAATACTCGAGCGCTTCATTTGTGCGTGATAACCACCGCATTGAATACGGCCCTTCTTCTAAGTGAAGGTGATAATCTACTCTCATCTTTCTCCCCTCCTATAATGTATCAATTTCTTTTCTTTCGCCCACTCTTGACAATTGTCCTTGGCGTTTATTTAATTCTTCTACTATCTCTTGTAATGAGACATTTTTTTCTACTAGTAACACTAAGCAATGATACGTAAAATCAGCAATTTCTTTTATAAGCTCGTCTTTCTCATCATTTTTCACTGCAATTACAATTTCAGTACATTCTTCTCCTAATTTCTTTAATATTTTGTCTTCACCTTTTGTAAATAAGTAATTTGTATACGACTCAGAAATAGGATTCTCTTTTCGCTGTAGAAGTGTTTCATATAACTGTTGCAACACATCGCTCATTTCCTTTTCCCCCTATAACACCTTATTATGAAAACATGACTTTTCTCCTGTATGGCAAGCTACACCAACTTGCTGAACAACTACCATAATAGAATCTTGATCGCAATCTAAATATAATGATTTCACATGTTGGACATGTCCTGATGTTTCCCCCTTATTCCACAAACTGCTTCGTGAGCGAGAATAAAACCAGGTCATTTTTGTGTCTAATGTTTTTTCATACGCTTCTTTATTCATATAAGCTAGCATCAAAACTTCTTTTGTTCCTTCTTCTATCACAATAGCTGGCAATAATCCTTTTGAAAAATCCGGCTTCACAATCTCACCTCAATTTGCGCTTCTTGTAACTTTTGCTTCGTTTCTTGAATGGTTGCCATGCCGTAATGAAAAATAGAAGCCGCTAACGCTGCATTTGCTGATGTTTGCTGAAAAACTTCTGCAATATGTTCAATTGCCCCGCATCCACCCGAAGCAATTACCGGAATACCAACTGATTTTGAAACTGTTTCTGTTAAAAGTAAATCATAGCCATCTTTCGTCCCATCTGCATCCATACTCGTTAAAAGTAATTCCCCGGCGCCTAAACTTTCCACGCGTTTTGCCCATTCGATTACATCTATTCCTGTATCATTGCGGCCTCCATTTACATATACATTCCACTTGTTTTCTTCGACCTTTCTTGCATCAATTGCAACGACTATACATTGAGAACCAAATTGCTCTGCTCCTTCTTGTATTAATTCTGGTCTTCGTACTGCCGCTGAATTTAATGAAACTTTATCGGCACCTGCTCGAAGTAATGCATACATATCTTGAACAGACGAGATTCCACCTCCAACGGTTAGAGGAATAAATACTTGATTTGCTGTACGTTCTACAACATCAATCATTGTTTTTCGTTCTTCATACGTTGCTGTAATATCTAAAAACACAAGTTCATCTGCACCTGCTTGATTGTATACTGCGGCAATTGCAACAGGATCACCAACATCTTGTAACAAGGCAAAATTTATTCCTTTTACAACACGACCATTTTTCACATCCAAACATGGAATAATTCGCTTTGTTAGCATATGCCTGTCACCTGCAATGCTTCTTCTAACATAACTTTTTTATCATATAATGCCTTCCCAATAATAACGCCATATAAGTTCATATCCTGTAACTTCTCAACATCAGCAAGCGAACTCACACCGCCGGAAGCAACAATTTGAATCGATACTTCATCTTGCAATTTTTGTAATTGTTCGAAATTTGGGCCTGCAAGTGTTCCATCTCTAGAAATGTCAGTAAAAACAAGCGTCTGTACACCTATTATCTCCATTTCCTTTGCGAGTTGTATGTAAGACGTTTCAGACACATCTAGCCATCCTCGCGTTGCTACATAGCCATTTTTCGCATCAATTCCTATAATAATTTTATCGCCATATAATCGAACTGCTTCTTCTACAAATGGACGATCATACAATGCTGCTGTTCCAAGAATTACTTTCATTACTCCAACTGATAACAGTGTTTCAATTGCAGCAACCAAGCGAATCCCGCCCCCTACTTGCACTGGAATTCGCACTGCTTTGCAAATATCTTCAATGACAGACAAATTCTCTGAACGACCAGCAACAGCTCCGTCCAAATCGACAATGTGTAGTACACGTGCACCAAGTTGTTCAAATAGTAATGCTTGGGCAACTGGGTTTTCATTCATTACTGTTTCTTGTTGAAATTGTCCTTGATACAAACGAACGCAGCGGCCATTTTTTAAATCAATAGCTGGGAAGATTTCCATGTTTCTATAACCTCCTTAAAATTTCGTAATATTTGAATTCCTATTTCACCACTTTTTTCAGGATGGAACTGAGCCCCAAATACATTTCCTTTTGAAACAATTCCCGGTACGAGAACACCATAATCACTAGCACCTACTACAACGTCACTCGGACATTGTGCATAATAAGAATGAACATAATAGACGAAAGCACCATCCTCTATTTTATTCCATAAAGGATGTTCTTTTTTCTTCTCCAACTTATTCCATCCCATATGAGGAATTTTATATGGTACATCTAGTTTCTTTACCGTTCCTGGAAGCAGCCCTAACCCTTTCGTTCTTTCAATCTCTTCACTTCCTTCAAATAATAGCTGCATCCCTAAACAAATTCCAAATAGCGGTTTTCCTGCAATCGCAACTTGCTTCAAAACAGAAATTAGTCCTTTCTCTTCTAAACAACGCATCGCCCTTGGAAACGCACCAACCCCCGGCAAAATAACGCCGTCGCTATTTAGAAATGCTTCTACTTCATCTGTTACAATATACTCTGCTCCAATATGTCTTAACGCTTGCTCTACGCTGCGAATGTTGCCCATTCCATAATCTACAATCGCAATCATATTACAACAGTCCTTTCGTGGAATTTACCCCTATAATTTTTTCGTTTTTTTCGGTTGCATCACGTAGTGCACGTCCAAACGCTTTAAAAAGTGCTTCAATTTTGTGATGCGTATTACTTCCATATATAACTCGTGCATGTAAAGTTATGTTTGCTGCATGAGCTACCGCGCGAAAAAATTCTTCAGCTAGCTCCGTGTCAAAATCACCCAATTTTGGATTTGTAAATTCACCGTCAAACACGAGGTAGGACCTTCCACTTATATCAACAGTAACAAATCCTAACGCTTCGTCCATCGGTACATAGGCTGTGCCGTAACGATTAATTCCTGCTTTATCACCAAGCGCTTCTTTTAAACAGTTTCCAAGAACAATGCCAACATCTTCTACCGTATGATGAGCATCAATATACACATCGCCATCAGCTTCAATCTGCAACCCGAAGCGGCCGTGCCTTGCAAATAATGTCAACATATGATCAAAAAAACCAACTCCCGTTTGAATTGAAACTTCTTGATTATCATCTAATTGCAGTGCTACAGAAATTTTTGTTTCCGTCGTACTTCTCGTTTGTTTGGCAGCACGCATTACTTTTCCCCTCCTTCAAAGCGAATTTCAATTGCTCTTGCATGAGCTTGTAATCCTTCTTTTTCTGCTAGATTGACAATATGTTGTTGCACTTTTCCAAGAGCCTCTTTTGTATAAAATAAAAAACTCGATTTTTTCACAAAATCATCAACAGATAATGGAGAAAAAAACCTTGCTGTTCCACTCGTTGGTAACACGTGATTCGGACCTGCCATATAATCACCTAATGGTTCCGGAGCATACGGGCCTAAAAAGATAGAGCCTGCATGTTGAATATACGGAAGAGCGGTCATCGGTTCTTTTACATGTAACTCTAGATGTTCCGGAGCAATTTCATTTGAGAGCTGAAATGCTTGTTCCAATGAATCTGCAACAAGAATCGCTCCGTTTCTATTAATGGATTCACGAGCTATTTCGCTTCTCGGAAGGCTCATCAATTGTTTTTCTATTTCTCTATTCACTTTCTGTGCTAATTCTAAACTAGTTGTGATACAAATAGCAGTTGCCTGTACATCGTGTTCTGCTTGCGATAATAAATCAGCAGCAATATACGCTGCATTTCCCGTTTCATCAGAAATAACAACAATTTCAGACGGACCAGCAATCATATCGATATGAACAGAACCAAATACTTCTCGCTTCGCTAATGCAACATATATATTTCCTGGTCCTACAATCTTATCAACACACGGAATCGATTCCGTCCCGTATGCTAACGCAGCAATTGCTTGTGCTCCCCCTACTGTATATACCTCATCAACTCCAGCAACTTTTGCCGCAGCTAAAATATGTGGATCTACGCCTTCACAATTCGGCGGTGTTACCATGAAAATCTTATTGACGCCCGCAATTTTTGCTGGTAAGACATTCATGAGCACTGATGATGGATACGCTGCCGTTCCTCCTGGTACATATACACCAACAGTTTGCAATGGCCGAACAAGCTGCCCGCGAATAATCCCTTCTTTCTCTGTATCAATAAAAGCTTGTCTTTTTTGCTTTTCGTGATAGGAAATGATATTCTTCTTTGCTTCTTCCAATGCTGCTAAAAATGCTGGTTCAACACTTTGATAAGCTAACTCTAGTTCTTCTTCCGAAACTTGAAATTGGGTCAACTCTACTTTGTCAAAAGCCTTCGTATACGAAAATAGCGCATCATCTTTCTTTTCTTTTACATTTACGACAATTTCCCTTACATCTTGTTGTATTTTTTCTTCTATTGTATTAGCCTGTTCTCTTAGTTGTTTTACCTTCCATAAAATATTTGAATAATCCTCATATATAATTCCCATATCTATCCTCCTATTATTTCTTTTCTACTAGAACACCTTCCATTTTATTTATAATATTGAATATTTCGTCTTTTTTCATTTTTAAAGATGCTTTGTTTACAATTAAACGTGCTGAAATGTCACAAATTTCTTCAAACACTAGTAATCCATTTTCTTTCAACGTTTGTCCCGTTTCTACAATATCAACGATTGCATCTGCTAATCCTAACAGAGGGGCAATCTCTACAGAACCTTCTATTTTAATAATCTCTACATCTTCTCCCTTCTTACGGAAATATGCAGAAGTAATATTCGGATACTTTGTTGCAATCCTCTTTTTGTTATAACCGTTTGGACTATACGACGAGACGGAAGCAACGCAAAATCTACAACGTCCTACCCCTAAATCAATCATTTCATATACATCGTTTTCATATTCAAGCAAAATATCTTTCCCAACAACACCAATATCCGCGATACCATGCTCGACATATGTTACGACATCAACTGCTTTTACAAGAATGAATGAAACTTGTGAGTTTTTACTTTGAAATACAAGCTTCCTTCCTTTATCCTTTAGCTCTGAGCAATCCATGCCGATTCGTTCGAATAACGAAATCGCATATTTTTCTAATCTCCCTTTCGTTAACGCAATTTGAATGCTACGCATGAGGATTCTCCTTTTTTCTGCATGATCCATTTACCTTGCCAAACATATTCAACTAAAGTATCTCCTGATACATCAATTACAGTTTTCACATCATGTGCTCTTGCAAATTGAAATGTATCTTGTAAATTTTCTAACATGGACAGTTCTACCTTTATACCATCTTTCCCAAGTAAAATACGTAATTTTTCTGCTTCTGAAATCATATCTAACGAATAATATATGAGGGAATCTATTTGTTTTTTGTATGAATTTTCTTTACGTTCTTGTAAAGTACGTACAATTTGATTTACTTGAATCGCTAGGCCTACAGCCGGTAAAGACTCACCAAAATTCCCAATCAATTCATCATATCTCCCGCCGCTCACAATCTCTTCTCCAACATCACATATATATCCTCGAAAGATTACACCGGTATAATAATTAAGATGTTGAATCATCCCCAAATCAATAGATATATATTGACCATAACCAAGACGATCAATGTTTTCATATATATTTTTTATTCTCGTAATGGCTCTTTTCATTTCTTTACTCACAGCAAGTTTTTCGGCCTCTTCAACTACTTCTAATCCTCCAAATAAACGAGGCAACTTTTGTAATAATCGCACTGTTTCGTCTTGCATATCTAACTGCTTTTCTTGTAAAAAGCGGGACAAAGCAGCAAGGTTTTTACTTTCAATATACTCTCGCAATGCATATTCATCTTCTTCTCGCAAAGATAATTTTTTCACAATAGATTTATAGAGCTCCACTTGGCCAATTTCAATTTTAAATGATTGAATACCAGCTGATTGTAAAGCTGCAATCGTGCTTACAATACACTCAACTTCCGCACGTATATTACCAATACCTATAATTTCAATTCCAGTTTGTGTAATTTCATTATATTTTCCCGTTAAAGATTCATTTGCTCTAAAAACATTTCCACTATATGTTAATTTAAATGGTGTTTTCATCTTTTTTGTCCCAATTACACGTGCTAACGGAATTGTCATATCTGGTCTCAGAACGAGGATACGTCCTTCAGAATCAAAAAACTTATACATTTTTTCCTCATCAACAGGACGATTTTGAAATGCAAATACATCATAAAATTCAATCATAGGTGTCCGGATTTCTTCATATCCCCTATCGATAAATGTTCGTCTTAATCTTTGTTCAATTTCTTCCATTATTGTACATTCTTGAAATAAAAAATCTCTTGTTCCATTCGGATTGGCTCGTTTCCATTTTTTCATCATTACCCCCCCTACTTTCTCGGCACATATATACAAAAAATCTACAATGATAACATGTCTATTATGCTTCTTTTATATGTCCATTTTTAACTTCTTGAACTTCTCCAACTCAACACTCAGCTATCCCTTGTAACACGATAAAATTAGGAATATTCCGACAGATTTGCTACGAGTTCATCTTCGTCAATACTCATACATTCATAACATAGCGCTTATAAACGAAAAAAAGAGCTATGTAGATAAAAATACCTACATAGCTCTTTGGAGAATGTAGGTACAACAGGAATAACCCTTGTACCTACACGTTTTTTCACGCTAGGTTCAAGGGTTTATGTATGATGATGTTGTGTAAATAAAATGACTGATTGGAAAGTAAACATTCTCATTACTCCCTTTCTCCTCTTAGTTTTAAGTCAGTATACTACCAATTAAATTGAAAGTAAATCATTTTCATTTAATTTTTTTTACAAAATTAGTTATTTATTTTGTATTTCTATCCATTCACACATATTTTTATCTCATATTCTGTAATCGCATTCTCATACTGAAGTGTAACCCCAATATCATCTAAACCACTTAGCAATTTTTCTTTCCACATGCGTTCAATAGAAAAAGAAAAGCTCATCTTAGGAGTTATTATTACTTCATTCTCTAAATCTATTTCTATCATCGTCTGCGGCTGAGTAGCCGCAAGTTGCTTACGAATCTCCTTTTCCATTACAATCGGAAGTATTCCATTTTTCGTACAATTCATATAAAAAATATCTGCAAAACTTCCTGCAATGATTACGCGAAATCCATAATCCGCAAGAGCCCACGGGGCATGTTCTCGAGAAGAACCGCAACCGAAGTTTTCTCCTGTAATTAAAATTGTAGCGCCATTTTGCTCAGAAGCGTTCAATGGAAAGTCAGGGTTTTCTTGACGATTATCTAAATAGCGCCATTCATCAAATAAAAACTTTCCAAATCCGGTTCTTTCAATCCGCTTTAAATACTGCTTCGGAATAATTTGATCGGTATCGATATTATCATGCATCAATACTGCAGTCGTACCTTTATGAATACGAAATGGCTCCATCGTAGTTCTCCTTTCTCACATCAACAAAATGACCGTAAACTGCAGCGGCTGCAGCCATAGCTGGGCTAACGAGATGCGTTCTCGCTCCCTTTCCTTGTCTTCCTTCAAAATTACGGTTTGAAGTAGAAGCGCAATGTTCACCTTCTGGCACTTGATCTGGATTCATGCCAAGACACATCGAACATCCAGGTTCCCGCCACTCAAATCCCGCTTCTTCAAAAATAAGGTGCAATCCTTTTTTCATTGCTGCATCTCTCACTTGTTTTGATCCAGGGACAACAAGAGCCCTTACTCCTTCTTTTACTTTCTTCCCTTTCACAACCGCAGCAGCAATTTCTAAATCAGATAAACGGGAATTTGTACAAGAACCAATAAACACGTGTTGAATTGGAATATCCATTACACGTTGACCCGGTTGAAGATCCATATACGCATAGGCACGTTCAGCATTTTTATCAGTTGCCGCCGGAAGCATTTCATCGACGCGAAGTCCCATTCCTGGATTAGTCCCCCATGTTACATATGGTGCCAATTTTGTCACATCGACTGTAAGGACCGTGTCATACACCGCATCTTCATCCGTATATAATTCACGCCATTTTCCCACTGCTTGTTCAAACTCTTTCGGTGCATATTGGCGCCCTCTTACATACGCAAACGTCGTTTCATCCGGAGCAATCATACCTGCTTTTGCTCCTCCTTCAATCGCCATATTACAAAGTGTCATTCGCTCTTCCATTGTCATTTCTTGTACAGTATCTCCATAGAACTCTATCACATGTCCTGTTCCAACAGAAACACCGTATATGGCGAGTAAATGTAGAATAATATCTTTTGCATATACACCTTTTGGCAATGTTCCTTTTAATTCTACTCCCATCGCTTTTGGCTTCCGTTGCCATAAAGTTTGGGTCGCTAATACATGTTCAACCTCACTCGTACCAATCCCAAACGCCAGAGCACCAAACGCTCCGTGTGTCGCTGTATGACTATCACCGCACACAATTGTTTTTCCCGGTTGTGTTAATCCAAGTTCCGGTCCAATCACATGGACAATCCCTTGCACTTCATCTCCTATATCCGCTAATCGTACATGAAATTGCTCGCAATTATGACGAAGCGTATCCATCTGTTGTTTTGCGATATGATCTGTAACGTTCCATACATCCTTTGTTGGCACATTATGATCCATTGTCGCAAACGTTAAATCCGGTCGCCGCACCGTTCTCTTTGCAAGCCGCAAGCCCTCAAAGGCTTGCGGTGACGTTACTTCATGAACGAGATGAAGGTCAATATATAATAAATCCAATCCATTGTCATCTGTTGCTACAACATGTCGTTCCCATAGTTTATCGAATAGTGTCTTCCCCATTATCGCCATCTCCCCACAAGCGCCTGCTCTTCCAGCGCTTGTAATACACACTTTGTAAACGAAGTTGTCGTTTCATTCCCGCCCAAATCGGCTGTACATTTTCCAGAGCGAAGAACTGTAGAAATGGCTTCTTCAATTGCTTCTCCTTCTATTCTTAACCCAAATGATTGTCCAAGCATCATTGCAACGGAGCGAAGCATAGCGATTGGATTTACTTTATTTTTCCCAGCAATATCTGGCGCCGATCCATGAATTGGTTCGTACAGAGACGGACCGTTCTCCGCATGACTTGCAGACGGTAACATTCCTAATGAACCGGCTAGTACAGATGCTTCATCACTTAAAATATCACCAAATAAATTTTCTGTAACGATTACATCAAATCGGCTTGGATTGCGAATGAGTTCCATTGCGGCAGCATCTACTAATAAGTGCTCTAACTCGACCTCGGGGTGGTGTACTGCTACTTCTTCTGTTACTTGTCGCCATAGTTTACTAGATTCTAAAACATTTGCCTTATCAATAGAAGTTACTTTTTTCCGGCGCTTTTTCGCTAATTGAAATGCATAAGAAACAATTCGTTCTACTTCACGCCGGTGATAAGTAAGTGTATCTGTTGCCATTTCTTCTGTTCGTTCTTTCGGAAACGAAAAATAGATTCCGCCTGTTAATTCACGAACGACAACAAAATCAACTTGCTCGGCTGTTTTTAGCGGTGATAAGTGCGCCGTCGCTTCTTCTACAGAAACTGGGCGAACGTTTGCAAAAACTCCTAACCCTTTTCGCAGTGTAAGAAGTCCTTGTTCAGGACGTTCTTTTTTATGATCCCAATACGGGCCTCCAACTGCCCCTAGTAATACTGCATCACTTGCTAAACATGCCGTTAATGTGCGGGGAGGAAGAGGCTGGCCGTATACGTCAATTGCTGCGCCTCCAAACAATTCTTCTTGCAAATAAAATTTATGACCGAATAACCTTTCTACCATCTCTAACACTTGCTTCGCACTCGCCATAATTTCTGGCCCAACTCCATCACCGGCTAAACAAACGATTCGTTTTTCCATCTTCAAGCACTCCTTTACGATTTTGTAAGTGATCGTAATGCTTTTAATTTCCCTGCTGCATATACGTAAGCACGGGCCGAAGCTTCTAGTACATCTTGCGCTACGCCAAAACCAGAAACTTGATGCCCATCTTCTTTCAATTCAACATGAACATGAGCTAATGCATCTTGTCCTTGTGTAATCGATTGAATACGATAGTCAGCGAGTTCACATTGTAAATGAAGAATTCTTTGAATTGCATTATAAATCGCTTCAATGCTACCTGCTCCAGTCGCAGCATCCTCCAGCTCATTCCCCTCAGTATCTTCTAAGCAGACGGTTGCACTTTGAATACTGTTTGATACAAAATGAACTTGCAATTGTTTAATATCATACTGCTGCTTAGCAAATGCAGTTTCCCCTAATACAAGCGCTCGTAAATCTTCTTCTGTAATTTCTTTCTTTCGATCCGCTAATCGTTTAAAAGCACGAAATGCTATGTCCCTCTCTTCTTCTGTAAAATCATAACCTAACTCTCTCATCTTCTCTGTAAATGCGTGGCGTCCGGAATGTTTCCCAAGTACAAATTGATTTCGCTCTTCTCCTACTAGAGAAGGTGAAATAATTTCGTAAGTAGATGCTTCTTTTAAAACCCCATCTTGATGAATACCAGATTCATGGGCAAACGCATTGGCACCAACTATTGCTTTGTTTTTTGGAACAACCATTCCTGTTAATCGACTTACAAGTGTACTCGTCGTTTTAATTTCTTTTAATTGTATGGAAGATGACGCCTCGTAGTAATCATTTCGAATATGAAGTGCAACTGCAATTTCTTCAAGAGCAGCATTACCAGCACGTTCTCCAATACCATTAATCGTCCCTTCTACTTGAAGGGCACCGCCTTCAATTGCCGCTAGTGAGTTGGCTACTGCCATGCCGAGATCATCGTGACAATGACAAGAGAAAATAGCTTTCTCATAAGATTGAACATGTTCTTGCAAATATTGAAAAAGAGAATAATATTCTTCCGGATTGGTATATCCTACTGTATCAGGAATGTTAATGACATCTGCGCCGGCGCGAATCGCAACTTCTACAGCTTCCGCTAAAAAAGAAGAGGTTGTTCGCGTTTCATCTTCTGCAGAAAACTGCACTGCTGGAAATAATGATTTCCCAAGCTTTACTGAGCGATAAATTGTATTTAATACTTCATCCTTTGACATACGGAGCTTATATTTCATATGAATATCACTCGTTGCCAGAAAGACATGTAACCGAGGGGAAACGCCTCCTTTTAACGCTTCATATGCAGTACGAATATCACTTTCCTTAGCACGGGCTAAACTCATAACAGAAGCATTTTGAATTGTTTCGGCAATCCGTTTTACTGAGCAAAAATCACCTTCGGAAGCGGACGCAAAGCCCGCCTCCATCACATGAATTCCAAGCCTCTCTAACTGCCGTGCAATTTGTAATTTTTCTTGTTCATTTAAATTTACTCCAGGTGATTGCTCCCCATCACGAAGCGTCGTATCCATGAACAAAATTTGCTTCATATTACTTAACCTCCATTTTCACTCTCGGCTTCACAAATGGCATCATCTCACGTAGTTTTCGACCTACTTCTTCAATTTGGTGCGCATTCTCCGCTGTATTAATCGCATGGAATTTTTGTCTTCCTGTTTTATGTTCCGCAATCCAACCTCTAGCAAATGTTCCATCTTGAATATCTTTTAATACTTCTTGCATCGCTTGCTTTGTATGCTCTGTTACAACACGCGGCCCCGATACAAAATCTCCCCACTGCGCTGTGTCCGAAACTGAATAGCGCATATTTTCTAATCCGCCTTCATACATAAGATCGACAATAAGCTTTAGTTCATGTAAACATTCAAAATAGGCGAGTTCTGGTTGATAGCCTGCTTCTACTAACGTTTCAAAACCTGCTTTTACAAGAGCCGTTGCTCCTCCGCAAAGTACTGCTTGCTCTCCGAATAAATCTGTTTCTGTTTCTTCTTTAAACGTTGTTTGGAGTACACCGGCGCGAGTTGCTCCGATTCCATCTGCATACGATAGTGCTTTTTCATAAGCCGTTCCTGTTGCATCTTGATAAACTGCAAATAACGCTGGCACGGCTGCACCTTCTACAAATGTGCGGCGGACAAGATGCCCCGGTCCTTTTGGCGCTACAAGGAATACATCTACATCTTCCGGCGGTGTAATTTGATTAAAATGAACGTTAAATCCATGAGCAAACACAAGTGCATTTCCTTCTTGCAAATTCGGTGCAATTTCTGCTTCATATACTTCCGGCTGTAGTTCATCTGGAAGCAATACCATTACAACATCTGCTAGTTTTGTAGCTTCAGCAACCTTATATACAGAAAACCCATCTTCCTTCGCCTTTTCCCATGACTTTCCTTGCCGAAGACCTACAACAACATCAAAACCGTTATCACGTAAATTTTGTGCATGAGCATGACCTTGTGACCCATATCCTACAATCGCTACTTTCTTTCCTTTTAATACATTTACTGTTACATCCTTTTCATAATAAACTTTCGCCATTTTCTTTCTCCTCCTATATTTTAAAAATTAGTTAATTAACATTACTTGTTGTTTATCTTGCTTTTTCATACTTCTTGTAAAAGCTGTTACTCCTGTCCTTGCAATTTCTTTTAAACCGTATGGACGTAATAATTCAATCAGCGCTTCTACTTTTTCTTGCGTTCCTGTTACTTGAACGACAATGGAATCCTTTCCAACATCTATAACAGCAGCACGAAATGGTTCAATTAAGCTATACAATTCGGATCTAGAAGCAATTGACGTAGACACTTTAATGAGTGCAAGTTCTCTTGCAATCATTGCTTCTTCTGTAATATCAGATACTTTTAATACATCAATTTGTTTATGAAGCTGCTTAATAAGCTGTTCGACTTGCTGGACATTTTCAACATGAACAACAAATGTCATTCTTGAAATATGGGATGATTCTGTATGACCTACTGAAATACTTTCAATATTAAATTGTCTTCTCGCCATCACACCTGTAATCCGATTTAAAACCCCACTTTGATTTCGAACTGTCGCTGTCACAATCCGTTTCACTATTCCACCCCCTCCATTTGATGAACACCTTTGCCCGGGGCAACCATAGGCATAACTTTTTCAGATTGTAAAACGCGGCAATCAATTAGCACCGGTTCTTGTAATTTCATCGCCTCTTTTAATTGTTCTTTTGCTGTTAATGGATGTTCAATACGAATTCCTTTTATTCCATACGCATGGGCTAACTTAACAAAGTCTGGTTGGCAAGAAATTATCGAATGCGAATAACGCTGATTATAAAACTCATCTTGCCATTGCCGCACCATCCCAAGTGCTTCATTGTTTAAAATAAGCACTTTCACAGGAAGGGAATGTTCCTTTAAAACACTTAATTCTTGTAATGTCATTTGAAAGCCAGCATCACCTACAATTGCTACAATGAGTTCATTTGGCTCGGCAATTTGCGCCCCAATCGCAGCTGGCAAACCAAACCCCATCGTTCCAAGTCCTCCTGATGTGATCCACTTATTAGGTTGTTTTAATTTATAATATTGTGCAGCCCACATTTGATGCTGCCCAACGTCCGTCGTTATAATCGCATTTCCATTTGTAACTTCATAAAGCATTTCGATTGCAGCTTGTGGTTTTAACATTTGTGAATCGTCTTTATAACAAAACGGATAACGATTCTTTCTTTTTTGCAGAAGTTGTAGCCATTCATTATGATTTTGTTTCTCTCCTTTACACGCTAATAACGCTTCTAAAGCATGCTTAGCGCTTGCTACAATTGGAATTTCTGTTGCAACGTTCTTTCCAATTTCTGCAGGGTCGATATCGATATGGGCTACCTTTGCTTCCTTTGCAAAGTACGTTAAATTTCCCGTCAAGCGATCATCAAAACGAGCCCCTATATTTATTAACAAATCGCATTCATACAAAGCCATATTTGCTGCATAAGAACCGTGCATGCCCCCCATTCCTAAAAACAATGGATCATCTGCTGGAAATCCGCCAAGACCAAGCAATGTATGAACAACCGGAAGATGATATATACGAGCAAATGCAGTTAGTTCATTTGCCGCTTTCGCATGAAGTACACCAGCACCCGCTAAAATTAGTGGTTTCTTTGCTGTTTCAATTGCTTGCATTAGCTTTGTTATTTGCAGTTGATTCGGATGATAATTCGGATGATATCCAGGTAAATCCATCTGAGCATCACTACATCGCTCTCCTGTTTCTACAACCATATTTTTCGGAAGATCAATGACGACCGGACCCGGTCTACCCGTTGCAGCAATATGAAATGCCTCTTTTATAATTCTTGGTAAATCTGATACATTTCGCACTTGATAATTATGTTTTGTGACAGGCATCGTAAGTCCGATAACATCCGCTTCTTGAAAGGCGTCACTCCCTATAAGCGTTGTTGCAACTTGACCAGTAAATACGACAAGCGGTAAAGAATCCATCATCGCATCCGCTAAACCAGTAATGACATTTGTCGCCCCTGGTCCGCTTGTAGCAATTACAACGCCTGGCTTTCCAGTAATTCTTGCATACCCTTCTGCCGCATGGATCGCACCTTGCTCATGCCGCGTCAAAATATGAGGAATTTCGAAATCATAAAGCGCATCATATAGCGGTAAAACAGCTCCTCCGGGATAGCCAAAAATAACTTCTACCTTTTCCTTTCTAAGCGTTTGTAACAAAAGCTGTGCACCGGTTGCCATTTTCTCTTCCGTTTTTGAAGACATTGTTTTGAGAAACCTCCTTTATGAAATACATATATAAATAAAAAAGTCTTTCGCCCACACTTCAGCTATGTGCTGAAGGGACGAAAGACTTCGTGGTACCACCCTTCTTTGCAAGAAAAATTCTTGCCTCAGTGACTCTAATCGAATCAAGCTAATAACGGAGCTACCGTCCAAACCTAGGCAAGTGCTTCAGCTTGGCACTCAAGGGCGATGTTCGTCAACGTGAACCATCGGTTTCCACCAGCCACCGACTCTCTGTGAGGCTTCACAATCAACTACTCCTCCCTATCAACGCTTTATCCATCCGCGCGCGGAAGTTTCACTTTATACTTTCATAATTCCTCCTGTGTTTGCCGAAGTAACGAGCTTCGCATATCTTGCTAAATACCCAGTTCTTACTTTCGGCTCTGGAGAAATAAATTGTTTTTTTCGCTCTTCTAATACTTCATTAGAAATTTCCCAATGAATACTACCATCTTTTACATTAATAATGATGGGATCACCGTCTTTCACATATGCAATTGGCCCTCCTTCAGCTGCCTCTGGTGATACATGCCCAATTGCAATCCCTCTTGTTGCCCCGGAGAAACGCCCATCGGTAACGAGCGCAACCTTTGTGCCAAGCCCTCTTCCAACGATTGCTGATGTTGGAGCTAACATTTCTGGCATACCAGGTCCTCCTTTTGGACCTTCATAACGGATAACTACAACATGCCCTTCTTTCACAATACCACTATGAATCGCTGCAACTGCTTCATCATGAGAGTCAAAGCAAATTGCTTCACCAACAAATGAAGTAACTGATTCATCAATCGCGCCAACTTTTAAGACAGAACCATCTGGTGCTAAATTCCCAAAGAGAATGGAAAGACCTCCTGTTTTACGATAAGGCCGCTCTTTCGGACGAATTACTTTTTTATCTAAAATTTTTCCAGCTTCTACTGTTTCATAGATGCTTTTCCCTGTAATTGTTATGCGCTCAGAATGGATTGCCCCTGGAATTTGTGAAAGCTCTTTAATAATAGCCGCCACCCCGCCAGCTTCATGTACATCATGCATAGAATAATGAGAGGCTGGGCTAATTTTCGCCAAGTATGGAACACGCTTTGCAATATCATTTATACGCTGCAAGTCATAATCAATTCCAGCTTCATACGCAATGGCTAACATATGTAAAACGGTATTTGTCGATCCACCCATCGCCATATCTAGTGCAAAGGCATCATCAATTGCTTCTTTCGTAATAATGTCACGCGGCTTTATATCACACTTAATTAATTCCATTAAATGAAATGCAGCTTGACGAATTAAGTTATGTCGTTCCTCACTTGTTGCAACAATTGTTCCATTTCCAGGAAGTGCAACACCGAGCATTTCCATAATGGTATTCATAGAATTTGCTGTAAACATCCCTGAACAAGAACCACACGTTGGACATGCTGATTTTTCCATATCAATCAACTGCTCTAAACTCATCTTCCCTGATTTATGAGCACCAACCCCTTCAAATACAGATGCCAACGAAAGAGGAGTCCCATCTTTTGCTTTTCCAGCTTCCATCGGCCCTCCTGAGACAAAAACAGAAGGAACATTCGTCCGAACAGATGCCATTAACATTCCCGGTGTAATTTTGTCACAATTTGGCATATACATAACTCCGTCAAACCAATGAGCTTGAATGACAGTTTCTGCTGCATCTGCAATGATCTCTCGGCTTGGAAGAGAATAGCGCATTCCAATATGCCCCATCGCAATTCCGTCATCAACACCGATTGTATTAAACTCAAAAGGAACACCGCCTGCCCCGCGAATAGCAGCTTTTGCCACATCAGCAAGTTCCCTTAAGTGAATGTGTCCTGGGACAATATCTATATATGAATTACAAATTGCAATAAATGGTTTATGAAAATCCTCTTCTTTAACGCCTGCCGCATGAAGCAAACTTCGATGCGGCGCCCGGTCAATACCTTGTTTAATCATATTGCTTCGCATCGGTTACTCTCCTATCAATTTACTTTATTTTCTTCATAAATTTTTTCACCATCTTCTACTACTAGCTTACGGAATTCTTCTAATAAACAATTTGTATGTGTTCCTGGTTTCCCAGCACCAATTTCTCTTCCGTCAACCTTTGTTACTGCAATAACTTCAGCTGCTGTACCTGTTAAAAATACTTCATCTGCTACATACACATCATGGCGAGTAAATAATTCTTCCCTTACGTCATAGCCAAGTTTCTCACCAATTTCCATAATCGCATTTCGCGTAATTCCTTCCAGTGCTCCTGCAGAACTTGGTGGTGTAATTAATTTATTACCTTTTACAATAAATACATTGTCACCTGAACCTTCTGCAACATAGCCTTGCTCATTTAACATCAGCGCTTCCTGCACACCCGCAAGTTTTGCTTCAATTCTAACTAAAATATTATTGAGGTAATTCAATGATTTCACTTGTGGTGATAATACATCCGGGCGATTCCGCCTTGTTGCCACTGTCACAACGGGGATTCCCTTTTCATAATATTCCGCTGGAAACAGTGCTAGTTGTTCCGCAATGACAACAACATTTGGCTTTAAACACGAATCAGGATCTAAACCAAGATTTCCAGCCCCGCGTGATATAACTAGACGAATGTACCCATTGGATAACTGATTACGTCTTATTGTTTCTACAACAATATTGGTCACTTCTTCCAACGTATATGGAATTTCTAGTAAAATGGATTTTGCTGACTCGTACAAACGAATGAGGTGTTCTTTCAATCGAAAAACATTTCCGCTGTAAACACGAATGCCTTCAAATACCCCATCACCATATAAATATCCATGATCATAAACAGAAACTTTTGCTTCATCTTTTGGAACAAATTCTCCATCCAAGAAAATCCATTGCTCGTTCACTTGAAAGCGCCCCCTATATCCTTGAAATTTTTATTGTTTCTTAGTTTACGCTCCCTTTTCAAATAAATCAAAGAAATTTTTGAAAATTTCAAATTTTTAAATTTAAGAACAACCTATTATATATTGATATCCCAACATTGTTAACGTTTACAAAATGTCAAAAAATTTTTTCGACATTTTCTTCTACAAAAAAATTTTTTTTGACGAGAAGGATTTTTGTCAAAAGATGCGAATGTATTGTACTCAATAAACGGACGATCTATCTATTTTCAGGAAAATGAGTAGTAATAAAGCGAGGTGGAAAAATAAAATTTGAGGATAACACTCATATTTTTTCATCGTTACTCATAATCCTATTTTCAAAAATCATTTTGACAAATTTGAGGGGGCTAAATATTATGGCATGTTTACAAATTAAAGGAACTAGACAAGAAGTAATGGAAATGCTTCAGTTATTTGATTTTATGAATACAAAAGGACTGTGTAAATTAGAGGATTATGTAGAATTACTTCATGATGTAGAGCAAAATAAAACAACGCAAACTCCGCTTTATATTGCTTCTGTTGATGTACAATCAAATGATTATACAATGCAAGATGAACAAAACGATCGTTTTGTATGTGATATGTTAACTGGAGTTTATAACGACTAGTTTATTTATTCTTCTGCCGCACGTGTGAACTCTTCTGCTAATTAGTGAATATTCTTCCGAAAAAGGAACATATTACTAGATGGCAGGAGGTGAATACTATGGCGAAAATTGGCGTAGAAAATTCTTTAACAAATGTACAACAAGCACTACAACAAAAGGGGCATGACGTAATCTCATTACAATCTGAAAATGATGTGCAAGGATGTGATTGCTGCGTTATAACCGGTCAAGATTCTAACGTAGCGGGGATTAGCAATGCTGTGATAAAGGGATCTGTTATTGACGCAAGAGGATTAACAACTGAAGAAATTTGTCAACAAGTCGAAAGTAGAATTCAATAAAGTGAAACCTTATTGAATAAGGAATCCTATCGAAAACTTCACTTTACGAACCCATCACACATTAAAGATGGGACCTCTTTCGGAAATACATTAAAAGAAGGCTACTATTTATAAAAAGTAGCCTTCTTTTCTATATTTAACTAACGGGAAAGTAACATATACTGGATGAAAGCCCTACCTCTCTCTCATCATTACGGCTCCAACGACCGCTCCTGATACACTAGTATGTGTATACAGTTTACAAATACAATCCATCATATACGTGATCACCAAAGTTGTTGGCATTATCGCCCGATCTTTAGCAATTCAGTGATTTGTACTAGTAAAGAATAACCAATATATACTAGCTGTAACCGAGACACGAAAATACATTATATCCCGTTACAATAAAAATGTCAACACTTTCTTCAAAATAAAAACAGACTAACAAATGAGCCTGTTTACTAAAATTGCGCTTTTTCCTTTAGTACGTATACAACAAAAGCACTCACTAACATGCATAAACCAACAGCAAAATTCTTGATGTTAATCATCTATACCTCTCCCTTATTCTTACATAAATCATCAACTTCTATATATTACGATTCAGCTTATATTCGTATCATCTTTAAACACACTTCATCTACTATATCATAATTTCCTTAAAATGCAAGTACCCAATTAAAGCTTATTTACCAATTTCTGCACTGCATTAGGCACTGTTTCCAACGCTTTTTCTACAAGGTGTGTACCACTATGTAAGTGCATGACTTGAATCCCTTTTGCCCCAACTACTAAAAATGCAACAGGATTAATGGAAACACCAGCACCACTTCCACCTCCAAATGGATGTAAGCCCTGCACCTCTGTTTTTCGTTCACTCACATTAAAATCACTTCCACCTGCCCCAAAACCAAAGGCAACTTTTGAAACGGTTAAAATAATACTGCCATCTGCTGTTGATACAGGCTTTCCGACAACCTTATTCACGTCCACCATTTCTTTTAAATTTGTCATTGCTGTTTTCATTAAGTTTTCAATTGGATGTTGCGTCATAGAAACCACCTCTTTTTCCTTTCAATTCCTTTTTATCGTTTCCAAAAACAGCGAAGACATACCAATTTTTACAACTTAACGATTCTTGAAAGTAAATCTTCCTTCTATAACATTCTTTTCCCGAAAATTACCATCCGCGAATCATAGGATAAAAAAGCGAAAGTAGCTCATATTAAACATGAAGCTCTTTATGAAAGGAGATATCACATTGACTGATAAACACGAAGAACGTTATAGAGAAAATGAAGATCATTTTGAAGAAGAGTACGCCGCTGAAATTGCACCGAACGGTGTACCATACAATGACAAAGAACACGAAACGACAAAAGCCGGCGGAGCAACAGCTGGATTTATCGCACTCGCCCTTGCCGTCTTATCTTTATTCACTTTTCCAGTACTCTTTGGACTTCTTTCTGTCCTAATTGGTATTTATGCTTATAACCGCGGCGCTACTGTTACAGGTGGAATAGCTGCAATTGTTGGCGGCTTAGCGGCAATTGTCGCATTAATATTCCGAGCGGCCCTTATCAGCCTATTCTTCTCTCTTTTTTAAACACAATAAAAGGTATCTTGCTTCTCGCAAGATACCTTATCCTGTAAATACATCCTCAGATGGATAGCGAATTTTTTGTTTTGCTGGCCGTGCAAGTGAAAATACAAGTGTTAGCGGTCCAATTAATCCGCAAAACATAACAAACATAATCACACATTTTCCAAATGCTGATAATTTAGCTGTAATCCCCACTGTTAATCCAACTGTTCCAAATGCTGAAATTGTTTCAAATAAGAGTGCCATAAAACTAAAATTTTCAGTGAGCATCAGTATAAATACTGCCATAAAAATCAAAAATTGACTGGCAATGACAATCGCTAAAGCTCTCGTCACTGTTGACATTTTTATCGTACGACGAAATAAAACCAATTCTTCCTTTTTCTTGAAAAACGAAAGTACAGATGTAATTAAAATAACAAAAGTGGTAAGTTTAATACCGCCTCCAGTCGAAACACTTCCCGCTCCAATAAACATAAGCACCATCGTAAAGAACAGTGTTGACTCTCTCATACTTCCGTAATCAATTGTATTAAATCCAGCTGTACGCGGTGTAATCCCTTGGAAGAACGATGCCCATAACTTCTCACTTAATGATAAAGAACCCAATGTTTTTGCGTTACTATATTCCAATACGAATATGACAAGCATCGCACCCACAATTAACACAACCGTACCAATAATCATGATTTTTGAATGCAGTACTAGTTTTCGAAAACTGCGGCTATACCAAATATCAATGAGTACGGTAAAACCTAATCCACCTGTTACAATTAACGAGCAAATACCAATATTAATAATAGGATCGCCAACATATCTCGTTAAATTATCTGGCCATAAGGCAAATCCGGCATTATTATAAGCAGCCACGACATGAAAGAGGCTGTAATATAGTCCTTTTCCGAATCCGAATTCTGGAATAAAGCGAATAGATAAAAATACAGCACCCACTAATTCAATACAAATCGAGAAGAAAAACACCCGCTTTACTAATTTTACAAGCCCGCCAATATTTGTTTGATTTAATGCTTCTCCAATAAGAAGGCGATGACGCAGCCCTATCTTTTTACCTAACACCCAAACTATTAAAATAGCAATTGTCATTAAACCTAAACCACCAGTTTGTATAAGAAACATAATGACAACTTGGCCAAATATCGTAAAGGTACTATTTACATCTACTACACCTAAGCCTGTCACAGTCGCCGCTGACGTCGCTGTAAAAAAAGCATCTACCCAGCTAATAGACGTTTTTGTTGAAATTGGCAATTTCAACAATAGCCCCCCAACCATAATCAAAGCAAAAAAGCCAATTGCTAAAATTTGCGGTGGACTTAATCGTATAAAACGATCATTTAAGTCTCGTTTTTCTATCATTCTCATAGCACTAACTCCCTTAATCCGTCCTCCAAAATATGTAACATAGTTGAGCATAATCTTTTTTTCTATGAATTTCAACTTTTATTTCCATTTAAAAAATAGAAAATTCCTAATTCCTTCACTCCAAGTTCACATTGAATTCACATCGGTCTTTTATAGTATAACTATCAAAGCTGTTCCTCCCTAATAATGAGACATCCCCAATGTCTCGAACAGCTTTCTGTCCCTAACTTAAATTGACATAAATTGTCCCCCCTTCCTAAGCCATCTTGCAATATAAAGATGGTTTTTTTTATTTCACTACTACTATTCCCTCCTGATATATAAATCGATTTTAAATTTCCAATATATAAGTCGCTGCTATACAAAATACAACATGACAACGACTTGCTTTCTCCCTTTGTTTAAAACCCCGCATGTGGCAGAAATAGGCCCTGATCGCTTCTCTGCATGGCCTATTTCTCTCGCCCCCCTAAAAAAAGAGGTTTTTATGTCGACTTTTTAATTTACATAAAAAAGAAGAAGTGAATACACTTCACTCCTTCCTTGACTTGCTGCCTTTTTTTGAACGATATTCTTTTCCTTTATTATCATCACCAGCAACAAACTCTGCACCAAATTCCTGTTGATATTGACCAGCTTTAGGTGCTCCTTGATTCCCGCTCCCTTTACTACCATTACGATTCGTCATACAACTTCCTTCCCTTCTTTATCATAATATTGTTAGTATGCTTCGTTTCATTCAAAATACACATGAAAAGCCCTCGTGTGATCACGAAGGCTTTGACAAAAAAACTATTTCCTAATATAAAATCAGTGACGCTTTTCTCACTGATGGAAAGCCCATCCAATCGGGGCATGCCAGCAGTTGCCTCCCACCTATCTTCTTCGTTTCTCTCTCAATCCTGAGGTGGCGGGGCTGACCGCTCCTATACATAGCCAGTCCCTCCCAGGCCATTTAAAAAAATGCTTTTCTGCCTTTTTCTCATAGAATGACTGAGTAGTTACAAATAATTTATACTAGATTAATTTTTGTGAAATAGAAATCATAGTCATCATTTCCTCTTCAGATAAAGTAGAAAATCGTTCTTTCAAGTACAACTTGTTCTGCTTATCCATCTCAGCTACTAACTCTTTTCCTTTATCAACAATCTCTAAATACACGACACGGCGATCTAATGTACTACGCGAACGTGTTACGAGTCCTTTTTTTATTAGTTTTTCTGCTACAGCCGTAATATGACTATTTGATACATTCAATTCATTCGCAACACGAGAAACCATTTCCTTTTGGTTTCGATTTAAAATACGCAACACGAGAAATTCATTCCACGGAATATAATTCTCAAAAATCTTGTTCATATCATTACGGATTGTGCGAAACATAGCAAAAAAATTTGTCGATAAATTCTCGATTAACAACTCGCGATCATTAACCATTTTATACAGCACCCCTATGTATTTAATATAGTTAAATAAAAATATTATTAACTATATTAACGTACTTTTTTCATTTTGTCATCCCTTTCATTTGGAAATTCATGTATCTTTTCTTCATTGTTTGGAAATAGATGATAAAGGTTGCTTTTAAAATATGCTGTACATTTGATCAGCGCGAAAAGAGGCTGTCCAAAAGTTTACTTTTTGGACAGCCTCTTTCGGTATGATTCAGCTCAGCAAATCGACTACTTGTATGTCGAATATCACCGAACGGTCTTTATCCCACATTAACGGGCAGTAAAAGCTAGAGAAGAGTAAGGAAGAAAACTGCCCGTAAAAGCCCGATTGGTGAGAGCTTTCCATCAGTGAGAAAAGCGTCACTGATGGAAGTTTCACTTTATTCCTTATACTCAAATTCCCTACAAAATGGTACAATAGGAAAAAGTTAATTATTACCATAAAGTGAGGGGGATGAAATGAAAGAGCCAGAAGAACAGTTCTCAAATTTAAATTTAAAAGAAAAAATACTTGTAATTAGTGCAATCAGCTTATTAATTCTACTCCCGTTTGCTCTTATCTTTTTCGTTTATGTTGGTGTCTTCCGCCTTACCGGGGTCGAATATACATCTCGAACAGCCCTTCTTCTCTTTTTTATATTAATTACTGTTTTAGACCTCTTTAGTAATTTTACCATTAATTCATGCAAATTAATTTTTAGTGCCACCTTTAACAACTTGCCAAAATGGCTCTCTTTTCTCCTTCTTGCCATGTTACAAATTTCTTTAGACTGGATTACATTTCATATCGCAGACGAATGGATGAATGATGTTACTATTTCTAATACAGCAGAGCTATTAATTGTGTTGTTCTTTTTTATACTCGATAAAATATGGCTTACCGATAAAAAGGAAAAGTAATATTACAAGCTTTCCACAAAAAAACTTGATACAATATGAGCAAATATAGAAGGGAGTGTCATGTATGACATTACAGAAATGGTTTGAAAAAGGCATGTCCTTTGATACATATGTAAATAATATGACAGTAAACCAATACGAATTACTACACATTTACAATAACTTCTTAATTCCTAATGAACTTCTTCCAATTTTAGAAACACGCCAAAATGACAATTTAAAGGTTATCGTTTTAACCGCAGATTGGTGCGGTGATGCCCTTCTTTGCGTACCAATTATGAAACGCATTTGCGAAGTTGCTGGCATTGAGATGAGCTTACTCATTCGTGATGAAAATTTAGAGTTGATGGATCAATATTTAACAAATGGTACAGCACGTGCAATTCCAATTTTTATTTTTATCGATCAGGACGGGAATGAAAAAGCAGTATGGGGACCTCGAGCACCAAAAGTACAAGAGTTAGTTACCTCCATGCGTGCAACACTTCCTAGTAAGGAAGATCCAAAGTTCGAAGAAAAACAGCAAAATATGTATGCAGAATTCCGTAAAACATTAGCTTCTGACACAGCACTTTGGGAACACGTTATGGAAAATATAATAGAAAAAATAGCAAAATAAAAAACTGCCAAATGGCAGTTTTTTCATTATAAAACAAAGAAATAAAACACCGCAGCAAGAATGAAACGGTAATATGCAAATGGTGTTAATTTTACACGAGATAATAATTTTAAGAATGAAACAATTGCTAACATCGCAACTACAAAGGCAGTAATAAATCCGCTCGCAAATAACGGAAGATCCGCTGCACTTAATTCACTCCAACTTTTAATTAAATCAAGACCTGTTGCTGCAACCATCATTGGTACTGCAAGAATAAATGTATATTCAGCAGCCGCTGTATGAGATACACGAGCTAATAATCCACCACTAATCGTAGATCCAGAACGTGAAAATCCTGGCCATAGCGCTAAACATTGAAACATTCCAATTGTGAATGCTTGTTTATATGTAATCTCGTCCAATGTTTTTGCTGTGCTTGGTTTTGAAAACTTCTCAGCGATAATCATTAAAATACCACCAGCAACTAAACTAATAACAACCGGTCCTGGCCCAAATAAAATTCCCTTAATTTTGCTATGAAATAAAAAACCAAGTAAACCAGCTGGAATCATTCCGATAATAATATGTAATAAGTTTAATGATGGACCCTGCTTTACTCGTCCAACTCCAACTAATGACCATAATCGTTTCCAAAATACGACAACAACTGCTAAAATGGACCCTAATTGTACAACAACTTCAAATGTTTTTGCTTTATCTCCTTCAAATCCAATTAAATGCCCTGTTAAAATCATATGTCCTGTTGATGATACAGGTAAAAACTCTGTCAATCCTTCAACAGCACCCATGATTAATCCAATTAACCAATCAGCCACACTCGTGCCTCCTTAATGCGATTTAATGCTGTGTTCACACTTTATCATAATACCTCATCTTTACAAAACACGCATCGTTTTTTTCGATTTTATCCTAAATGTATGGATACGTATTCCTTTTCTAAATTCTTATTCAATAGTATGATTAAAGCGGTTTGTTTGTATTTTAGAAAGGAGTAAACATGAAAGAAACTACATCAATTTCACAAAAAATAAAACAATTTGTCTTATTATTTTTCCCCATTTTCGTTACACAAATATCATTATTTTCCATGAGCTTTTTCGATACTACGATGTCAGGCCATGCAAGCGCTACTGATTTGGCTGGCGTTGCAATTGGAACAAGTGTATGGATTCCAGTTAGTACAGGATTAACAGGTATTTTAATGGCCACTACTCCGATTGTCGCACATCTTATCGGTTCTAAACAAAAAGAAAAAGTCTCTCATATTGTGACACAAGCTGTATATTTAGCGATTTTTGTCAGTCTAATTGTTATGCTAATTGGCTTTTTTGCAGTTTCACCTATTTTACATGCCATGCATTTAGAGCAACAAGTTGCACAGATTGCTAGTCAATTTTTAAGTATTATCGCATTTGGTATCATTCCACTATTTGTCTATACAGTACTCCGCGGTTTTATTGACGCCTTAGGAAAAACAAGGACAACTATGATTATCACTTTACTATCTTTACCGATTAATATTGTGTTGAACTATGTATTCATTTTTGGTAATTTCGGTTTTCCTAAACTCGGTGGAGTCGGGGCTGCAATTGCCTCAACAACCACATACTGGTGTATTTTACTGATTACGATTATTATTATTTGTACGAAAGAACCGTTCTCTTCCTATGGTGTCTTTCAATGTTTCTATCGTCCCTCTTTATCCAAATGGAAAGAATTATTAAAACTCGGGATACCTATTGGATTTGCGATCTTTTTTGAAACAAGCATTTTTGCTGCTGTTACGTTATTAATGAGTAATTATAATACAACAACCATCGCTGCTCACCAGTCTGCAATAAATTTCGCGTCTCTTTTATATATGACACCACTCAGTTTATCTATGGCGATGACAATTTCTGTTGGATTCGAAGTCGGTGCAGCCAAGTATAAAGATGCTAAGCACTATAGCATAATAGGAATCGGATTGGCACTCGCTTTTGCATGTGTTTATTCGCTCTTACTATTTGTATTTGATGAGCATATCGCTTCAATTTATACAAATGATCCTGTTGTACTCGACTTAACGAAACAATTTCTCGTATTTGCAATTTTGTTCCAATTTTCTGATGCCGTGGCTACACCAGTACAAGGTGCACTTCGCGGTTATAAAGATGTTAATGTCGCACTTATTATGACGCTCATTGCCTATTGGGTCATAGGTCTGCCGCTTGGTTATCTCCTCGCAACCTATACATCTTTGGCTGCAAAAGGATATTGGATTGGACTTATTTTAGGATTGGCTTTTGGGGCAATCTTTTTACTCGCTCGTTTATTACAAGTCCAAAAAAATATATTGGAGCAAAAAGCCGCTAAATAGCGGCTTTTTAATATCTAAAAAATACAATAAGAACAATCCTCTAATTTTTGTGTTCATTTATTTTTCAAATATATAATCGATAATCTGTAATATTTTAAAAAAAGGATAGGATTCCTCATAAAAGAGAGCTATAATAGATTTTGATATTTCGAAAAAGGAGATTAATTGAATATGAGGAAGATTATGATTGTACTACTACTATTCCTTTCTTCTATGCTTCCTATCAAACCAGTCAATGCAGAGACAAATCAGCAAGAACATTTGTTAATCGTCAATGTCGCGACTAATAAGATGGCATATTATGAAAAGGGTAAACTTATTAAAGAGTTTACAGTCGCTACTGGCAAAAGCAGCACTCGAACACCTTTAGGGACGTTCAAGATTGTCAATAAAATTAAGAATCGTCCATACTATAAAAGACGCATTCCTGGTGGTGATCCACGTAACCCATTAGGAGATCGTTGGCTTGGTCTAGATGTAAATGGAACAAAAGGAACTACATATGCTATTCATGGAACTAATAACGCAAGTGCTATTGGAAAATGGACAACACTTGGTTGTATTCGTATGTATAATGATGATGTGCACTGGTTATTTGACCGCGTTCCTGTCAATACAAATGTAATTGTTACAAACAAATAAAACATAACATCATTCTTTTTTTGAGAAAAAAGTTCTTTATTAAGAACTTTTTTCTTTTTGGAAATATAATTGTTTATTCGCTATAATATGTTTTATGAATATAATTTCTCTTCTTCTTTCAGACTTCCCCATTCTTCATAATGATTTTCTCTATTTTTTTATATGTATAAGCTCTCATTCAACGCTTATCATACCGAGTGCATATTTCTTGCTTATAGCGCGCAACCTATCCATACGGCGAAAGGAGTTGCAACAATGGAAGAAACAGAAGAACAACAATCCCATCAAGAAGAATTTGCACCGGAAATTTCACCTAGTTATCGTCAAGATGTACATCCTCCCTCTCGTTATTCGAACATGTCGTTTTTAGTAGGAATTGTCGTGTTTGCAGCTGTACTACTATTACTTATTACCTTCGTATATTTTAAATAAAAGACAGGAGAAGTATATATGGATAATAACCGAGCAAATGTAAGCAAAAGGGTTGTAAAAACTCAAAAGGGTTATGCTGGAGATTCTTTAAACGAGCATAGAGCGATTGAAAATGCAAATCTTGAATTGAGTAAAAAGGAGATTGGGCAACAAAACGAGAACTTATGAGGCAAGGTTACTATAATAAAATCGATTTATACCAGTAAAAAAACATAAAAACCTCTCTCTTTTTTGGGGGACGAGAGCATCTGGCCGTGTATTGGAGCGGTCAGGCTTTTTTTTTTGCCACAGGCTGGGTTTCTCATACGGAAGGAGTAAGTTTTCTACATAGTGGCGACTTGTATGTTGAGAGATTAAAATGAATTTATATGATTAATGAATGAAAGAGGCGATACAAATGATAAACTATACGTACTACATTCAAAAAGCGCTCCCGCACTTACCTATTCATTCCTTTCATCAAGATGAAAGCGGTTGGGATAATGTTGCTGTTATCGTAAACGATGAATGGTTATTTCGATTTCCTAGAAAAATTGAATATGCAAAAAAAATCCCTCGTGAAAAGCACTTATACGAAGCAATATTTCCTATACTGCAAGCTTTGCATATAGAAGTACCAAACTACCATATTCTATATGAAAACGAGGGAGATTCTATTCCTATTTGCAGTTACTATAAAATGATTCACGGCAAACCATTCAAACCATCTTACTTACATAATCTCTCAATGAGTGAAAAAACGAATATCGCTACACAACTAGCGTCATTTCTTGCTGCTTTACATACAGTTCCTACTACACTTGCAAAAGAGTGGGGCTTTCAAGTTGAGCAAACTATTAAATATTGGCAAGATTTATATACAAAACTAAAAGATTATCTATTTAACACCTTTACAATAGAAGAAACTAATCAATTGGACACACTATTTCAAAGATTTTTAGAGCAACTCTATACAAGCACTTCCTTTCAAACCGTTATTCATGCCGACTTAACACATAATCATATTTTATTTCATCCTCAGACAAAGAAAATTGCTGGCATCATTGATATAGGTGACGCACAAATTGGTGATCCTGCATTTGATTTTGCTGGGTTATACGCTGACTATGGGCATGACTTTACAGTAGAAGTGTACAACAAATATATTGCTGTAACGAACAACAAGGATACAACATTTTTCGAGCGAATTATCTCTTTTTATCAATATAGCCCTACACTCCATGATCTCGTATATGGTTTCGAAACAAACAATGAAAAAATAATTGAAACAAACAAACAACAACTATTACGAATTTTTGAGGGAATGCGCTAAATGCTTTCCTTTTTTTCTTCTCATGCTATTATTTATCCCTTTCATAGTACCCTTTTATAACTAGTAAATGACTATTTTTGAAAAATTGGTGAAAAGGTACAAGCTTGTCCGGGAGCCATTCATATACTATAAATGAGCATAGTTCTTTCTTAACCCTCTCTAACGGAAAGAAATTGAAGCAACTGCGATGTTCGCAGTTGCCTTTTTTTATTCTTTCAATAGTGCCATTGCAGTTTGCAAAAATAATTGTGCACCGCGAATTAACGCTGTTTCGTCTACATCAAATTTAGGATGATGATGCGGATAACATGTTTCTTTATTTTCGTTCCCTGTTCCTAGTTTTATAAAACAGCCTGAGGCCTTTTGTAAATACGCTGAAAAGTCCTCTCCCCCCATAGAAGGGGACAGCGAGGTAACGCTTTCTTTTCCAAACAATGTAATCGCACTATCTTCTACTATTTTCGTTACATACAAATCATTTATGACCGGGTTATATCCATACCGATACGTATATGTGTACGTTGCATCATGTGCTGCTGTAATTCCTTTTACAATTTGTTCAATAATCTCTTCAGATTCTTGTCTTAGTCCATTCTCAAAGCAACGCACCGTTCCCATAATCGTCGCTGTCTCAGGAATAATATTATCGGCCGTTCCACCATGAAATTGCGTAACCGAGACCACGCGTTGTTCAAATGCATCAGTCCGTCTTGAAACAAGATGCTGTAAATTTGTAATAATTTGTGCACCGATTACAATTGGGTCCACCGTTTGCTCCGGATGGGCGGCATGTCCTCCTTTTCCTTTAATTTCAATGGTAAATACATCAGGTGCCGCCATCATCGGCCCGTAAGAAATTCCTATTTGTCCACTATCTAGTCCCGACATGACATGTAAACCGATAACATAATCTACGCCATCCATAACGCCTGCCTGGACCATTTCTTGTGCTCCGCCAGGGTATTGTTCTTCAGCATGTTGAAATAAAAGACGAATTTCCCCTCCCCAGTTATCATCATATTTTGCCAAAGCTTCTGCTACACCTAATAAAATTGCCGTATGTGCATCATGACCACAAGCATGCATAACTTCTGGTACAGTTGATGCATATGGCTTCATTGTCTGTTCTTGAATGGGAAGTGCATCTATATCTGCGCGAATTGCAATCGTCTTTCCCGTACCTTTTCCTTTTCGCGTTGCCATTACACTGCATGCTGTTGGTCTTGTTAGATCAAAATAAGAAAATGAATGCAATGTGTCATATACAAACTGTGCTGTATGTTTTTCCTGAAATGACAACTCAGGGTGCTGATGCAAATAACGCCGCCACATACGAATATTGTCTTCTGAAAGGTAATATAACCAATCTACTTGAGATGTTTTCATTCGCTTCAACTCCCTATTCTGTTTTTACCAATTTTATTCCATCATGAATGACCGTATTCCCCTGTTTCATAAGAGTTTATGTACAATCTTAGTTAGAAGTAACAGATTCTTGTTTCTTTCCTATGCAAATAAATTACAATTCTATGTGGAATGTAATATAATTGTTAAGTTAGGGATTTTCTTTTTTAACATTTAGTGCTACTATCAGAAAAGAGCCTTTACGTCTTGTATTTACCTAAAATGTGGAATTTTTGTGTTTTTCAAAGTGATGTAGGATATGATACTTACATACGGATACTATTTTATAGAGGGGGACAGACATGAAAATATTAAAAGAAATATGGTCTCAACCACTCACGCAATGGATTGCAAAAACTTGTTACTACCTTGCGATTTTACTTGCTTTACTATGGTTGTATGGATTCCAAGATACAAATACAAGTACATTTATTTACAATGAATTTTAGGGTGGGAGCGTTATGAAGTTATTAGAACAGATTGAAAAATGGGCGCTTGAAACGCCTGACCAAACTGCTTTTGTTTGGCGAGATGCGAAAATTACGTACAAACAATTAAAAGAAGACTCTGATGCATTAGCACATTGGATTACTTCTCAATTTGGAGATGACCGTTCACCAATTATGGTATACGGACATATGCAACCAAAAATGATTGTCTGTTTCCTAGGGTGTGTCAAAGCTGGTCATGCGTATATACCAGTAGATCTTTCCATTCCAGCTGATCGTGTATTGCGCATTGCGGAAAGTTCTGGTGCAAAGCTGCTTTTATCTCCAACTGATATTACAGTGGAAAATTTACCAGTTGATATGATTGATGGAAACAAATTAGAAGATATTCTTCTTACTCATAAAGGAAATGTCCCAAATCCTGAACATGCAGTAAATGACGAAGACAACTTCTACATCATTTACACATCAGGTAGTACGGGAAATCCAAAAGGCGTACAAATTACGTATAACTGCCTTGTAAGCTTTACAAAATGGGCGGTTGAAGACTTCAATTTACAAACCGGACAAGTCTTCTTGAACCAGGCACCTTTCTCATTTGACTTATCTGTTATGGATATTTACCCATCATTAGTAACAGGTGGTACACTATGGGCAATTGATAAAGATATGATTGCACGTCCAAAAGATTTGTTTGCTTCTTTAGAACAATCAGATATACAAGTTTGGACATCTACACCGTCCTTTGCAGAAATGTGTTTAATGGAACCATCTTTCTCAGAAGGTATGCTTCCAAATATGAAAACATTCTTATTCTGCGGTGAAGTATTATCTAATGATGTTTCAAGAAAACTGTTAGAGCGTTTCCCAAAAGCTACGATTATGAATACATATGGCCCAACAGAGGCAACTGTTGCAGTAACTGGTATTCATGTAACTAATGATGTAGTGGAGAAATATAAGTCTCTTCCAGTCGGTTACTGTAAATCAGATTGCCGCATCATCATTATGAAAGAAGATGGTACAATCGCGGCTGATGGTGAGAAAGGTGAAATCATCATTGTTGGTCCAAGTGTAAGTGTTGGATACTTAGGAAGTCCTGAATTAACAGAAAAAGCATTCACTGTTATTGACGGCGAACGTGCTTATAAAACAGGTGACGCTGGCTATTTAGAAAATGGACTTCTTTTCTATAACGGTCGTCTTGATTTCCAAATTAAACTACACGGTTATCGTATGGAATTAGAAGAGATTGAACATCACCTTCGTTCTTGTTCATATGTGGAAGCTGCTGTCGTACTTCCAATTAAAAAAGGTGAAAGGTATGACTACTTATTAGCAGTTGTTGTTCCAGGTGAACATTCTTTTGAAAAAGAATTCAAACTAACATCTGCGATTAAAAAGGAGCTCAATGAACGATTACCGAATTACATGATTCCACGAAAATTCATGTATCAATCTTCTATTCCAATGACGCCAAATGGAAAAGTAGATCGTAAAAAATTATTGAGTGAGGTTACAGCATGACCCCATATGCATCATTTTATTTTTTCGCTATTGTAGGCATTTTGCTAATCCCTACCATTATTGCGGGGTTACAAGGGAAAATGCTACGCAAATATAATGCGGTCGTAACACTTATTATGCTGGCTGTTATCTTTTCAGATAAACCAATACAAGCTGTTGCACTAGCAATATTTGCAATTTGGCAATATGTTTTGCTTAAGGGCTACTTAACGTTAAGGCAGCGCGAAAACAAAACGAGTATTTTTTGCACCGCTGTTTTTTTATCGATTTTGCCGCTTATTTTGGTAAAAATCGTACCTGCTATTCCAGCTTTAAAATCAATCGTATTTTTTAATGAAATACCAGCTATCAAATTAATCGTGTTTCTTGGTATTTCATACGTAACATTTAGAGCTGTACAAATGATATTTGAAATTCGTGATGGTCTGATTAAAGAAATATCACTATTTAAGTTTTGGGAGTTTCTTTTATTTTTCCCAGCGATTTCAACAGGTCCGATTGATCGTTATCGTCGATTCCAAAAGGATGTAGAGAAACCGCCATCAGCGGATGAGTATAAAGCAATGCTTTATACAGGAATCAATCGTATTTTCCAGGGCTTTCTTTACAAATTTATTATTGCGTACTTAATTAAAAACTATATTTTGGATGCAGCAATTTCTAAACAAGCTACATTTGTTTCATTTATGACTGATATGTACTCTTATAGTCTATATCTATTCTTCGACTTTGCGGGATATAGTGCGTTTGTAATTGGTGTGAGTTACTTAATGGGAATTAAAACACCTGAAAACTTTAATAAACCGTTTATAAGTCGTAACATTAAAGACTTTTGGAACCGTTGGCATATGAGTTTATCATTTTGGTTCCGCGACTTTATCTATATGCGCTTTGTCTTTTTTGCGACAAAGAAAAAATTAATTAAAAACCGCTATACAATTTCTTATATCGGTGCATTTTTAAACTTTGGAATTATGGGCATTTGGCATGGACTAACGTGGTATTATATTACGTATGGCTTGTATCATGCAATTTTGTTTATTGCGTTTGATATATTTGAACGTAAAAATAAAAAGCTGAAGTTTTGGCCAAATAATAAATTCACACATGTCCTTGGAATTATCATTACATTCCACTTCGTTTGTCTCGGCCTTCTACTCTTCTCGGGTAACCTAGGCAGACACTTTTAGTTAAAAACTTCTTAGGAAGTTACACATAATACATTATGGATATAAAGGAGAATAAACAATGGCTGAATTTAAAGATCAAGTATTAGATATTTTAGAGGAAGTTTGTGAAAATGACATCGTAAAGGAAAATACAGATGTACAATTATTTGAAGAAGGAATTCTTGATTCTTTCGGTACAGTATCCTTATTAGTAGAATTCCAAGAACGTTTAGGCATTGAAGTGTCTATTTCTGACTTTGATCGCGACGAGTGGGCAACACCAAACATGATTATTAAGAAACTGGAAGATATGCGATGAAAAAACCGACGTTTGGCCCGGTGCTTCTAGCATTTGCTCTTTTTTGCGTGATGTTATTTATTCCATCACGCTTCCTTTTACCACTTATTGGAGAGCAAAAAGTAGACGATGCCGCAACATCTTTAAAGAAAGAAATGTTTCAAGGCATTGCTATGCAACAAAAAATGCTAGAAGATCCAAAATACCTTCCGATGTTTGGTTCATCGGAATTTTCTCGATTGGATGTGTACCATCCATCGAACTACTTTAAAGTAAAAAATCAAGAATTTACACCGTTTCTTATCGGTCGCGGTGGAACACAAAGTCTTACTCACGTATTAAGTCTAGCTTCCTCAATGGATCAGTTAGAAAATCGCAAAATTGTCTTTGTCCTTTCACCACAATGGTTTGTAAAAGAAGGTTTAGATGAAGTACATTTTGCACCAAACTTTTCGTCTCAACAAGCGTACCATCTCATATTTAACAATGACATAAATCCTGAGATGAAAAAGCAAATTGCGAAACGCTTATTAAACTTTGAAATTGTTCGTAAAGACACACTCTTAAAAACTTCTTTAGAAGGAATTGTGTATAACGATACAAAACATAATGTGAAAGCGGCGGCAGCTAAACCATTTGCATACGTATATCGTAATATTTTAGACCGCAAAGATTTAGTTGCATCAATATTTGATATTAAACCGCGAAAAACACATTTAGATCATGAATTAAAATCCCTTGCTTGGGAAGAAATTCGTAACCGAGCAGAAAAAACTGGTGAACTGGAATCGAAAACGAATCCATTCGGCATTGAAGACCCGTACTATAACAAGGGAATTAAGAAGAAATTAGAACGTCTAAAAGGTTATCGAGCAAATGAATCATTCAATGAATCACCAGAGTATGACGATTTCCAATTAGTCTTAGACATTTTAAAACAATCACATGCAAAACCATTGTTTATTTCTGTTCCTGTTAATGGTCCATGGTACGATTATGCTGGATTCCCGAAAGAACGCCGTGATGTATACTATAAAAAAATTAATGAACAAATTGCTAAAGCTGGATTCCCAGTTGCAGACTTTTCAAGCCACGAATATGATAAGTACTTCTTAAAAGATACGATGCATTTAGGCTGGAAAGGCTGGGTATATGTCGACGAGACACTTCAGCAGTTTTATAAAACTAACTAAGGTGAACGCTTGAATTTTCAAGCGTTCTTTTTTACTTGTAGATTGTGCTTTGTAATCTAGTTAATGTTTCCTTCGTCTCTTTCACCACTCGCATAATCATGTGCTGGGCCTCTTCTGTTTTTGCTAATGACGAAGCTTGCCCTGCCCAAAGTGACATATACTCATGATTATTTTGTTTCACTGCGGCCTGGCGAATTTCTGTTGTTACTGCATTTTGAATTGGATACGCTGGAAATCGCTCTTCTTTACTTCTCATTTGTTCGATAAAAGCATTTTGAATTCCTCTTGCATACTTACCTGAAAATGCCCGTGTCATTGTCGTACTTTGATCTGTACTTTTTATAATTGCTTCTTTATGTGCATTATGAGCTGCACTTTCAAAACAAGTTAAAAATGCCGTTCCCATTTGTACTCCTTCTGCACCGAGTGCATAAGCTGCCACTACTCCCCGGCCATCCATAATTCCGCCTGCGGCAACAATTGGAATATGAGGGATCGCATCAACAAGCTGCGGAATCAGTGCAGTTGTTCCAATCATAGAATCTTGTTCTTTTCCTAAAAATGTTCCGCGATGTCCTCCTGCCTCACTTCCTTGTCCCACAATAATATGTACGCCTAAATCTTCCAATACCTTTCCTTCTGCTACATTTGTTGCCGTACCAATTATTTTGATCCCGTGACTTTTTAACAACTCTATTTCTTCTCGTGTTGGTGTATCAAAAGTAAAACTAAAAACAGGCACGTTCTCCTCTATAAGAACTTTCAGCTGTTCTTTATAATTCTCTGGTAACTGCACTGATTTCTTCACTATTTCTAATTGCAATTGTTCCCGAATGGGTTGTAGTAATTGTTGTGATTCTGCTACTTCTTTTTCATTCATTTGTATATCGTTTGTAATAAACAAGTTCACTGCAAAAGGTTTATCTGTTAACTGACGAATTGCACGTACTGAAAGGCGAATTTGTTCAGAACTCATATATCCTGCACCTAATGTTCCTAATCCTCCGCTATTAGACACAGCAGCTACTAACTCTGGTGTTACAACTGTTCCTGCCATTCCAGCTTGAATAATTGGATATGTAATTTGCAACTTCTCACATACTCGGCTATAAAACATTTTTTTCTCCCCTTTCTCTTATACTTTCTTGACCAATAAAACTATTTCCTTCTTTCTTCAATTATTGAAGAGCCATTACATGAATATAGTGTAAGAAAGGAGGGAATTTGATGCAGTACCCAAAAGCGTTACAATACGGAGATACCGTTATGATCATCGCTCCAGCAGGTCCTCCGTCTATTGAGCACATTCTGCAAGCAAAACAAAAATTCGAAGAGATGGGCTTATGCATTATCATTGGAAAGAGTGTACAAGAAAAACGAGGCTATTTAGCTGGAGATGATACCGTTCGTCTTCATGACCTACATGAGGCCTTTACAAACCCACATGTGAAAGGGATTTTTTGTGCTAGAGGAGGATATGGGACTGGTCGCCTTCTACCTTCTATTAACTATGAGCTCATTCGAGATAACCCTAAAATTTTCTGGGGTTATAGCGATATTACAGCTTTACATATCGCTTTCGGACAATTGGCACAACTCGTTACGTTTCATGGTCCCATGATGCAGGAAGTTGGAAAGGGACTTGATACTCTCTCTTTTTCCTCTTTCAAACAACTTTTCCGTCCGTACTCTATTATTTTAGAAGGGGCAGCGTTTCTTCATTCTTTCAATTGTTGCGTCACTGCTCCTCTTGTCGGAGGAAACTTAGCTGTCATTACAAGTACTCTTGGTACACCGTACGAAATTGATACAAAAGATAAATTATTATTATTGGAGGAAATCGGCGAAGAACCTTATCGCGTTGATCGTATGTTAAATCAATTACGCTTAGGAAAGAAATTTGAACAGTGTGCCGGCGTTATCTTTACAAATTGTCACAAGTGTACATCTACAAAACCAGCTTTATCTATTTCTGAAATTCTATATGATTATATTATCTCTTATAATATTCCACTATTGTATGACTTACCAATTGGTCATATCCAGCCAAATATAGGAGTTCCTCTAGGTGTCCCTGCTACAATAAATGGGCAACAAAAAACACTTTCTATCTCTTCTGGTATAAAGTGAAACTTCCATCAGTGAGGAGTCCTTCATCCTCCACCAATCAATCTTGAAGTGGGAATCTCATATTTCCCATTAATGCGAGGTAAATTTGAATAGAAATAATAAAGGAGAAGCAAAAAGCTTCTCCTTTATTATTTCTATTCAGTTATTCTTGTTGTTGTTATTGTTGTTATTTCTGTTATTCCAGTAATTCCAGCAACAGTTGTATTTGTTTTTGTTATTATTGTTGTTATTATTGTTGTTATTATTGTTGTTGTTATTGTTGTTATTACGGTTTTTCCAATTGTATAAGTTATCCCAGCAGCAGTTGTTATTGTTGTTATTGTCAGCCATATATATCCATCCCCCCCTTGGTCAAGCTACTAATACTATATGACGCAAAGGAAAAATGGTAACGGTACTTTATTGATAATAGTTAAAAATTCTTCCGGAAGCAATGTCAGCAATTTCTGGAGGTGTAAATGTTTTATCAAGATCTGTGCCGATATTTAAGACTGCTGTTGCTTCGGCATCAATGCTTTCAAATAACTCTTTTCCACGAATCGAAATAACAGGTACATCTTCCGGCAATGCAGCTTGTAAAAACTCAAGTTGCGTAAAGAATGGTAAAATCCATCTTCCTTCCCCTTGAAAATAGCGTAAATGCACGATTCCTTGTGTATCTCCTTCTTCTATATCAACTGTTCCTGCAACATAAACATGTGTTGTTAATAGTGTTTCATAAAATTCTTTTTGCTTTTGTTCATCTCCATCAGTTAATGCTAATAATGTTTCTAGTTTTTTTATTGGAATATGTGCCATACGCCCCACCCTGCTTTCAAAATTATTGTAATGTAATTATACAAAATATTCTTATTTTTTTCTATAAAATTATTTTTTTACTATAAAGCTAAGTAACTTCTCCTTTCTCAGTCCGCTAATAATAATCATTCTAGCTATAATTAAAACATTCAATAACAGCTTGTTTACATTGTCTTTTCAAAAATGGGTTCCAACTGATATCGAACATGTCCTCCCTCAACGAAAATATTTTTTGTTAAGTTTATTCAAAAAAACACGTAAAAACCTCTTACAATAAGCATAAAAATGTTTTATTATGTATTAAAATACAAAACTAAGAAAGGGGCACCACAGTGAAAATTTGGTTTTATGAAAAAATTAATAACACAAATGATTTACTCGGTATTTGGGATAACGTCCCTACTATTCCGCGAATTGGTGAGAAAGTAGAAATTTTAAAGAGAATACGTACTGTAACAGACATTAAATATACAAAAAACGGGAATAAATTCCATGTTGAAATTCTTATTTCTTAAAGAAAAAAGCTCTCCATTTTTCTTTAGGAGAGCCTTTCTCTTTCATCTGCTTTTTTTATCACAATTGTATCATTCACTAGTTCCACTTTTACATAATCACTTTCTTCTAAACCTAAATGATTGACAGCTTCATCAGGTAATTCGACAGCCATGTAGCGATCGGTGAAGACAACTTGACTATATGTAGCCTGCTCTGCAATCACGTCAGTTTGTTTTTCTTCTTGAATGATCCGCAATGATGGCAGTCCAACTTCTTTTACAGTGCGCCAATTTCGACGAATAAAGGGAATAAGCCATAATAAGCTAATAATAATGATAACAAGACCGATCCATAAATTACTCGGCGCTTGCAATTCAGCAATTTTTACTGGTTCTTGTGTGCCGCTATCAGTAAATTGAATAATGCTAACGACAGTATTGTTTAAAGCATGCACAATTATATTTGTCCATAAGCTTTTCGTTTTAATGTATAAAAGGCACATAACAACACCGAATAAAAAGGCACCAATCACATCTATGTGCCCAAATCCAAAAATTAGTGAAGAAATGATAACGGCCCGTTTCAAGCCCCACTTATACGCCATTCGGTTTAAGAAAAAGCCTCGAAAGATTACTTCTTCCATAATTGGAGCAAATATACAAGCTGAAATGACACTTAAAACTTTTGTAAAAGTAGTGCTCATATCAATTACATTTCCATCACTTAATAAATCAACTAAAAAGTCCGGAATTAGCTGAGCTAGTAAGTAAAATTGAACAAACGAAATGCCGAATGAAAATATCATTCCCATAGCCGTAGCAATTAAAATAAGTCGCCATGGAATGGATGATGGTTTATCAAAAAAACTTGTAAATACCACATTATGCTTTTTCATCTTATAAAACAACCACAGTAATGGAAATACAAAGAAAACGAAAGTGTCTGAAACAAATTCGAATACATTATTTCCAGCCCCTATTACTTCTAGCAAAAGGTATGTAATGAATGAACTTAAAATCATCCACCCAAAAAAACTACGAAGTCGAATACGTGAAAATGTAAGGTTAATAGAAAACACCTCCAACATGATATATCTATATTATAGTATCAATATGCTGTAATTTCTTCCTTTATTTATAAAATTAGCTCTGTATCATCCTACAACTCTCTAAAATAAATCCCCGCTTAAAGCGAGGATTTATTTTTATAGCACATCACGTTTTTGGAACAATGCACTCGAAGCAACGAGTAAAACAACAAAATGAGCTAACACAAATAACAAAGAAGTTGTAAAGCTAAACTCTGTAAATATCGGCTTTGCCCCTTGACTGAGCAACACATTACTATCATACATATTTAAATTCAAGTGAAACATTACAATATACTTTGCTATACCTTGGGCAAATTGGACGATTAGTATTTTTAACATTCCCTCTAGGAAGAAGAAAAACAGTGTAATAACTAATGGTAAAACTGATTTTCTAAAAATATTTGCTAATAAGAATGCAACTGTTGGATAAAAGAAGATCGGTAAAATATTATAGGCAAAACGTTTTACCAAAATTGCAAAGGTTACCGTCCCAATGTCCCCCCCAAATGCAATGAGGCCAATTAACATTGCTGTAAGTAAAGAAGCAATACATACGAATAATATCGCTAAGAGAACTGTAATATACTTTGAAAATAAGATCGTAACTCGCTTTCTCGGACGAATTAACAATTGTTTAATTGTCCCTTTTTGAAATTCATCTGTAATTGTGCGGGATGCAAGCGTTATTCCAAAGATTGTTGCAAACGTAGCAATCATGCCGATATTTTGCTCTGCATACATAATGAATCCTTCAATTTTGATTTCAGGCGGAGCCCATTTTTTAATAATAACTGCTCCTGCAATTTCTAATACTGCTAACACAACTAATAAAATATACATACTCTTTTTCGCATGTAACTTTAAAAATTCATTTTGAATTAATTTTATCATTACGCTTTCCCTCCCCCTGTAACTGCTAAGAACTCATCTTCTAATGATTTATTTTGAACTGTTACACCGTACACAAGAACATCAGCATGCACTAATTTTTTCACAAGTTGCGGAATATCCTCTTTCATGACAGATACAATAATTTTGTTTTCTTGTATAGTTCCTTTAATCAGTTCATTCGCTTCCTCTACTTGATCTACTTCAAACGCTACTACGATTTGTTCATCGCCTTTTACCTGTTCACGTAAACTATACTCTTGTACAAATTGTCCATTCTTAATAATAACGACACGATCACACATCAGCTCAATTTCACTTAATAAGTGACTTGATACAATGACTGCAATGTTTTCTTCCTTTGCTAAACGCTGTAAGTAATCGCGAATTTCACGAATTCCCGCCGGATCTAAACCATTTGTCGGTTCATCTAAAATTAAAATTTTCGGGTTATGCAGTAGTGCTTGTGCAATCCCTAAACGTTGTTTCATACCAAGAGAATATGTTTTTACCTTTTTATGTATCGCATGTTCTAGCTCAACTAGCTTTATAATTTCAGCAATCCGTTCTTTACCAATTGGTGTAACAGCCATATTCGCAAAATGCTTTAAGTTTTGCATTCCTGTCATATAATCATATAGTTCAGGATTCTCTACAATCGCACCAATATACTCTAACGCTTTCTCCCGTTCAGTACGTATACTGTGACCACAAATAGTAATATCGCCTTCTGTTATTGAAATCAGCCCTGTCATCATACGAATTGTCGTCGTCTTCCCACTTCCATTTGGTCCAAGAAAGCCGTACACTTCCCCTTCCTGTACTTCAAACGAAAGACCACGAATAATTTCAGCACTTCCTATTTTTTTATGAACATTTTCTAATTTCACCACTACATTTCCCAATGCCTATTCCTCCTTTAAACCTCTAATTTTTTGTCGATGATATAAGACGCTATGAATATGAAAAGGAAAGTCGATAACAAAACAAAGCATATATACGAAATACTTGCCCCTTCATTTATATAAAATGATGTTTCGAAAAAACCATTTTTATCTATAAATCCAATATGTTGAGTAGAGAATATATATTTGTCCATTTTTTCCAAGAGCGTAGTTATAAAAAATTGAATTACACCTAGAAGCAAAAAGAAAAATATAAATAATACTTTACTTAATAACGAGTTCACATCAAAAAGTTTTATAATTGCAATTATGAGGTATATAGAAACTAAAAAACCCGTTATATCTATAACCCATAAAAAGATAGAAAAGAAATGATGAAGCAACCCAAATTTATAAAAGTATTGCATCGCTCGTTGAATCTCTCCATTTGTGTTTTTCCCGTAAATATCTAATGAAAAAAAATGAACAAATCCTAAAGCTATTAATGACAATAAAACAACCATTATCGTAAAAAATAATAGGTTAGCATATATATATTTTTTAGCAGGAATAGCTGTATATCGAATCATAGAATTTTTTAACATTCTCCGAAATGATGAGACTGCTATTAATCCAATTGAAAATACCGTTATAGTAAATAATAATATAAACAAAACCAATATTACATTTTGTTTCATTGGAGTCATGTGCTTAGCAGAACCCATAAAATTGAATAAAAGAATAAGCGAGATTGTAATAAACCCTAGATAAATAATCCATATTTTCTTTTTATTACAGTTATATAAATAATGAAGAAGTGGATTCATTGTCCAAAAACCTCCTTGAACAACTCGTGTATTGCTTTTCCTCTTTGAAAACGAAGATCTTCTACATTTTCATGTAACACAATTTCTCCGTCCTTTAAAAAGATGACTTCATCAAATAAGTTTTCAATTTCACCGATTAAATGAGTAGAAATTAAAATGGTACTATCTTCACGGTAAAATTGAAGAATTAACTCTAATACATGCTCCCGTGAGACAAGATCGATTCCGCCAAGCGGTTCATCTAATACATACAGTTTTGCATGCCGTGAAAACGTTAAAATAAGTTGTAGTTTTTCTACCATTCCTTTTGATAAAGCATTAATTTTTTCTTCTAATGGAATTTTCAATTTCGCGATTGTATCCACAGCTTTTTGAATATCGAAATCTTCGAAAAAATCACGATAGAAAAACAAAGAATCTTTTACAGTCATCCACTCTTCAAATATAGGACGGTCGGACATGAATGAGACGATTTTTTTCGTTTCTCGATTTACTTTCTTATTAGCAATGAAAATATCTCCTTGAGAAGGATGCTGTAAACCGACAATCATTTTCAGCAACGTCGTTTTTCCGCTGCCATTATCCCCAACAAGTCCAATAATTTTTCCTTCTGTTATTTTGATATTTACATCTCTAATAACAGCTTTTAAATCGTAACGTTTCCACAAATTCTCTATTTCCACTAATTCTCGCATCTGTTCTCCCCCTTTTTCTCTTCTAATGAAGAATGAAGAATGGACAACATTTCCTCTTCTGAAAACCCTAAGTTGTTCATTCCATTTATAAAGACATGAAGCAACTCTTTCGCCATATCTTTTCGCATATCCATAATTTTCTCTCCTTCAGTTGCTACATATCTTCCCATTCCTCTACGCGTCACAACGATACCCTCGCGTTCTAACTCTTGAAATGTACGTTGAATTGTATTTGGATTCACTTGTAGCTCACCGGCTAATTCACGGACAGAGGGGATTTTACTACCAGGTGATAAATGACCTGTTGCGATTTCTTTTTTTATGTATTCCATCACTTGAATGTAAATCGGGATGTTGGGAGAAAATTCAATTTTCATTTCTTCCTCCTAATGTCATAGTGTACTAATCAAATAGTACACTATGACATTAAAAATGTAAATATTAACCTGCTATATTATTTTTTTAATATAACTGAAATTCACAGCATATTCTCAATAAAAATCTATATAATAACAATGTTATGTAAACTTATTCCTCAAAAAAAAGAGTGCCCTATACATATAGAGCACTCACCTTATTAAAAGTTAAATACAAAATCATGTTTTTTGTATCTGTATATAAACCATTTCGCACATTTGGATTCATTTCATATGTAGTACTCACCAGTAAAACCCATTAGAATGAATATAGTTTTACTGGTTTGTTTTTACACTTTATCCCGCTATTCGTGGGCAGTAATACTCCCACCTCAAGATTCGACGAAAGCATTGTCCAGCTCTAGCGGCTAGAATCTCCGGCCGTTTCCGCTTTTCTTAAGAAGTTAGGTGGGAGATAAACTGCCCGTAAAAGCCCGATTGGTGAGGGCTTTTAATCAGTGGGGGATGAAGAAAACCCCCACTGATTAAAGTTTCACTTTATTGTACTTTTACTTGTGCTAACACTGATTTGAAAGTATTGATTACCGTATCTACTTCTTCATAACTAATTGTAAGAGACGGTTCAATACGAATTGTTTTTGAATTAATTAGCGTTCCTGCAACAAGGATGCCTTGATCAAACATTGCTTTCGATACTTCATATCCAATTTCATCTTTATGGAACTCAATACCAATCATTAAACCTTGACCACGAATTTCAAATACTTTGTCTTCATGTCCTTCCGCTGCTTTTTTCAATCCGTTTAAGAAATACTCCCCAACTTCTGCAGCTCGTGCTGGTAAGTTCTCTTCCAATAAAACATGAATTGTTGCAATTGCAGCAGCACATGCAAGTGGATTTCCACCAAACGTTGTTGTATGCATGAATGGGTTATCAAACCAACTTTTAAATACTTGTTCTTTGGCAACAATTGCACCTGCTGGCATTACGCCTCCGCCAAATGCCTTCGCAAGACAGATAATATCCGGCACTACATCATACAGTTCTGCCGCAAACATTCTCCCTGTACGTCCCATCCCAGTTTGTACCTCATCAAAAATAAGCAATGATCCAAATTCATCACAGAGTTCTCTTACTTCTTTTAAATAATTTTCTGGAGGTAAAATAATACCGCCTTCCCCTTGAATTGGTTCTAGAATAACAGCTGCAACATCTTCACCTACTAATACACAAGTTTCAAATGTTTTTCTCATCATCTCGATATCGCCAAATGGAACGTGACGGAAACCTGGAATTAATGGTAAGAATGGTTTACGGAACATTCCTTTTGCTGTTCCAGATAAAGATCCAAGACTCTTACCGTGAAAGGCACGTGTTGTTGAAATGAAAGTTGTTCGTTCACTATACATTTTTGCTAATTTTAATGCCGCCTCCACACTTTCTGTCCCACTATTTGTAAAGAAAGCATATTTCAAATCACCAGGTGTAATATCTGCTAAAATCTTTGCAAGAATCGCACGAAGTGGATCTAGTAGATCCTGACTATGCAATGCTTGACGCTTTAATTGATCTGTTACAGCTTTCACCACTTTCGGATTACGGTGTCCAACATTATAAATCCCAAATCCACCTAAACAATCAATATATTTTTTTCCATTGATATCCATAAAACAAGATCCTTCATCAGACCATTCTACTGCTGCAAATTGTCCATCTTTTGTTACTGTTTTTCTGTAGGCAAGAAAACCAGGATTAACATGCTCTCTAAATCCATCTACTGTTTCTTTTTGGATCCAGTTCGCCTCTTCTTCAGAGACCTTTTCTTTTTCAATTAACTGCAGTACTTTCATAATATAATCATTTACATTTGAATTGTTTACATCCTGCTCATTTGATTTACTTTCTATATTCGTCACCATTTATTTCACTCCTATAGTCTTTTTATTTGCAAACCAACCAATTGGTTCTACTTCTAGATTTATATTAATCTGCTTAATTTCTTGAAATTCTTCTAAACCAAACGTTCCTAAACTACGACCGATCCCACTTTGCTTATATCCGCCCCAAGGCGCCTCGTTGTATGTTGGATGATAACTATTAATCCATGTAATCCCAGCGCGAAGCTTGCGGATTACGCGCATCGCTTTTGCCCCATCAACAGTAAACACCCCTCCAGCTAAACCGTAATCTGTACCGTTTGCTAGCTCAATCGCTTCCTGTTCACCTTTAAACTTTTGGATTACTACAACAGGACCAAAAATTTCTTCCTGCACAATACGCATTTCAGGTTTTACATTGACAAAGACCGTTGGTTCAATAAAGAAACCATCACCTTTTCCATCCGCAAGTATACGCTTTCCTCCGCAAGCAATTTCTGCTCCTTCGTCTTTCCCAATCTCAATATAGCGTAATACTTTTTCCATATGCTCTTGACTTACAAGTGGTCCCATCTCTGATTCTAGGTTATCACCAGGTCCAACATTAATTTGCTTTGCTCGTTCTACGAAATGAGTAACGAATTTATCATATATACTTTCCTCTACAAGAATTCTCGATCCCGCTGAACACACTTGTCCAGTACCTGCATAAATACCAAACAGCGCATAATCAACAGCGGTTTCAAAATCTGCATCTGCAAAAATAATATTTGGAGACTTCCCGCCAAGTTCTAGCGAAATCTTTTTCATATTATCCGCCGCTGTTCTCATAATGTGCTTTCCTGTTTTCGTTCCACCCGTAAAGGAAATCATGTCAACTTTATCACTTGCTGCAATCTCGTTTCCTACTGTTGGTCCAGCTCCCATTACCATATTTGCAACGCCTTTTGGCATATTTACTTTCTCAAGGATTTCAAATAATTTTGTTGCAGTGACTGGTGTCACTTCAGAAGGTTTAAATACAATTGTATTTCCAGCTGCTAAAGCAGGTGCAATTTTCCAAACACTCATTAGTAACGGATAATTCCAAGGAACAATTAAACCACAAACACCAACCGGCTCTCTGACTACCATAGCTTGCATTGGATCAGCTACATGATATGTTTGGCCATCTGGCTTTGTAATAAGCCCAGCATAATAACGGAAGCAAGCTGCCGCATCCCCAATATCACCTTCTGCCTCGCGATGTGTTTTTCCATTATCCATTGTTTCAAGACGTGTAAGTTCTTCCTTATTTTTATCAATTTCATCTGCTATTTTAAATAAATAAGATGCTCTTTCAGCTGCGGATGTTTCTGGCCAAATTCCGCTCTCAAAAGTCGCTCTTGCCGCTTCTATCGCGGATTTCACATCCAGGATCGTTCCTTCAGGCGCATATGCGATAACCTTGCCATTCGCAGGGTTAATAATAGGTCGTTTTTCTTGATTACTAGACTCTTTCCACTCACCGTTTATATACATTTTTAAATCTAGCACTATTTAATCCCCCTTTGTCGATCGTTCATATATTATATAAGCAATAATTGTGCCAACATTTAAAATACCAAGTAATCATACATTTCTTTAAATAAAACGCATGAACCTATGCATTTTTGCATAGGTTATTACATTTTGAATAATTACAACAAAAATAATAAAGAGAAAGGAGTCGTCCCATTAGACTTCCCCTTTCTCTTTTAGAAATATGAAATTGTATCAACTGCTCCTCCCTTTTCATTCATGATTTTTTGAAATTTACGACTTACCGAAGATTGGCTAATACCAAGAGCCTTTGCGGCCTTCGTCGTCGTTTTATACTGCTTCATCGCAAGTAAGATTAATTGCTCTTCTACAGAATGTAATGCTTCTTGTAATGGCAAGACCCTTGTAATAACTGGCTTAGATTTTTTAAAGTCATAACCAGGTGTTAAAAATTTACCAACAAATTCAGCATCAATAACTGGCTCATCTGCTGATACTACTAAACGCTCAATCATATTTTGTAATTCTCGTACATTTCCCGGCCATGAATAAAATTCTAATAAATTTAGTGCATCAGGGGTTAAATGGTAGTTTTTATTATATTTTTCATTTAATTGTTGTAAGAAGTGAAATGCGAGTACTGGAACATCTTCCATTCTCTCCCTTAACGGAGGAACTTGTAGTGGAATTACATTTAAACGATAAAATAAATCTTCACGGAACGTACCAGCTTCCACCATTTTTTCGAGACTTTTATTTGTAGCCGCAATAATTTGAACGTTTATTTTCGTAGGAACTGTGCTTCCGATTGGAATTACTTCTTGCTCTTGTAACACTCTAAGTAATTTCACCTGCAAATGTAATGGCATTTCGCCAATCTCATCCAAAAATAAAATTCCTTGATCCGCTCGCTTAAAATATCCTTCTTTTCCGTTTTTATCCGCACCGGTAAAAGCACCTTTCGTATATCCGAACAGTTCACTTTCCAATAATGATTCTGGAATTGCACCGCAATTTAGTTTTAAAAACGGCTTTGAATATCGATTTCCTAGTTGATGAATTGCTTGAGCAATCACTTCTTTTCCAACACCCGATTCTCCAGAAATAAGCACATTAGAAGAAAAATCAGCTATTTTTTTAGCTTGATTAATAATTTGTTCCATTTTCGGACTGCAATAAATAAGTTTCTTAAGAAAACGATCTTTATTTTTAAAGTTGTCCAATTCCTTTTTATATTGTTCAGATATCTTTTTCATCTCATGCAATTCCATTTTTAATCTCGTTGCCTCGGTAATATCCCTTGATGCAATAATAATGCGGTGCAGTTCTCCTTGTTCATTAAACACAGGGTTTCCAACCGCTAATATTTTCCTACCACTTTTCGTTTCTTGTACAATCGACACCTTTTTCTTTTTCTCTAGTACTAAGCGAGTAACAGATGGACTAAATAATCCTTTCCGCTCTAAATCTAATAGATTTTTTCCTAAAAGATTCTTGAGATCTCCTCCCCAAAAATCATTAATAATGGTTTCACTATAACGAATTAATTCCCCTTTATGATTGACTACTAATATTTCATCATAAATACTAGATAAGATTGCATGTAAATCTTTATTTAAATCCTTTATATATTCAATTTCCATGGCCATATCCTCAACCATTGGCAAATCTTGTACAATAATAATCATTCCTTCAATACTTTGATCAAAGCTAGGGATTGGACTATAATCAACTAATACTCCCATCTCATTCGTTATTTGTAACTGATTTAAAATCGTTTTTCTCGTTGCATATACATTGTTAATATGTTCACCATTAAAAATCTGTTCTGCTGGGACATTCAACACTTTTTCAGCAGTAGATTTAATCATCTTTAAACCAGATTCATTACAATTTACAATTTTCTTTTCCCGGTCGACTATAAAAATCCCCATTGGAATAGACATTAAAATAATTTTTAGTATATCTACACTTTTATTTTCCTGCCTAAATAATTCTGCAAAAACATCCTCTCTTCTTATGTACCCTTTTAACTCTCCTATTTCATTTTTCACAATAGCAATAGGTGCCCCAATAATTTGAAAGAGAGCTGTTAAGGAAATATTTTTGCTAAGGTGACAAATTGTATTTAGTGAAACAGCATTTGCAAGTAATGCCTGGGCAGTTAATTCCTCATTTTTTGATAGCAGTTCCTCCACATGGACGTATGCAAATAATTGATCTTCCCTTTTTAAGAACAGAAAAGGCTCTTTTATATTTTTAACATCTATATTCCATTCCTTTTCAGGTTGATCAATAGGTAGAGAAACAATCTGTCTAATTTTTTTATGAGCAATGGAAAACATTCCACTTCTCCTCCTTCGGGATACTTAATATGTATTGTATCACTAAAAACAGATTTTTTTAATTAATCTGACAATATATGTTTTCCTTTAATTGAATAGAAAAAGGAAGATGAATGCTACCATCTTCCTTTTTACTCTCTCATTAATCACTGCCACTATTTAAAATATCCTCTTGAATATAAGCTAATACCATCCCTGGAATTACCTTATCTCCCGCTTCTACTTCTAAAGACTGTACTTCTCCACTACATCCCATTTTAATCACTTCCATCTGACCATTCATATTTTTAATAGCAAACAGTGGTTCCCATTCATAAATTCGTGATTCCCTATTAATTGACACTTTTTCAACCGTTCCATAACATGGACTCGTAACGATTTCATAATACAAAATGAATCATTCCCTTCTTTTATTCTATTCATATTGTTCTGCTAACATTTGTAACTGAAGAATCATATGGAAAAAACTTCGGAAATCTTCTACATCTTCTATATATTTTTACTAGTTTTATAAAGCAATAATCGTGCCAAATAAAAAATATAACGTTTATTCAGCCTTCTCTCTGATACTGATTTACAAATTCCCTCTCTTTCTTTATGAATTGTTGAATGCCTTATGCAAGCTTGCATAAATTTCATTTCCCCAACATAAAAAACATCGGAAAAATTCCGATGTTTTTTGTTATTTTATATTTCCTGCACTTCTTCAAAATGCATTTGCGGTGGAGCTGATCGGAACATGTTCGTAATATACAACAAGTAACCAATTCCAACAGCAGCCCAGCTAAGTCCAAGAATTAGCGAATGAATATTGAGGTTAAACCATAACACAGCTACTGTACCTGCTCCGAAAATAGGTAGAACTAAGAAATTAAAAAAGTCTTTTGCTGTTTTATATCTTTTTTGCTTGATAACATAGTAAGCAATGACAGATAAATTAACAAAAGTAAATGCAATAAGCGCTCCGAAATTAATAAGAGATGCTGCTGTTTCTAAATCGATAAATATAGCGGAAAGTGAAATTATTCCCACAATAATAATGTTATATACGGGAGTTCGCCAGCGAGGATGAATGTATCCAAATATCTTCTGCGGGATTACATTATCCCGCCCCATTACGTATAATAATCGCGACACACTTGTATGAGAAGCTAAACCTGATGCCATTGTTCCCATAAATGTTCCTACTAAAAAGAAAGTTTGAAATAGTTTTCCACCAACGTATAGCGCGATTTCTGGTGCCGCTGATTCTTGATCTTTAAATACGGATGCATCTGGAAAAAAAGATTGTGTGAAATACGTAGTACTAATAAATAAAATGCCGCCAATTAAAGCGGTAAGAAAAATAGCCCGAGGAATTGTCTTCTTCGCATTTGGTGTTTCCTCCGAAAATGTAGTTACTGCATCGAAACCTAAAAATGAAAAGCAAAGAATTGTGGCCCCTGCAACGAACGATGATATTTGTATATCTGATTGAAAAAACGGCCGAATGGAAAAAACTTTTCCAGTTCCTTCTCCTGCTAGTAATCCTTTTACAACAAGAATTACAAACACAGCCATTACTAATATTTGAAACACGACTAAAAATGTGTTGAAATTAGCAGTGACATTTACACTAATAATATTTATAAGTGTAATTAGTAGGACAAATCCAACGACCCATATCCAAGAAGGAACACTCGGAAAAAGTGCAGACATATAAATCCTCGTTAGTAGTGCGTTCACCATTGGTAAAAACAAATAATCCAATAACGCTGACCATCCAACAAGGAATCCAAGCCTTGTACTAATTGTCTTCTGTGTATACGTATAAGCAGATCCCGCAGTAGGAAAAACCTTTACCATTTTACCGTAGCTTGCAGCTGTAAATAACATTCCTGCTAATGCAATAAGATAAGCTCCAGGAACATGACCACCTGTTTTTTCAGAGACAATTCCAAATGTATCGAATCCCACCATCGGCGTCATATACCCGACACCTAGCATGACAATTGACCAAAGTCCCAATGAACGTTTTAAACCAACTACTTTCCCCACCTATCATTCCTCCTACTTTCTCTATCTAATTCCCATGTAACGTTTGATAATTAAACTGAAAACGCTTTCAATAAATCGCGCATATTACATACCGCACTCCAGCCTCCCTTTTTATTTTTAAAATATTCATGCAATTTTTAAGCCAAAATTTTTTGGGTTAAAAAATTAAAAGGATAAGCCCGTTTTTGCGCTTCAAAGATACACCAGGTGAGTTTATTTTCTTTACATTTTTGTTGGTTTTTTATTCATTTTGACATAACTTATTCAATCTCTCATACCACTATATACACATGAAGTGAAACTTTAATCAGTCGAAAAACAACAAATTCATCACATAATAATAACATTTTGTAAACTATACATATCAAAAAAAGCTGCCTTCACATATGAAAGACAGCTTTTTTAATCCTATCTATTTAAAAGCTAAATACGAAATCATCATCTGATAATTTTTCAACATTTGTTGCTTTTACATAACCATTCCCTTTTACAGAGAAGAAATCATGGTTTTTCGTATCTGTACGTAAACCATTTAATACGATTGGGTTAATTTCTTCTTCTTCAAAGTGCGGTTCTAATCCTAAGTTCATTAGCCCTTTATTCGCATTGTAACGAATAAAACGATTCACTTCTTCCACAAGGCCAATTGATGTATAAATTTCCTCTGTATACGCTGTTTCATTGTCATACAGCTCTAATAACAGATCCTTCGTTTCTTTTTGTACTTCTTGTTGTTCTTCGGCAGAAAGCTCTGCAAAAACTTGCTGTGCTAAAATACCGACGAATACGCCGTGGATGGACTCGTCCCGGATTATTAAATTAATAATTTCTCCACTCGCCGTTAATTTTCCTTGCCCTGCTAAATACAGTGGATAGAAGAATCCACTATAGAACAAGTAGCTTTCTAAAAATACACTTGCTACCATTGCCATATATAGCTCTTTTTTCGTTACTTGAGGCTTTAATAAACGACGGTAGTAATTTGTAATGATACTTGATTTTTTCTCAAGTAACGGATGTGTATCTACCCATTCAAAAATTTCATCAATTTCTTCTTCAGTTGCAAGTGTTGTGAAAATATGACTGTAACTTTTCGCATGCACTTCTTCCATAGCTCCCATGAACGCAAGCACACTCTTTGCTTGTAAGTTCTCAAGGTGCACAAGAATCAGCGGCATTCCTTCGCCGCCTTGCTTCGTATCTAGAAGTGTTAATCCCCCTAGTACACGCTTATAAGCAATTTGTTCTTCCTTCGATAACTGCACCCACGTATTTTTGTCAGAAGAAACTGCGATCTCCTCTTCTGTCCAAAACTGAGCGATGTTTTGCTTCCAAAACATTAAACTAAAATCGTCTTCTTTCTTGTTCCAGTTTACCGCGCGCATTGAATCGCCCCTTTATTATATTGTTGCATCTAACGTGCGGTTAAACTTCCATTTCAAAATGAAAATTTAACCGCACGTTAGAACGTAAATTACATAACTAAGCATGAGCAGGGTTTTTCTGACCCTGCTCATGCTGTTTTATATGATAAATATCAATTGTATGCTCTTCTACTAAAAAAATACATTATACTGTGCAGGCTACACACTCTTCCACACTTAATTTACGTGTTCTTGTGTAGTACAAGCTCTTTAATCCTTTTTTATGAGCATAAATATAGTAACGTGCTAATTCACGAGTAGAAATATCACTATTTACATACAGGATTGTACTAATCCCTTGGTCAATATGTTCTTGAATTTCTGTAATTAAATCGATGAGCTTAAACTGATTCATATCGTAAGAAGATTTATAATACCAGAACGTATCTTTTGATAAATACGGCATTGGATAATATGTTGTCGCATTTGCGTACGTTCTTGATTCGATTTGGCTTACGATCGGCATCACTGATGAAGTAGCATTCTGCACGTAACTGATTGATTGTGTAGGTGCAATTGCTAATCTGTATGCGTTATATAAACCATGCTTTCGCACCTGTTCTTTTAAACTTGTCCAATCTTCTTTTGTCGGAACATGAATTCCTTCAAATAACTGCTGAACTTTCTCAGTTGTCGGACTATAATCCGTTGTTTCATACTTCTCAAAGTATGTGCCATTTGCATAATCTGACTTTTCAAAGTCCTTAAAGGTTTCACCTTTCTCTTTTGCAATTTCCATACTTTTTTCAATAGAGTAGTAATTCAACATCATAAAGAATGTACGAGCAAATTCTTTCGCTTCTGCACTTTCATAAGCGATTTTATTTTTCGCTAAATAGCCGTGTAAGTTCATCGCTCCAAGACCAACAGAATGTAGTTCCTCATTTGCTTTTTTCACAGTCGGTGCGTTCGGAATAATTGTCATATCAGAAACAGCCGTTAAAGCTTCCATACCTGCATGAACTGCTTCACGAATTTCTTTATTCTCCATTACGTTCACGATATTTAATGATCCTAAGTTACAGTTAATATCACGACGGATCATGTCATCTGTACCGTAGTCATTGATTTCAGATGTTTCCTGTAGTTGAAAAATTTCTGTACAGAGGTTCGACATCTTCACAGTTCCAATATCCTTTAACGGATGTTGCTTATTCGCATTTGATTTAAACATTAAATATGGATAACCAGACTCAAGCTGAATCATCGCAATTTTAATGAGCATATCGCGTGTACTAATATCAAGCTGCTTCTTTCTGATATTTGGATTGCTCATCAGTTCATCATACATTTCATCAATGTCGATATCATCTAAATGTTTTCCGTACTCTTTATACACTGTATAAGGCGCGAAAACATGGAATGGTTCGTTTTTCTCAGCAAGCTCAAAGAACTTGCTTGGTACGATAATTCCGATGGAAAGAGACTGAATACGGCTCTTCTCGTCGGCATTTATTTTTTTTGTATCGAGGAACTCAATAATGTCCCAATGGAAAATATTTAAATATACAGCTCCGGCACCTTTTCTTTGCATGTTGTTACTCCATACATTTAAAACGTATGGGGAATAGTCATTTCTGCTACCCTCTCTATATCGCTATAGAGTTCAGACCATATCTTCTTCTCACCAAATTCTTTGTTTAGCCATTCATCATATTTTTATTATATATACCATTTGAATTTGGTTTGTTTGAGAAGCCAGGTTCGAGCTATATAGTCGCCTACATAGCTACTTGGTCGTTGAACCTTCTCCTTATCTAACAGACTTAGGAGCTCGGCTGCTGATTTCCTGCAATCTTGGATTTTTAGGGGGCGCTACGTAATTTCTCCGTAGTATCCTACCTCGATATACTCAGGCGTTCCAGCAATTGACCCGGTTTTATAGTTGAGCCATAAGTTAACCCAACTGATTCGCATACGAAAACGAATCTTCAAGCAATTTCATAACTGGTACAACACCACTTGCTGCGTTCTCGATACCTTTAATTTGTTCACCGCGTGCTCGTAGTTTACTCAAGTTGAGCGCTACGCCTCCACCAATCTTACTTAACTGCATCGCTGTATTAATATTAAACCCAATCGAGTTTAAGCTGTCGTCCATCTCTAACAAGAAACAAGACACCATTTCTCCTCTTCTGCTTCTTCCTGCATTTAAAAAGGTTGGTGTCGCTGGTTGATAGTTTTGTTTGACGATCATACTTGCGAATTGCTTCGCCTTCTGAGCGTTTCCTCGTCCTAAGTATAACGATACGATTGCTACGCGATCAGGATAGCTTTCTAAATATTGTTTTTGATCATTCGTTTTTAACGCGTAATCTTTATAAAACTTAGAAGCTGCCATATAAGATTGAAACTCAAACTTTTCGCCGTATGCGATTTCGTATACAGCCTCCACCTCGTCCATCTTATATTCGCTTAACACATCATAGTAGTAGTCATGCTCTAACATATACTCGATGCGATTCGCCACGCTATCAAAAGGAACGGTATTCTCTTTCGCTTCTTCCATAAAGACAGCTAGTGCCTCTTTATCTTTGTGAAGCTGATAGAACCCGTCCTGCATTTGCGTGATCTCATTATTCAATTCAATGTGTCGCAATCTCCAGCACCCTCTCTTTAAAAACTTCTACATCTTTATTTGTTCCAGATAACTCAAATTTTGATACAATTGGCACTTCATATCTCGTTGAAATCTTGTCTGCACTTGCCCCAAACATATCTCCCCAATTACGATTTCCGCTTGCAGATACTCCTTTTAAACGTTCATGATTACGTTCTAAAAATTTCAAAACACGTTCCGGCACATTTCCAAAACCTGTTGTATACGTAATAAGGACAAATTCTTCATCTAATACGAGATTTTCATTGATTTGAACGGCCGGCATATTTAATTTGTGAATGAAACGCTTCACGTTTCCTGTCATAGAATCATATGCAACTAACATCTCCGACCCTCCTTTTACATCTTTTCACGTCATGTTCGCCCTTGATGAATTCTCTATATATTGTATTACTTTTTAAAAAAGGACACAAGATATATGTATAATTTCTTTCTTTTTAAAAATTTATTTTTTCGACAAAAAAGGCCGCTCTTTATACAATACAAAGAATATGAAACAACATTCTAAAACACATGTCAATAAAGTGTATTTCAAAAAAGTTGTCAACGGATTTACCCACATTTCCAAAAAAGTTCCTCTTATCAAATTGTCAAAAAAGAAAACATAAATGCGAAATCTATTTCTCATTTGTCAAAAAAAAACGAACAGTTCCCTTATTAGAAACTGTTCGAAACCGGTTACATATTATATATAAACTAGAACCCTTTTTAGGGAAATAGGAGCGTCTGACCGCACATAGAAACGGTCAGAGCTTTTTCCCTACCGCACTCGTGTAATCCTATTCTTGAAGTTCTACACGCACGATATCGCTCAAAAATATATGATGGAAAATTTCATCTTTACATTGCATCGTAAAAACAGGTGATTCATCATCGAAATACGCAATCGTACCTTTAACTTTTTGAATCGAATTTTGTAGTTTTGCTATTACAAGCACACTTTGTTCGTGTTCGTATGCTTTTTTTAATTGCTCCATGATTTCCTTCATTCGCTTGCGCTTCTCCGGAAACATAACCATCCCAACAAATTTTCTTCCTTTCTCATCTTTCCAAAAACAGTCCCAATGCGGAAGTATTCCTTGTTTAAACTCTCCCAAATAAACTTCTCTCCTTTCTCGTCATCCGGCTCTTAATAATTCTTTTCCTTACGAGCGCGGTGTTTCCATATATGTATAAATGATCTTTCCATCATGCTGTGCGTTACCTCGAAAATATTTAAAGTCTTCTCGCGCTACTAAAACTTCGCGAAATGTATAAAACACTTCTTTTGTTACAATATATTCTTGTATTTCTTTATTTTTAAGCTGATCTAAAATTATATTTACTTGTTGTTTATCCATACAAATCACCTCTCTGTCGTATTCTTATTTCACGACTACCTTTGAATATATCCAATAGATCCTATTTCAGCAAATCATTTTTTATCCCGCATTAACGGGCAATAATACTCCCGCCTCAAAATTCAGTGGATGCATTGTCCAGCTCTAGCGGCTAGAATCTCCGGCCGTTTCGCCCCCTCGGACGAGGCAAAAAGCGCCTCTCTGTCAGGGGCGTGGGCGTCCTGCGATTCTGAGCGAGCCGCTTCCGCTTTTCTTAAGAAGTAAGGTGGGAGATAAACTGCCCGTAAAAGCCCGATTGGTGAGGGCTGATAATCAGTGGGGGATGAAGAAAACCCCCACTGATTAAAGTTTCACTTTATCGTGCTCCCTCTTATGATACAATAAAATAGATATTAGGAGGGGTAACATGATTCGGAAAGCAAAACAAACAGATGCTAAAGCAATTTCTCCTTTATTGTACAACGCACTTCATGAAATTGCTGAAAAATTGACAGGCGGCACAAACGAAACGGAAGTTCTAGAAGGTTTAGAATATTGGTTTACGAAAAAGCAAAACCGACTCAGTTATGAAAATTGTTTTGTTGCAGAACGAGATGGAAAGGCTGTTGGTATTATTGTATCCTACCACGGAAGTGACGCAACGAAACTAGATAACAAAATCGTAAATCGATTACGAGATGTGAAACAAGATTCTTCTATTATATTAGAAAAAGAAGCAGAAGAAGATGAATATTATATTGATACTTTATCTGTTTCTTCTAAATATGGCGGACAAGGTATCGGTTCAAAATTAATTTCTACAGCTGAAACACATGCTCAAAAAAAGGGGCATGAAAAAATTGCATTACTAGTAAACTTAGAAAACAAATCTGCGTTTTCTCTTTATAAAAAACTCGGTTATAAACAAGATAACACACTTTCACTTGTGGGCGAACCATATGCTCACTTAATTAAACAAATATAATAAAACGGCACAATTAATCATAATTGTGCCGTTTTATTATGGAGTATGATACTTATCTTACTTTATGTATATGTTACAAATACATTCCCTTCCATTACTTCATGGAAAGTATAAATTGTACATCCAAACGGCTCATTATGAAATTGCAGTGGTCCACGCCAGCCCCGCGTACGTAACTCTTTCCCTATCATCGTATTAAAATAACTATGCCCAATAAGGCTAATCCGCTGATATACATTGGCATACCCAACTAACATATCGGCTGCTTGTTTCGCTCTTCTTTGTACTTCTATATAAGATTCAACATCCTTCGAATAACCAACCGTCCAAAATGCTCGGCCTAAAAAAAGCCATACTTCTGGTTTACACTTTATCCAATTCGGAACAGGTAAACTTGAAGGAACAGCAGCTTCGCGAAAAAGGGCATTCTGTATAAACATAACGCTGCTAGTCAACATCGCCCCTGATTGAACAGCTATTTTTTGATCACTTGAAACGATAAATTTAGAGGATTCTACCACTTCTATCGTTTCAAGTGGAATTTCTATTTCTCCCACAATACCTTCATGCTCGTATCTTTGCTGCCATACTTGAAATTCCTGCATTGTAATCGCTTTCTTTTGAACACTAGAGCTTCCATGACGTATGAAAGAAATTTGCATCTTTCTCACTCTCCGTTCAACATTTTTCTACATATATATCCATTTTAATTTTTCGCCATCTTTGTCTAGACGGGCCTAAACAGTCGGCTCCGCACAATACAACATGACCGCTACCTGCTGCTTTAAACCTTGCCGAAGGCCCTGACCGTTGCTATGCATAGCCAGATGCTCTCGCCCCCTAAAAAAAGTAAGGGTTTTTATGTCGATTTATTTAGAAACACACTTATATCATCCAGCACTTCCATCTTCATGACTAGAATAAGAAGAAATGCTATCAGCTCCCTCATAGTATATGTATGTTTCATGTTCACGAATCATTTTTAATTTCGTATATGCAAATAAAAACAACACAATAGCTATAAAGCTTCCTATAATCTCAAATACCATATAATCGTCTCCGTTTCATAACACTCCTATATTCACCTTACAATAAATACGAGATTGATACTATAAATTAATTGTGAAAAATTAGGATTTTTTTCAAAAAAATATCATGGAAACATTTACAAAATGGGAAATTTCGTTCACAATAAAGAAAAATACAAAAAACGAAACTTGTTCTCTTTTTCGTAAAAATGTAACAGGGAGAGTTGCTTATGAAAATCGCAGAAGCTGGAGATATCATTGAATTTAAAAACGGTTTACAAGGGCGCGTTCAAAAAGTAAATAAAAACTCCGTTATCGTTGATGTAACAATTATGGATAATTTCAGAAATTTAGATATGGAACCTCTTACTGTTGTAAATCATAAAAACTATAAAATTCTTACACGACATACATAGAACACTAGAAAAGAGGGGGCAAGCCCCCTCTTTTCTTAACGATTATCTACTGTTTCTGGATATAAATCATGATTCATTAAACGATATTCAGCCATTTTTTCATATTTTGTACCAGGGCGTCCATAGTTACAATATGGATCAATCGAAATACCGCCGCGTGGTGTAAATTTGCCCCATACTTCAATATAGCGTGGATCCATTAGTTTAATTAAGTCATTCATAATGACATTCATACAATCTTCATGGAAATCTCCATGGTTGCGGAAACTAAATAAATATAATTTTAAAGATTTACTCTCTACCATTTTTTGTTCCGGAATATAGCTAATATAAATTGTCGCAAAATCTGGTTGTCCTGTTTTTGGGCATAAACTTGTAAACTCTGGACAATTAAATTTTACAAAATAATCGCGATTTGGGTGATTATTATCAAACGTCTCTAAAATTTCTGGGCTATATTCAAATAAATATTTTGTATTTTGATTTCCTAATAATGTTACATCTTTTAAATCTTCATCTTTTCTTCCAGTCATCTAAAATTCTCCCTTCACTTATACACCGCGTTTATTCCCCCACACTAAAGCGTGGAGCTGCGGTAATACTTTCGCATCATTCATTTCCTTACATTGCACTGCTTTATCAATAAGCCACTCATATTTCATAAGAAGACGCTCAATTAATGAAGTATCATCCGTCGTCTTCGTATCATCATTGCCAACTTGCAAGAAAAACGGAACGTGCGGATAACGTTCATGCACTTCTTTTGCGTATACAAAATCTTGATCATCAAATACAACTACTTTTAGGCTTATATTTTTTCCATCTAACTTATCTATAATAGAATCTAACATAGCAAAATTCGTTATCATTGTTGAGCTCGGTGGTTTTGGCGAAATTGTTACTTCGTCTATAGCAAGTAACCAATCTTGCCACTTACTTCCTTGCGTTTCAACTGCTGTACGAATCCCCTTTTGTTGTAATAACGAAATGAATGCCCCTAAATGCTTTAACAAGGCAGGATTCCCACCTGAAATCGTTACATGCGAGAAATTTTCTCCACCAATTTGCACTAGTTCAGAAAAAATCTCTTCTGGCGACATTTGACGAATTTGCTCTTTTGCCGAACCATCCCATGTAAATGCAGAATCACACCAGGCACAGCTATAATCACAACCTGCTGTGCGAACAAACATTGTTTTTTGCCCAACAACCATTCCTTCTCCTTGAATTGTCGGCCCAAAAATCTCTAACACAGGAATGTTACTCACCCATCATCCACTCCCGTCTTACTTCTGCATAGCTTGTTGGTGTTTCAAACAGGCGCACAAACTCAACACGCGCCCCTTTATATTCATTTTGCCTGGCACCTTTTGTTAACGCCTCTTCCATTTTCTCAAAAATCCATACAACCATATTTTCAGCAGTTGTATTCATAGCTGGAAGTGTTTCATTTAAGTAACGATGATCTAAATATATTTCAATTTCATTTTTCCAAATTTCCTTTATATCACCAAAATCAATCGCTAGACCAATTTCATTGACATAACCACTAATTCCGAAAATTACTTTATACGTATGGCCATGAAGGTTTTTACATTTCCCTTCATAACAGTGCAAATGATGGGCAGCATCAAATGTAAATTCTTTGCTCACCATAACACGCTTATTATGATACTTTAGTTGCTTACGCTCAATGTCCTGATCTATTTTTTGTAAATTTTCAACAATGCGAAATCCAAAGAAGTCTTGTGTCATTATGCTTTCGCTCCTTCACGCTCTTGTACATACTTATCAAGTCCTGCACTGCGAAGCTGACACGCTGGACATTCACCGCAACCATCACCAATCACTCCGTTATAGCACGTTAACGTTTTTTCACGGACAAATTCAAATGCTCCAAGTTCGTCTGCCAATTTCCATGTTTCAGCTTTATCAATCCACATAAGTGGTGTATGAATAACGAATGGATAATCCATCGATAAATTTAGTGTAACATTTAGCGATTTCACAAACACATCACGGCAATCTGGATAGCCGCTAAAGTCTGTTTCACACACACCTGTTACAATATGGCGTGCCCCTACTTGTTTCGCTAACACAGCTGCAAACGATAAAAACAATAAGTTACGTCCATCCACAAATGTCGACGGCAACTCGCCATCTTCATGGGTAATTTCCATATCTGTACGCGTTAACGCATTAGGAGCGAGCTGGTTTAACAAACTCATATCAAGCACAGTATGCTTTACACCTAATTCTTTTGCGATTTCTGCCGCACAGTCGATTTCGAGCTTATGACGTTGATTATAATTAAACGTCACTGTTTCTACTTCTTCAAACTGTTCTAGCGCCCAAAATAAACATGTTGTACTATCTTGACCACCACTAAAAACAACAACTGCTTTTTCCTTTTTCATTTCACTCATTCTCCTCTATTCTCGATTCCAAGAAGAAAGAGCGTTCTTGAACTGTCATACTAAAAAAAACAAAACAATACCTAAAAGGATATTGTTCTCTTCATAGTTTTTTATAGAGGGAGTTCGCGAACCTCTCCCATGCTAGGCATGGATTGTCTTCTTTAACTTTCACATTACATTGTAACATACCGAGTAGATGTGTGAAAAACGTCTATTTTTTCTGTTTTTTCAAAAAATAACATTTCATTTTCTTCCATATTAATAGTATGATAATTTTATATATCAAACCTTTTATTTCTCGGTACAAGGAGGTTTTTAACCTGAAGCTTTTTATTATGTACCTCTTCATAAATATATTATTTATTTTAGTTACAATGTTAATTTATCACTCATTTTGGAGTGAAAAGGGAAATCGCTCTCCAAAGCTCAATTCGTTTGTATTTATTCTCTCCTGCAGCATTATCACTATTGTTTGTATGTCATTTGCTGCAAAAGTTGATTACGGTTTTCAATTTGACTTCCGACATATCGTGCTCGTTGTCGGAACATTATCGGGAGGACCAATAGCAGGCGGTGCCATTTTAGGTGTTATGAACCTTTATCGTTTTTTTATTGGCGGCAGCGGCTTCATACCTTCACTTATTGCCTCTATTATTTTGTACATTTTTCTCTTTACTACATACAAAATATATATAAAAGGGAAAATCAAAACAAAAATGTATTTAGCTTTTTTCTACAGCCTTATTTACGGTATTGGCTGGATTCCCTATTTTCTATCTATCGTTCCAAACCCAAAGGACTATACATCTTATTTTATTATATATGAGTTATGCACAATTATAGGAACGATCTTAATTTTATACTTAATGGACGTTTTACAATCACAAGTCCGTTTTGCAAAAGAACTTGTGAACGCCGAAAAATTTCAACTCATCGGTGAAATGGCTGCTTCTATTTCACATGAAATTCGAAATCCACTTACATCAACAAGAGGATTTCTTCAATTGCTACAATCAAAAAGCCATTCAGAACAAGAAAAACTGTTATATTTAGACATCGCTATGCGCGGTATTGATCAAGCAAACCATGTATTAACAGACTACTTAACATTTGCAAAACCAAGTATTGAAAAAGTCCAAATATTACAGTTGGAAGAAGAATTACTTCATGCAATTACGCTCATGACTCCATTAGCAAACCTTTCTAACGTTTGTATACATTATACGAAACAAAGTAAAACATTTTATATAATGGGAGAAAAACAAAAGCTCAATCAATGCCTTTTAAACATTATAAAAAACTGTATTGAAGCAATGCCAAATGGCGGGGACCTTACAGTTACTGTAACACCTGCTAATAAACACATCCAATTACATATTCAAGATACAGGAATCGGTATGGACGCCGAACAAGTAAAACGCCTTGGTTCACCTTTCTATTCTACAAAAGAAAAGGGAACAGGTCTTGGAATGATGGTTGTCTTTAGTATTATAAAAGCAATGAACGGAAAGATTGACATCTCTAGCAAGAAGAACATCGGAACAACTTTTCTTCTTACATTCCCCTTAACGAAAAAAACGTGATGCAGGTGCATCACGTTTTTTTCGTTTCCTCTACAAGTTCCGCAAAAGCCTTCACTTTCCCATGCTGCGGCGGCTGTTCTTTTCGCGCTTTCCATTGCCTTTCTTGCTCCCGTTTTTTATTTCCCATTATTTCAACTCCTTTTCAGATGTCCTTATATATGTTCCAACATATGAAGGAGGAATATACATATACTGAGTGGTACAAAAACGATAAAAAATCCATCAGCTAGTTAATCAACTGATGGAAGTTTCACTTTATCTTTGTAAAATTGCATGTTTCGCTTCTTTTAATTGTGTTAGATGACGCTGTTCATGTAAATCTAAAAATTGCACCCATTGATATAAATTAAGCTCATCAAGTACAGGATGTTTGAGCGATTTTTCGAATAGTTCTTTTTCATTTACAATACTATGAAGAACATGTAACAGCTTTTCTCTTGAACTTTGCAGCAATTGTATCATTTGTGTTTTTTTCATTAATGTTTCTGTTGGTTGCATTTGTTGAGGGGCTTCTCTCTTTCTTGTTCGATCGAGTGTAACTTGAAGGTCTTTTGGCGGAACAACTTTTCTTTCAGTTTTATGAAGTCCATATACTATAGCAGATGTAACGGATTGTTCAACAAGGTGAAGGTGATGTAACACTTGCATAATGCTCCATTTATCACGGCGTGGTTTCATATTAATTTCTGTATCGCTTAACATTTCAATTTCTGATAAAATCATTTGTCTCGTAGATGCCATTCCACGTAACAACGTTTCCATATTCATATTTGCATAAGATTGCATCATAATTTATCCCCCCTTATTTTGTTAAAAAGAGGCGCTTCTATTTCAGAAACACCTCTCACTTAATTATTCTAAATTTTCTTTTATTATCTCATTTTTCCCAATTTTTGTCGATTGTAAATCTATAAAAAATAGTGAATATTTTTACAATTCTGTGTCATCTACTCCGTTTAACCAAGTATGAATTTCATCGATAACACCTTTCACACACCCATCTGCAAATGGTGATGTTAAATTTGCTACATCAACTAATTGTAAGAATGATTTACTACCACCTTGACGACAAAGATGAACGTAATCATCCCATGCCTCTTGACGATTCTCTCTAGAACGCTTCCAAAATTGGAATGCACAAATTTGTGCTAACGTATAATCAATGTAATAAAATGGTGAATTATAAATATGTGCTTGGCGTTGCCAAAAGCCGCCGCGCTCTAAATAATCATTCTCTTCGTAATCACGATGTGGTAAGTACTTTCTTTCAATATTACGCCACGCTTCTTTCCGCTCAGCTGGTGATGCTTCTGGATGTTCATATACAAAATGCTGGAATTCATCAACAGATACACCATATGGTAAAAATAGCAACGCTGAACTTAAATGTGAGAAATAATATTTCTCTACATCTTCCTCAAAAAATAATTTCATCCATGGCCATGTGAAAAATTCCATACTCATAGAATGAATTTCACACGCTTCATATGTTGGCCAGTTATATTCTGGAATTTCATAATGGCGGCTTTCATACACTTGGAAAGCATGTCCCGCTTCATGTGTTAACACATCAATGTCACCGGATGTTCCGTTAAAGTTTGAGAAAATAAACGGCGCTTTATAGTTTTCAATATATGTACAATAGCCTCCGCCAGCTTTTCCTTTTTTCGCAACAAGATCTAGTAAATTATTTTCTAACATGAAATTGAAAAATGTATTTGTCTCTTCTGACAATTCTTTATACATTGTTTTACCATGATTTACAATCCAGTCCGCATCACCTTTTGGCACTGCATTACCAGATGGATATTCAAAGTTCTCATCATAATAAGCAAGCTTTTCTACTCCAATACGAGCCTGTTGCTTTTGTCTAAGTTCAGTTGCAACAGGTACAATATAATCAAGTACTTGTTTACGGAAGTTTGCAACCATCTCTGCATTATAGTCCGTACGATACATTCTTGCATATCCAAGCTCGACAAAATTATTAAAACCAAGTTTCTTTGCAATTGTCGTTCTTACCTTTACAAGTTCATCATAAATACGATCTAACTCTTCTTCATGCTCTGCTAAATATCCATAATATGCTTCACTTGCTTGTTTACGCATATTACGATCTCTGTTCTCCATAAACGGAACAAGTTGTGATAGTGTTCGTTCTTCTCCTTCAAACACAATTTTAGCTGCCGCCAATAACTGTGTGTACCCAGAAGACAACTTGTTCTCTAACTGTAAATCTGCTACTACTTCATCAGAGTATGTTTTCATTTCAGCCTCTGCGAGTGCAAATAACTGTATACCATAATATTCTTCTAATTGTTTACGAAATGGCGATTGTGTTAATGCCTCGTAATACTTTGTCACATACCCTTTCACAATTGGTGAATATTCATCAAAGAAATCTTGTTCTTCTTTATAAAATTCATCCGTCGTATCGACACTATGACGAATGTAACATACGTTATACATCGTGCTAAAGTCATTGCGAATCTCATTAATCTGTGCAATTACTTCTTTTTGTTCTTCCATTGTTTTAGCATTCTTAAACTCTTGTAAAGTCGCTGTAAACTTATCCTTCACTTCATCCATATTTGGACGTTTGTATTCATAATTCTCAAATGACATAGAAATAGCCCCTTTCTTTTCTAAAAAACATTCCCTTACTATAATTCCATATATTTCGTAAATTCCCTTTATTCATTGGGAATTTTCACTCTACTTATTCTTATAGATACCCTTACATCAGTACGTACTAAATTCTTTCTTTATTCACTCTACATCTTAATCTATAGAAATCCATTTTGATTTTCCGGCACATAGATCGCTTGACCTGCACTCGCATGTGGCAAAAATAAGCCCTGACCGCTTTTATGCATGGGCAAACGCTCTCGCCCACCTCAAAAGAAAGAGGGTTTTTATGTCGTTTTTTCAATTTGCATTTATATAGTTACCGCCTGCAGTCACAGAAATAACAAAAAACTTTGAATGAATAGTTCAAAGTTTTTTATTATTTCTCATATTTCCCTATCTTTTTTAACAAAGCTATGAGTTGATCTTTTTCATCATTTGATAACATATGTAATGAATCATGTATGACTTCCTCATGATTCGGAAAGATATTAGAAATTAATTGTATCCCTCGTTCCGTTAAATAAGCGTAAATAACACGACGGTCATTTTGGCTAGGCTTTCGCTCAACAAGTCCTTTTTTCTCTAGTTTATCAATAACATATGTAATACTACCACTTGCAATTAAAATCCTTTCTCCAATTTGCTGCAATGGTTGAGTTCCCTTATGGTATAACAGTTCTAGTACAGCAAACTCGGTTGGATTTAATCCATTGCTTTGAATAGACTTATTGGCAGTATCCATTACAGAGCGGTGCACACGTGATAAAGCAATAAATAGTTTTAACGATTTAGAAACATCTTCTCTTTCATACTGAGATGTCATAACACTTCCATCCTTTACTAAATTTCTTTTCAAATAAAGATTATAAAAAACACTGCCCGCTTCAACATATTACAACAAAAAGCTACAAAAACACTACACATTTCAGAATGTTTTTATATAATAAATATAAAAACAAAAGGAGAAGCATTTTGAACGTAAAACTCCGCAACACATTTATATATATTTTGCTTGTTATATTGCCAACCCTTTGTATTAGTTCTCTCTTGTTTTTGTACGAAAAATATACATTGGAAAAAGAAAATAAACAAGCAGCTCATTCCGCCGTCTTTTTATATAGAGACTACTTAGATCGTTATCTAGGTGAAGCAACCTCTGCATTAGAAATGCTTGCGTTAGTTATTAGCACAAAAGCACAAAACGATACTGAAATACAACAAGTTCTCCATAGTACAGATGGAACCGTTGAACGATTTGATGGCCTGTATTATGCTCATACGGATTTGAAAGTTTCATTATCATCATCGGGATTAAAAGTTCCTATCGATATTACTGATCGTTCTTACGCAACTGAAACTTTGAACAATAAACAGACAACGGTTTCATCTGCAATTACAGATCGTGCTTCTGGCCATAAAGTGATTGTGATTTCCACTCCTGTTTTCAATAAAAACAAAGATGTTTCCGGGCTGCTATTAGCAACCCTACGGTTTGACTATATTGCAACGTCTTTAAATGCGATTAAACCAAAATATCACTTTGAAGTACTGGATAAGTATGGCGTTACATTTTTACACGATAATAATCCAAATTTTGCCCTAAGACAAACAAAACAAATGACTATTCCATTAACAAGATTACCGTGGAGCGTTGCTATTTATCCATTACCTATTAAAGAAACCATTTTATATCGTAACGTATTTACGGAAAGTTTAATAACATTATTTCTTATGACTATTTTATTTTTAGTTATAAAATACATTCTTCTAAAAAGACAAACAAAATTAGAGAGAAAGCAAAATGAATTACAAAAACTAGAATTAGTTGGTTCTTTCGCTGCAAGTACAGCTCACGAAATCCGCAATCCTCTTACAGGTATTAACGGGCTCATTACTCTTTTAAAAGAAACACATACAAATGAAAAAGACCAATTTTATTTTTCTGTTATTGAGAAGGAAATTGAAAGGATTAATGAGATTGTCAGTGAGTTCCTTATTCTTGGGAAACCAACTGCTATTATTGAAAAAACATACGATTTAAGAGACATTGTAAAAGAAGTTTCGTTAATTATTCAATCAGAGGCAAATTTACATAACGTTGAACTTTCCATACGTATGCCTGAACATTCAATTCCGATACGTTGTTCAAACGATCATATTAAACAAATTATTTTAAATATTACAAAAAATTCTTTTGAAGCAATGTCATTAGGAGATTCATTGACAATTACAATTGATGCAAGTGAAAATACAGCACAATTACAAATTAAAGACACTGGAAAAGGAATTCCTAAACACATTCAAAAACAAATTTTCCATCCGTTTTTCACAAATAAAGATACAGGAACGGGACTAGGCCTTGTCGTATGCAAAAGAATCATTGAAATTTATAATGGTCAAATTACGATTGAAAGTACAGAAAATATTGGAACAACAGTATACATTCTACTCCCGCTCTATTCACGGTAATCATCCCTTTTCTTCATGGGATGATTACTTTATAAATGTTGTCCAAATTGCATGCGATTTCTCATTGTACGTCACTTTGAAAAGTAATGTTTTTATCATTAAAAACCATTTTGATACCTTCTTCTCTTTGTAACGCTGATATTTCACAATAAGCGCGTCCAATTCTTGACTTACTTGAATTGTCTCCAAGCTATTAAATCCACTTGTAAGTCCTAAATGAATCATTTCTTCGCGCTTCACATGAATATCATACAAAAGCTTGTCCATTGTAGATTTTCTTTTTACTACAAACATGTATATCCCCCTCGATATCCTTTCATAATTTGTATTCCATCCTTATTAAGAATGAAACTTTCTGTTTCTCTCCTTATTAAGTACAAACGTTCAGAAAATTTAACATTTTCTCCCTATAATTTACAAATCTTTATCCTCACCTTGAGAATTATTACAAATTATTCTATCTTTGTAAATACATTCGCAATAATAGACATTTTTTTTATATTATTTTAATGAAAATCCCTATCAAACGGAGAATTTCTGCTTTTTACAATTTTATTTTCGACATTTTGTGCGTTTAAATTCATTCAAAACGTAAACGATAACAGTAAATTAGCAGTTACACCGCACCAACGATCTCAATTGGTTCAACTAATCATCAGGCGATGAAAGCCCCCACTGATTAAAGTTTCACTTTATTATGGATGCTTTGTATTATACGAAGGGAGAATTGTACATGCGAAAATATATAATTATTTTTTTCCTTACCGCACTACTGCCAATCGTAACTTTTTCTGTACCAGCGTCTGCTCACACAAATAAAGTAGCGATTGTCATTGATGACTTTGGAAATAATATGAAAGGAACGGAAAAAATGTTATCACTGCCTATCCCGTTAACTGTCGCAGTTATGCCATTTCTTCCATCTACAAAACAAGACGCGGCGTCTGCTCATCAAAAAGGACACGAAGTTATTATTCATATGCCAATGGAACCGGTAAAAGGAAAAAAAGAGTGGCTTGGCCCAAATGCAATTACAACCGATTTAAGTGATGCTGAAATTAAAAGTCGTATCAAACAGGCAATTAAAGAAGTTCCATTCGCAATTGGAATGAACAATCATATGGGGTCAAAAGTAACTGCTGATGAAAGAGTAATGCGCATTATACTATCCGTTTGTAAAGAGCATGGTCTATTTTACTTAGATAGTAAAACTAGTCCACACAGCGTTGTAAAAAAAATTGGCGAAGAGATCGGCGTTCCTATTGCCGAAAATAAACTATTTTTTGATGATTTATATACTTCAGCTCACGTAACGAAACAAGCCAATATTCTCTTACAAAAAGTAAGAACTGAACCTGTTATGGTAGCGATTGGTCACGTTGGGCCTCCAGGAGAAATTACATCTTCTGTCATTAAATCTTATATTCCTAAAATTCAAGAAAAGGCCGATTTTATCTTCTTATCTGATCTTGTATCGCCAATTCCACCTGTCTCTTCACAAAAATAGAGAGAGGCTTTCGCCTCCCTCTATTTCTAAATACGGTCTACATGACTAACTCGAAAACCTTTTTTCTCTAGCTTCGCCACTAACGTTTCTAACTCTTTTTGATTCAAATCATCCGTAATGTTAACAATAAGACGTCTAATATATTGATCACCATTATCTAACGTGAATAATCCTCCAATATTATACACCTTTAACAATGTGCCTAGCTCTTTAATGATTCCTTTCGATTCATGCGTCGCTAATGTCAATATATACCCACCTGTATTCATTCCAAATGAGTCCTCAATCACATCAAAAATATTAGAATGCGTTAAAATACCTATAAATTCATGATAATCATTTAGTACAGCTAAAAATGGCAATCTACGAATGGTATAAAAAGCTCTAAAGAAAGAATCCCGTTCAAAAATAAAAGCCTGCTCATTTTTCATTAGCTCAGAAACACTTTCTTTTCTTTCTTCATGCTCCTTATATTTATTCTCTAACACATCCACTTTATAAATAATACCTTTAAATGTCTTACCGTTCTCTGCTAAAACAGGAATCGCTCTATATCCACTGCGATTCATTATCTCTAAAGCTCGCCCTGCCTCTTCATTTTCGAAGCAATTGACAACTTGTTGCTTCAGAAGAAAATGATATTTAACTCGCAAAATACGTTCCTCCCCACATGATGACATGTAATCTATATATAATAAGGAGAGCCGTATTTTATGAATAAAACTTCAAAAGTAAAACGCTTTCATTTTTTTAGGGTTACTTCCTAACTGATTCCAATTCTCTTTAGGTACTTCTACCTAAAGAGGCCTATCGATTACATCACCGAACTTTTCTTTCCTTTAATCATTAACAATTTTACATGATAATTCATTAAGTACTCTAATCCCTCCAACCATTTTTTTGTTTCTTCTGGCGTTGTTCCCCAAACAATTAATCCGTAATTGTGAACAAGAACTGCTCCGCCTCCTTTTGTAAAGCAAGGCACAGTCTCTTCTAACAAATTCGCAAATTTACTTTCATCTTCTACGATTGGAATTGTAATACTTGTAATCCCTTCTTTCCCAAAAACACGTTCTACATTTCTCTGTTCAAACGTTACTTCCCCTGCTTTTCCATATAACTCTGACATTAAGTGACTATCAACTGTTTGTACTTGTAGAATACATTCCGCCTGGCTTTTTTTATAAATATCTGCGTGCATAAATGATTCAGAAGCCGGTTTCTCATCAATTGCAAATACCGGTTCACATGTACTGTTAACTACAATAAAATCATCTTCCACAAATAACCCTTTATCTTTCCCTTCTATATTAACCAAAAACGTAAGCGGATCATGTGACGTGCGCATTGATAAACTAATTTTTGTCCCATAAAACCAGTCACGAAGAGCCAATTCCATCTTAATATCCCGTAATTCTTTCCATTTTTTCAAAAACAATAACACATTGTCACCCCCGTATTGTTATCTTCTATTTCTATGTAAAAAGTAATATTTTTTGATAATTCGAAAAATTTAATTGAATTATCACATGAGAAGACAGTTTTGTCAATATGCTTTCGCCATGTTCCCTAAAAATAAAAAGAGCCCTTATTATAGAGCTCTTTTATTCATCGTAATTTGTAGCATAGCATTCTTCTCTTTCTCACTAATAATCCGTAATTTTCGCAGTATATATGCATATATAATTATCTTCTCACTCACTCTTTTCTTCACCTCTGTCCCTTCTTTCCTTCAGCCAACTTTTTTTCTATTGGTAAATTATATGAGCAGTACGGGAAAAAGTGTCCTTTTTTATGTAAATTCAAGTTCTAGTGAATGTTGTTTTTTTTTCGTATATATGCCTATACTAAACAATGTAATTTAAAATTAAAGTTGAGGGTTAAAAGATGAACATTATTATTAGTACGTTAAACGCAAAGTACATTCATACCAATCTAGCAATTCGTTATATTAAAGCATATGCCCAGCCAGAATTTGATTTAGAGATGGCTGAATATACGATTAACGATCCTGCCATGAATATTGTTACAGATTTACATAGGCGAAAACCTGATGTAATAGGCTTTAGCTGCTACATTTGGAACATAGAAGAAACAATTGAAGTCATTCAAATGCTTAAAAAGATTAATCCAAATCTGATTATTTTTGTTGGTGGTCCAGAAGTTACATACGATGTGCCTCAATGGCTAAAACGTGTTCCTGAAATCGATTTTATTATTGTCGGTGAAGGAGAACTTGCTGTAAAAAACCTTCTATTTGAAATACAAGGTTCACAACAATTTGAAAACCTTGACGGTATTGGATTCATAAAAGATGATGGCACCTATGTAATCAAACCACAGCATGAGAAATTAAATTTAAAAGAATTGCCATCTCCATATCGTTTTCCAGAAGATATCCCACATTTAAATAAACGTATTACCTATATCGAGACGAGCCGTGGTTGTCCGTTTAGCTGTCAATTTTGTTTATCTTCTATTGAGGTCGGCGTCCGTTACTTCGATCGTGAACGTATTAAAGAAGATATTCGCTATTTAATGCAAAATGGTGCACGCATTATTAAATTCGTCGATCGTACTTTTAACATTAGCCGTAGCTACGCAATGGAAATGTTTCAATTTTTAATTGATGAACACGTAGATGGAACCGTATTTCAATTTGAAATTACAGCCGATATTATGAGGCCTGAGGTCATTGAATTTTTAAATACACATGCTCCTCCAGGTTTGTTCCGTTTTGAGATTGGTGTACAATCTACAAATGATCAAACAAACGACCTTGTAAAACGACGTCAAAACTTCGAAAAATTGACAAGAACAGTTACAATGGTTCGCGATGGACAAAAAATCGCACAGCACCTAGACTTAATTGCCGGACTTCCTGAAGAAGATTATCAATCCTTCCGAAAAACATTTAATGATGTCTTTGCTTTAGGACCAGAAGAATTACAACTTGGCTTTTTAAAATTGCTGCGTGGTACAGGTCTTCGTCTTCGAGCGGATGATCATCAATATATATACATGGAAAATGCACCATATGAAATGCTTGGAAATAATGTCCTATCATTCGATGATATTATTCGAATTAAACAAGTTGAAGATGTATTAGAAAAATATTGGAATGCTCATCGTATGGACAACACGGTGTCATATATCGTATCACACGCATTCGAAACACCTTTTGACTTCTTCCAAGAGTTTGGCTCTTATTGGGATACACAAGGATGGATACGAATCGGACACCAACTAGAAGATTTATTCCAGCGTCTGTATCAGTTTCTACAATCAAGAAAAACTGATAAGCTCCATATCATTAAAGGGTTAATGACAATCGATTATTTACATAATCATAAATATCGCCCACGTAAATCATGGACAACAGAACAAAGGACAAAAGAAGAGGTAAATGCTTACTATAAAGGAATTCTAGAGCATCCAAACATTCTAGGAGACCAATTTGTTTCTCTTCAATTGACAGAAAAGGACCTATATAAACACACGATTGTAGAGCAAATACCATTTGATTACCACCATTACATAAAGCACGGTGAAATGATTTCAAATCCTTCTTTCCTTGTCGCTTACTACAATCCGAAAACGACACAATGTGAGTTATTCGCAGCTCGTGTCAGCGAATTATCAACATTAATATAAGGATAAAAAAATGAGACGTTTGTAAAAACGCCTCATTTTTTCTTGCCTTTTTTTGAATTACGATTTGCATATTTTGCAACATTTTCATTTTCATACTCAACTGCAAATTCCGCATCCGGCAAACTTTCTTTTGGCGTTTGATTGTTCTTTGCAGCTGCGTTACGACTCACCTTTCGTTTTACCATACGAAACACCCCTTAATTCTTTCTATAAAATTAATGCTTGTAGTACTAATATGGACATTGAAACTCTACCCTATAGATGGTAACTGTTAACAAGTTACGAACACACAATATGAGGAAATGCTATAAAACAGGAAGGTCTATACACCTTTCTACTTAAATACAAGTTGAAATACTGACATAAAAACCCCTTTTTTATGTAGACGAGAGCTTCTGAACTTGCATAGAAACAGTCAGGGCCTGTTTCTGCCACATGCAAGGTTTAAAACAAAAGAAGAAAGCAAGGAGCGATGTATGTGAAGAAAAACGAACCGATCGACTCTCCTATTCTTGACGAAACAATTCCGCATCAAATGAATTTTCCTTCTTTTAAAGGAACTGGCATCACGATGCAGCCACCATTCACCAATGAGTATGGCGTGATTATTGGCGATAGCCAATATAATTCAGAAAATAGCCCCCTAAACGATTGGAGTGATGATATTGACCCTGCTATTATGGCCGGAGATCAATGGATACATCCAACAAATGATATTGGCTGGATTGCTGAAGAAAATCAGGAATTACTGCAAAAGAACAATAATGATTCAGAAGATACTTTTATGCATCCTCAGTTTGGTATTAACGATTAATGTAAAAAAGGCTTCTCCAAAAGTGAAACTTTTGGAGAAGCCTTTTATTCTTATATAAGGATCTGACTAAAAAATTCACTTTTTAGTCAGATTCCTTCACTTTTCGATATGATACAGTTCAGCGGATTGACTACTTGTATGTCGAATAACGTCGAAGTGTCTTTATTTCATGTCGAATCGCCGATATATTGCAAAGAACGGTCGATAACGGAAGTCAGCTTCTTCTTATCCAACAATGACCCGTTCTTTCGGATATTTATATCGAGGAGGTCTCTCTCTTCCCCCAATTACCCATATGAACGTTAAAATACCAATCCGTCCGATAAACATAAGCACAATTAATACTAACTTTCCAATTGTTGTGAGTTCTGATGTAATTCCCGTCGATAATCCAGTCGTTCCAAATGCTGAACACACTTCTAGGACGAGGTTCAATAATGGAAATGGTTCTGTTATACATAAAATAAATATTGCTACCGCACATAGCAATGCACCCATCAATGCAACAACAAATGATTTTATAATATCCTCTTCATGTAATTGTCTCCCAAATACCCGTACATTTCTACTACCTTTTGCAAAGTTATACAATACGAGGATACAAACGGCAAATGTTGTTGTACGAATACCGCCGCCAACAGAACTTGGAGAAGCTCCAATAAACATTAATATACTCATAAAGAACAGCGTCGGCGGTGAAAATTCTTGAATATCTATCGTTGCTAGGCCGCCACTTCTGGTTGTAACAGATTGAAACAATGTATAAAATAACATTTCATGCCAGGATTTCCCGTGCAAAAAATGATTCCATTCTAACAAAAAAATAACGATCGTTCCAACAATGACTAGAGAAAAGAACGTTGTCGTTGTCAGTTTTGTAAATAACGAGAATCGAAATAATTCATGTTTCTTTTTGCCAATATATTGCTTGATCTCCATTAACACCGGAAAACCAATTGCACCTAAAATAATGAGAAACATATGAATAATTTGTACAATATAATCCTCTTGATACGGTATAAGCGATTGTCCTGTTAAATCAAATCCAGCATTCGTTGTCGCACTAACAGATGCAAAAAAACCATGGAAATACGCTTCCTTCCAGCCAGGAAAGTAATGTAAAAATCTTGTTCCTAACAAAAGTGCACCAAGCACTTCAATCGAAACGATTAATATTAAAATAGAGCGCATTAACTGAACCAGTCCTGCTAAATTCCCTTGATTTTGATCTGCCATAATTAAGCGCCGCTGCTGCAAACCTATTTTCTTCCCTGTGATCATCCAAACAAACGTCCCAAGTGCCATAATGCCAAGCCCACCTAATTGTAAAACAAGTGCTAATATCACAATACCTGCTGTATTAAATGTATCGGGAATTGACACAGTAGATAAACCGGTCACACTTACTGCACTAACAGATATAAATAAGGAATCAATGAATGTCCACTTCACTCCTGGTTTTATAACAAATGGCATGCTTAATAATATAACAGACACAATCACAGCAATGCTATAAAATACAGCGATGAGCTGTACAGGCCTTAAACGTTGTAACCATTTTCTAATAGCTTTCATTCCATCACTTCTTTAACTTTTTTTGCGGTGAAATACTTCAAAATCCGAACTACTTCCGCATGTAAACAATTCTTGAAATATTTTTGCAAATACCATACTATAAACGGTACCGTTCCCTCCATAACCTAATGCATAATAGAGATTTCCAATCGATTCATCCTCTTTCAGAATAGGCATTCCATCATGCGTTCCGCCAAATATGGCTGCCCAATAATATTCTGCTTGTATATGTTTCAACTGTGGAAATAATTTTGATGTCATTTGAACAAGAAGGTTTCTTTTATGTAGTAAATGTGTATCACCATACTTTTGTAACATAGTCGGTTCATCTAAGCCACCGATGATAATTCGATTTTTATAAGTGCGGCAATATAAATACGGACGTGCAGTTTCCCAAATTAGCGACTGCTCGTACCATCCCTCAAAGTTTGGTTGCTCATTTGTAACAATTGCATAGGAAGTTGCCAAAGTTGCATTTGCTTCTTTTTTCGTCTGTTGCGTTTCGTATCCTGTAGCTACAATAACAGCTTTAGATATAATTTTCTTTCCGTTGTTTGTATAACAGATTATATCTTTTTGAACAGATTTAATATGAACAACCTCTGTATCTTCAAAAATAGCCGCTCCATTCTTTTTTGCTTTATGAATAAGGCTATGTGCCAATACATACGGATTCACTTCCGCATCTCCTCTTGTATATAAAGCAGCTGGTTTTGTAAATGAATAACGTTTTTTTATATCTTCTTCTGTAAAAAATTCAACAGGAAAACCATATTGTTGTAATGTTTCATATTCTTCTCGTAGAAATAAAGCATCATCTTTATTACTTGCATAATACAAGCTTCCTCTACGAATAAATTCGGGATTCATATCCAATTTTGTTGCCACTTGCTCCAAAGTATTTATTGCATCATAACATAATTGATATGCACGAACCCCTTTTTCTTCACCAAATGTATGAACAAACGAAGTTAATGATTTATCGTGAGCATATTGCAACAATCCTGTATTCACAAGCGTACTTTCACTTGCAACTTTCCCTTTATCGATAACTGCCACTTGTAGTCCAATTATTGATAACATATATGCAAGATGAGCACCCGTTTCACCACTTCCAATAATAAGCACATCACATATCATATCATTTTCCAGCATTTCATAACAAGGTATAGAAATCCCTTCATTCCAAAACAATTTTCCGAATCGAAGTTTCATGAAATCTCTCCTAAAATAAAGATGCATTTCTTTGTCTTATTATTTTTCTTTATTTCCCATAAAAAAATCCAGATAGTTTTCACTAACTGGATTTTTCTATCACGCTCTAACAGCGCTATCTTCAATTTTTCTCGATTGCCAACTGCCTGTGGTTTCGCGTTATTTTGAACGTTCCTCAAGCCAATTTCCAACGGTTGGATATGTTTGTTTTACCGCTGCTTTGCCGTATACAATTGACATATGCCCCGTTGGAATACAAACATACTGCTTATCAACGCTAGAAATATGATCTAATAAAGCTTCCACTTGACATGGAAGTGCTATATGGTCACGTTTCGCAGAAATATTTAATACATTTGCCTTAATGTTTTCTAACTTCACCTGTTGGCCGCGAATCACAAGCTCACCTTTTACTAACTTATTTTTTTGATAAAACTCTCGAATCCATTGACGATATGCTTCTCCTGGAAACGGAATCCCATCTGCAACCCATTTTTGAACTAATCTCCAACTTTCTACAAACTGCTCATTTTCTGAACGATCAAGAAGTGCTACATACGGACCGACAAAATTCGAAATTGGCTTTAACATTTTATTCCCAAAATCAATCATTTCCGGAGGGATATTGCCAAATGTATCCACCGCTTTATCTAAGTTAAAATATTTCTCATCTAATAGCGGTCCATATAACCCTGTATCAGAGAAATCGAATGGACTCGTCATAAAAATTAAATTACGAATTGGCATATGCGGATGAAGTGCAGCGTAAATAGAAGTTAATGTTCCCCCCATGCAATAGCCAAGCAAAGATATTTCTTCTGCATTCGCTGTACGCAATACTTTTTTGACAGCTTTTGCAATGTAATCAAGCACAAAATCATCAAATTTCAAATGACTATCTTCTAAACCGAACGTTCCCCAGTCGAGCATATATACATCAAAACCGCGGTCTACTAAGTATTCTACTAAACTATTCCCTGGCGTTAAATCCATAATATAAGGCTTATTAATAAGAGCATAAATTAACAAAATAGGAACAGAATGTGTCTTTTCTTTCTTCGGAATGTAACGATATAACTTCGTCTTATTTTTCGTCCAAATTACCTCTTTCGGCGTTAACCCTACTTGCGGCTCTGGTTCACGAAGTAACACTTCACTCGCTCGTCTAAAGCGTTGGTATGCCTTTCGATATTCCTCTGGATACAACTCTAATTGCTTTTCCCATTCTGCTCTCAACGTTGTCATGTTCACAACTCCTTTATTTTTATTTCTTCTAGAAAGAAAGAAGCGCATACCTATCATAGACATGCACTTCTTTGTTGTTAGATTACATATATAAACCGCCATTAATATTTAATTGCTGACCTGTAATGTACGCACCATCTCGGCAAAGGTATACAACACCTTTTGCAATTTCATCAGCTTGACCGAAACGTTTCTTTGGAATTTTCGCAACAATTTGCTCACGAACGTTTTCTGGAACTTCCGCTACCATCTCTGTATCAATAAAGCCTGGGCAAATCGCATTTACTGTTACATTTGTTCTTGCAAGTTCTAATGCTAAAGATTTTGTAAATCCAATCATACCAGCTTTTGCAGCTGAATAATTTGTCTGTCCAAATCCACCAGCTTGCCCAATAATAGAAGAGATACTAATAATTCGTCCCTCTTCAGCTTCCGTTATGTATGGAAGTACAGCACTTGTTGTATTAAATACACTGCTTAAATTTACATCAATAACGCGCTCCCAATCTTCACGATTTAACTTTTTAAATGTACGATCTCTTGTAATTCCAGCATTATTAACTAAAATGTCTACTTTCCCAAAGTGCTGTACTGTTTCTTCAACAAGACGCTTTGCATCTTCTAACTTAGAAACATCTGCTTGACAAGCGTATACATCATGTCCTTCTTTTGCGAGCTCATTCACAAGGTTCTCAGCAGCTTCTTTACTGCTATTGTAGTTAATTACTACCTTTGCACCTTCTGCTGCTAGTGCCATTGTAATTGCCTTTCCAATCCCTTTTGCTCCACCCGTTACAATTGCTACTTTTCCATGTAATTGAGCCATTTTTGCTCCCCCTTTGTTATAATTTGCGGTTACATGATGGATGGATTTCGCCTAGATGTACACCGCATAATGCATGTATACATTTATAAATAATATATCGCCCTAGAAAGAGGTTCTCCCTTCCACTTTCTGAACAAATATATATTTAACGAAATTATTTTTTAGGATCTGGTTTCGCTTGTACAGCTGGCACTTGTAATTTTTCTAATATTGCATTCTGCCCCTCTAATAGCTCTAAAACTTTATCTAATTTATTTTCTAATGTTCGAATATCTTGTTTCACTTTTGTTACATCACGTTTTATTGTAGGTGATTGTCTAATGGATTCTGTATTTTCCTCCAAAAACTCTTCAATATTGTCAACTTTGTTTTCTAAATTAATAACAAGAGAAGCAACTCGTGCAATATCTTCTTGCGTTGGAATATTCACTTTCTCTAAATACCCCTTTGTTGCATCGTTCATCATCTTTTGATAAAACAAGTTCAAATCTAAAACGCTTCCCATCCATGCAGAATACTCTTCTGTCTTGACTGTTTCATTAAGCGTTTTTCCCCAAAACTTTTCTGTCTGTTCGTAAACTTCCTTCCAAGCTTGTAGTGGATCGAGTTTTTGTTCAATCAATTCTCCTACACTCCTTCATTTCGTTATTAAAACAAATAAAAACAATTGAAATAATTCAATCTATTCATTATTTTCCGATATTCTTTCAGAAAGTTCAAGGGTATATTTATTTTTTCTATTTTCAAAAAAATCAATTGACAAAAAATACAGATAGGTGTAAATTGCACATATAAGAAAAAAATCCCAATTAACTGATTCATGAGGTGATGCACAATCATGCTACAAAATGAACCAGAAAAAAAAGAAAGTTTGGAAACGGCCCAAACGAAACAACCAAACTCCATGCCGAAAAACTTCTTAGTTCCATTTCTACTTCTCTGTCTTAAAGACTGGAGTCTTCACGGTTACAAACTCATTCAAATGCTAATGGATATTGGCTTTTCTTCTATTGATCAGGGTAATGTATATAGAACTTTGCGAAAGTTAGAAAAGGAAAACCTCATATCTTCCACTTGGGATACAAGTGAAGGAGGTCCAGCAAAACGAATTTATTCTTTAACGGAATATGGAGAAGAATATTTAACTTCTTGCGCTACGTCATTTGAACAATACCAAAAGATGCTTCGTACATTTTTTAACCTATACACAAATGCGTTCTTCCCATTTTCCACAGTTTCAGTAAAGGATGAAAAATCTTCATCATCTTCTGGTGATACAGCAGATTAATCTGCGTTCACAATATGTAAAAATTTTATTTGGAGGTCAAGTCATGGAAACGAAACCACACGAACTTGTTGATACATTCTGGAAAAATTGGTCACACTCTCTTTCTTTTTTCTCTTCAGCAGGAAAACAAATGGAACAACTTACATTAGAAACGTTGAAACATCAGCAGGAGTCTTTGCATAAATTAACAGAAAGTACACAAGAAATTGAGAAAGAAATCCAGCAATTTTCAGCACAAGCAAACGCGCAATACTCTGAATACGTTAAACAATTTTCCGGAAATTCCTTCAATGAACAAATGGATGGATGGCAAGAAAAATGGAATGAACTTTCCAATCATATGCAGCAGCTAACTGTGTCTCCAACAAAAGCATCCCTATCTTTACTTTCACAAACAAGCGAACAATTCGAAGAAGCAGTAAAACAATTAATTAACCAACAACAACAACAACGTGAAGAGGTTCAAAAACAAATGGAAAGTTTTTTAGAAGAATTCAAATCCATGCAACTAGACCTCGTAAAAAAGTTCGAGGAAAACTCAAAAAATCTATTTACTTCCATGAAATAAGAAAGATGTGGCAACTGACTGCAAAAAATACGCTTTCCCTTCTTTCTCCCTTTGCATCTGGACCGCTCACATTTTTCAACATGGAAAAGAAGGAGGAAGAAATGAATCCTTTTCGAGAAGCAGAATCTGTTCAAGAGCTTTATTATGATGACATTCACTTAGGGGATCGAGCTTCTTTAACAAAGACCATTGCAAACGAAGATATTATTACGTTTGCAAAACTTACAGGCGATGTAAATCCAATTCATCTCCTTGATTCTTTTGCTAAAACAACGATGTTTAAAGAACGCATTGCCCATGGTATGCTCGTTTCTAGCTTTATTTCAACAATACTTGGCACAAAGCTTCCTGGAAAAAATACCATTTATTTATCACAAAACATCGCATTCCGTGCCCCTGTAAAAATCGGAGATACATTACGTGTTGTCGCTGAAGTCATTGAAAAACGCGACGATAAAAGAATTATTACATTACAAACAAACATCTATAATCAATACGATAAAGTTGTTGTAGAAGGCACAGCAACCGTTATGAAAAAAGAGTAGCGCTGCTACTCTTTTTCATTTCCTCCAAGAACTGTTAGTCTCTCCGATTACTTCCGCGTATGAGTGAAATTCAAACACATACAATAACATCATCAGCTCTTATAAGCTGAAAATGAAAAAAGGGGTTTTATACTATGGCAAAAACAAATAAACTACTTGTTCCTGGTGCTGAACAAGCATTAGAACAGTTTAAGTATGAAATTGCACAAGAATTTGGTGTGAATTTAGGCTCTAACACAGCTTCTCGTTCAAACGGATCTGTCGGCGGTGAAGTGACAAAACGCCTCGTTTCTCTTGCACAACAACAATTACGTGGATAATAATATAAACAATGGATTTGAGGCGGATATTCTCCGCCTCTTTTTTAGCGTACATAAAGTGAAATATTCACACAAAACTCTTTTAGCAGATTGACAAACTTTAGCAGTACTTATATACTGTACGTAATAGCATATTTCCAAAGGGGAGTAGCGTCAGAGAAAATATTCTCTGAAACAAAGTCGTCATTACGTGGAACCATGTTCCTCCGGCTTTGTTGGCATAGTTTATTACATATGTCTAGCAAGACCTTTGCCTATTAACGGCAGAGGTCTTTTTTGCATTCATTTCTAAATTCCTCCGCCGTTGATAGAGCTTATTTTGGGGAAGCTAAACAACGGGGAATTTTCTTCTGTTTGTTTAGCGCTTGTACAAACGAGAGGAGATTGTAAATGGAACTATCTTTATTATTGGAGTATGGTTGGGTATTACTTATTTTAGTCGCTTTGGAAGGAATTTTAGCAGCAGATAATGCACTTGTCCTTGCAATCATGGTTAAACACTTACCGGAAGAAAAACGTAAAAAGGCTTTATTTTACGGACTTGCAGGAGCATTTGTATTCCGCTTTGGATCATTGTTTATGATTTCATTTCTTGTCGATGTATGGCAAGTACAAGCAATCGGTGCCATTTATTTAATGTTTATCGCTGGTAACCATCTTGTAAAAACGTATGTTAAAAAGAATGCAGCTCATCAAGAAACAGAGAAAAAAGAGACAGAGAAAAAACAAGAAAACTTTTGGTGGACTGTATTTAAAGTAGAAGTTGCTGATATCGCGTTTGCTGTTGACTCTATTTTAGCAGCTGTTGCATTAGCAATGACATTACCGAAGACAAATCTTGGTACAATTGGCGAACTTGATATCGGACAGTTTGCTGTTATTTTCGCAGGCGGTATGATTGGATTAATTATTATGCGCTTTGCCGCATCCGCTTTCGTAAACTTACTGCAGCGTAAACCAGGATTGGAAACTGCTGCATTCATGATTGTCGGTTGGGTTGGTGTGAAATTAGCAGTTTATACGTTAGCTCACCCTGCATTAGGCGTCATCCCACACGAATTCCCAGAATCAACTACTTGGAAATTAACATTTTGGATTGTATTGCTGTCAATTGGTGTAGGTGGTTGGCTCTTATCAAAAGAAACAACGCCAAACGTACAACAAGATTCAAAACAATATAACGAAAAAGCGCTGTAATTTCAGCGCTTTTTCCTTTTTCTCCATAGATAGAGTTTCTCAATTTTGAAAATATATTATACAATATTTTGTTCAATATTTCACAAAAATGTTGTCCTTTTTGTGAAATATTGAACAAGATTATTGAAAGTAAGAACAAATACGTGTAATTTATTCATATAAAGAATATTAATAAATGATTTATTGAAGGAGCGTAATGTTTTATGCTAGAACAAGGAGTAGATTACCTAGTACAGCTCGCAAAGAAAAAGAAAAAAATGTTAGATAACAATCCAATGCAATATTTCCTTCGGGCAGCGCTAGCTGGTGTCTATATGGGTTTTGTTATTGTACTATGTTCTAAATTAGGAAATTTCTTTCATGATGCACATTCACCCGCAACATATTTTGCATTCTCTATATTTTTTGGAATTGCACTTATTTTAATTATATTTGGTGGAGCTGAATTATTTACAGGAAATACAATGTATTTCACCGTTGCAACTTTACGTAAAGAAACAACTGTTATCGATACACTTCGCAACTGGGGTGCTTGTTATATAGGAAACTTAGTAGGAGCAGTATTTTTGGCATTGCTATTTTATGCAACTGGTATTTATGAAACAATAAGTCACAATCACTTATTAAATGTAGTTGCCACAACAAAGATGGGCGCATCAACAACACACATATTTTTCAAAGCTATTTTATGTAACTGGCTCGTTTGTCTTGCATGTTTCCTTCCATCACAAGTAAAAGGAGATACAGCTAAAATAATTATGATATTTTTAACTGTATTTACTTTCTTCATGTCAGGATATGAACATAGCATCGCAAATCTAGCCATCTTTTCAATTGCTTTACTTGTTCCACATCCTGATACAGTTTCTTTTGCAGGTGCGATTCATAACTTAATTCCAGCTACAATCGGTAACATAGTTGGCGGATCTGTTTTTGTTGGTATGGTTTATCATTATTTGACTAAAACGAAATCTGCAAAACCAGAAATCGATTCCGAACAAACTGAAGAAATTATTCCATTGTCAGCGCAAGTAAAATAAGATGAAACTTTTATTGAGCGAGCATTCCAAATTGATTGGAATGCTTGCTTTTTTAGTAACTTCCAACACATTTAATTATAATGGACGAAGAAATTTCTCCAGACTCTTTTCCTTTTTGTATCCGCGCTAACATATAATGTTGTCCAATCGAATCATTCGTATGAAGATGAATTTCCTCCACATGTAATCGTTCTTTACAAAATACATCTACGAAAAATAGCCCATTTCTCTGACGAAATCCCATATTATAATCAAGTGATAACGTATGTATCTTATAATTCCGCATGAGATCCAGCGCTTGTTCGACTGTCGTCGCTAGTGTAAAACCAGATGGGCACGGTCTTTGATCATCCATAAATACATTCATCTTATCCCTCCTCTACATACTATATGTACATATAGTACCAAGTGCAATAAAAGGCGCAAAAGGAAGCGGTTCATTATATGTCATACGTTTTAGAGCAATTGAGATAATAAGAAAACAAAGACCAAATAATGATGAGAAACAAAGTGATAACAGTATCACTTTTGTTCCAACGACAAAACCAAGTAAAATAAATAATTTTACATCCCCTCCTCCGATTCCTTTTGGATAAATAGTTTGAATGATATATAAGAGCATAAACATGACCATTGCTCCTAACAATCCATCCCACCATAGCGATGGCTGTATAAAAAAACGTTCGATTAAAAATAGTCCTGCAAAAAAGAGTAAAATTTGATTTGGAATAACCATATAAAGAAGATCTGTAATGGAAACAATAAGAAGAAGTGATAACAGCGTCCATGCAATAATAAGCTGCCCATCAGCCCCAACAAAGACCGCTGTAAGAAGAAATAACACTCCGGAAATGCCTTCAAATAATGGATGTAAATATGAAATTTTTATATTACATTGCGTACACCGTCCTTTTTGAATACAAAATGATAAAATGGGGATTAACTCTTTTAGTTGTAATACATGGGAACAATGAGAACAATGTGATCGTGGTTTTATGATGGAATAACCGAGTGGAATCCGATACGCAACAACGTGATAGAAAGAGCCTAATATTAAACCAGTGAAAAAAGCATATACATAAAATAGCATTTCATTCTCTCCTTTCTCGCCTAGTATAACAAGAAAAGGTAACACATTGTATTTTCAAAAATTCATCTTTCTCCATAAAAAAACAGGCCCTTATAAGGCCTGTTTCTTCATTTATACAACAAAATAAAACGCTTTTAATGGTCCATGTACACCAACAACAAGGTTCATTTCAATGTCAGCAGAGTTACTTGGTCCTGTAATAAAATTAATGCAAGAAGCCGGTGCCTCTCCATTTTCTACACGTGTATTCAAATCACGTACCGCTTGTGTAATACGCGGCACGATTGTTTCACGTGGAATAATGGCTACATAAATAGTTGGTAGAAAGTGTAATGAACGCCCTCTTCCTTTATGACTTTGCACGACAATTGTACCTGATTCTGCTAATGTATAATCACTAAATGAAATTCCGATATTTGCTTGTTCGGCTAACTTCATGTTTTCTTCTTTCTTCGCTGGGTCCCAAACATGCACTTCTACATTTTCACCAGGAAGTTCCGCTTCAAACAATTGCTGCAGTCCAAACTTTTCAAAACGATCATCTTGAGATAACATAATTGGTCCGCCGCCGTTTTCCGTGACAACTTTCTTAATTGCAACACTTAATTCAGCTCGATTCGTTTCAACAACAGTCGTATGAATATTGTTACATTGCTTCTTGAATACTTCTAATAATTCTTCTTGGGAGTAATCATGTAACGTTTCTACATTCACATTATTTTTCCATACCGGACGCTGTACCCCTTCTGTTTTGCGTTCACGTCCAAGCTGTTTTGCGATATTTTCTAAAAATGAATCGCGATTTTGAATCGTTCCTGCCATTAGTTATTCCCGCCTTTCTTATGCTCTTTATACCAATCACGGAATCTTTCTTTGCTTGGCGCTGGGAATTCACGAATTTCCGTCCAATTTTTCAGCGGTCCCACACCTTTAGAAACACGATTACCAGATGTAAATGGGCTCATTGCAGCTGGTGCCATTTTCGATCCCATTTTGTATAAAGCAGCTGACGAAGCACCCATACTAAACATTTTCATTGCAAGCTTTTCTGCAAGTGGTGCACGTCCTTCTTTTTCCACAATTACTTGGCGGTGTTTTAATAACAAGTCATGTAATGGAATTTTTACTGGACAAGCTTCTGTACATGCTCCGCATAAACTAGATGCATATGGAAGTTCTTTATAATCATCGTATCCACCTAAAAGCGGTGTTAATACTGCACCGATTGGCCCAGGATAAATGGATCCGTAAGAGTGACCACCAACATGACGATATACAGGACATACATTGATACATGCTGCACAGCGAATACATTGCAGTACTTGACGGAACTCAGAACCTAAAATTTCAGAACGGCCATTATCGACAACAACTAAATGAAACTCTTCCGGTCCATCTACTTCCTCTTCTTGAATTGGTCCTGCTACGGTTACATAACTTGTTAGTTTTTGACCAACAGCGCTACGACATAGTAAACCAACAAGAACATCAAGCTCTTCCATCGTTGGAACCATACGTTCCATACCCATTACCGCAATTTGTGTTTTCGGAATAGACATAACAAGGTCTGCGTTCCCTTCATTTGTTACTAAACAAAGAGAACCTGTGTTAGCAACTGCAAAGTTACATCCTGTTATCCCGATTTCTGCATCCATAAATTTTTCACGAAGAATTTTACGAACAAATTTCGTCATTTCATATGGATCATCCGAGTTTTCATATCCTAATTTTTCTTTAAATACATCACGAATTTGCGTTCTATTTTTATGAAGTGCTGGCGCAACAATATGAGATGGTGGGTCATTGTCCACTTGTAAAATATATTCTCCTAAATCACTCTCAACAACTTCACAACCGATTTCTTGAAGGACATGGTTCATACCAATTTCTTCTGTTACCATCGATTTTGATTTTACAACTTTTTTCGCTTGTTTCTTTTCAGCTACTTGTTTAATGTATTCAGCTGCCTCTTCTTTCGTTTTCGCAAAGAAAACATGACCGCCTCGCTTTGATACATTTTCGCTCAGTTGCATTAAATAATAATCTAAATTTTCTAGCGTATGCTGACGGATTTGTTCACCAAGATCTCGCCATTCTTCCCAGTTTCCTAGCTCCTCAGCTGCTTCTAAACGCTTTGTGTATAAACGCGTTTGTGCAGATGATACAGCCCCGCGCATAAACGAATCTTGAAGATTTTCACCAACACGATCATTAAATTTTTTATCACTCGTTTTCATAGACATAGCTTAATTCCCCCTCCATCAGCGGCTATTCAACACTTCAGCAATATGCATTACTTTCACATTTTTTCCTAAACGCTCGATACGTCCGCCAATGTTTAACAAACACCCACAATCTGCTCCAATTAAATAATCAGCACCTGTTTCCATGACACTATCCACTTTTTCATCTACCATCTGTTCAGAAATTGGCGTCATTTTTACCGAGAACGTTCCTCCAAAACCGCAGCAATTTTGTACATTAGGTAACTCTCTCACTTCTAAGCCCTTCACATTTGATAATAAAATGCCTGGAGCTTCTTTTACTCCTAGTAAACGCGTCATGTGACAAGATTTATGGACCGTTGCTACGCCATCCAAACGAGCACCAACGTCAGTAACTTTTAACACATCAACAATAAATTGTGTTAATTCATACGTTTTTTTAGCTACTTTTTGCGCACGTGGTCCCCATTCTGGATCATCCTTAAATACATGTGGATACTCGTGAAACATTGTCGCACAAGAACCAGAAGGTGTAACGATATACTCAGCATTTTCAAATGTGCTAATCATATGCTTCATTGCTTCTTTTGCTGCTTCTACATGGCCACTGTTGTAAGCTGGTTGTCCACAACAAACTTGCGCTTCTGGAAATTCAATTTCACAACCTAATCGTTCTAAAATTTCAACCGTAGCTTTGCCGACATTTGTTTCAAACATATCGACTAAGCATGTAACAAACAATGTAACTTTCATATTATAGCTCCCCCTCATTTCAACTCAGTCAATATTCATATGGTCATCAGATGACTTGGAAAAAAGAAAGAAACGAGACATTAACTGCTCATATTTATTCTTTCTTTAGAAAACACTAACTTATACTCTCTCTACTTAATCAAAAGGTATAAGCTTACGAATTTGTTTCTTCAATGCCTGTGACCATATACTCCACATTCGTTAGGTGATTTTGCATCGCTTGCTGCGCTGCTTCAACATCATTCTCTAACACTGCTTCATAAATTTTTCGATGCTCTTCTAGAAGTCGTTCTGCTGTTGTTTGTTCACCATATAAAATAATTCGTCTTGTTTCACCGATTGCTTCAGCAATCATTTCAGAGACATGGTTCATTAATTCTAACAAAATATTATTATGTGAAGCTTCTGCAATTACCATATGGAAATGAAAATCTGCTTTTTCACCAGCTTGTTCATCTCCGATTCCCTTTTGCATCTCATCTAACCAGTGCTTCATATTGTGTATATTTTCTTCTGTACGTTTTAACGCTGCTGCACCAACTACTCCTACTTCAAGCACTTTTCGAACTTCAAATAAATTCACAATATCTTCTTGTTTCATCAGCAAAGTTGAATTTAATGATGATGTTAAAGAAGAGGCAGTAAAATTCTTCACATATGTACCTTCACCTTGTTTCATCTCAATTAAGCCCATTGCTCGCAATGCGCTTAACGCTTCGCGCACAGCAGATCTGCCAACTTGAAACTGCTCCGCCAATTGGTGAACAGGAAGAAGTTTATCACCAGGCTTTAATGTACCATTTTTAATCATTCCTAAAATGGCTTCCGATACTTCTTCGTAAATTTTTTTTGGTTTAATAGATTTGTATTCCAGTTGTATCACCCCAGTATCATCCAAACAACAATGACAACAATTTATCCCGCGCTAACGGGCAGTAAAACTCTCACCTCAAGATTCTGAGAAGTGAAAAAGATAAGCAAAAGTTACCATTTCACTTTATTCAGAAAATAGCATCCATATCTATTTTAGAACTAAATGCGCAGAAGTACAAACATTTTGTTCATAAAATAGACAAAATTAGTTACTCCGACATTTCCCCCTATTTCTTCATTATGATAAGATAACTGGTAACTGAATCAAAATTGTCGTTCCTTTTCCTTCTTCACTTTCAATTTGCCACGTTCCATCGTGAATATGCACAATTTGTTTTACAATCGCAAGACCTAGTCCCGTTCCACCATTTTGACGGCTTCTCGCTTTATCTACTCGGTAAAAACGTTCTCCTAACTTTTCAAGATGTTCGGCACCAATGCCAATCCCATTATCTTTAATTTGCAATGTACATTGTCCTGCTTGTTGCTCTAATTGAACATGTATCGTCCCGTTCTCACCTGTGTAGCGAAGCGCATTATCTATTATGTTATGAAGCACTTGTTGCATCCGATCTTCATCAATGTTGACAATAATATCTGGATCAAGAGTTGTCTGCAATGTAATTTGTTTTTCTGTTACTTGTAATTCATATGTCTCTAATACATCTTCAATTAACTGCGTAAATACAATCGGCTGTTTTTTAAGAGGAAAACGTTCTCCTTCAAGCTGTGCTAAATCTAATAAATCATGAACAAGACGTTGCATACGTCCCGCTTCTTTATGAACAAGCCCAGTAAATTTTAACTGTTGCTCTCCTTTTGCTACACCGTCAATAATCGCTTCACTATATCCTTTAATATAACTAAGAGGAGTTCGCAGTTCATGTGACACATTTGCTAAAAATTCTTTTCGCTGCACATCCTCTTCTTCTAGTGCACTTGCCATCTTATTAAATGCTTTACCAAGCCGACCGATTTCATCTTCTGATGAAATTGTTATTCGCTGTGAAAAATCTCCTTTTGCCATACGATTGGCAACGTTCTCCATTTGTGAAAGCGGCTTTGTAATGGCAATAACAATTTTCCGACCAATCCATACAGTTAACACAATCATGACAAAGGCAAGAGGAGCTAAAATGAGTCCCATTTCATAAATTAGATCTTTAATACTCTTTAAAGGAATATAAGAATATACAATACCGACCAATTTTTTATTGTCTAATACAGGAATAACGATGCCCATAATGTTACGCTGAAAATGTTCTTCATATCCCATCTTTGTAATCGTCTTTCCTTCTAACAGTGTTTGCCGGTCATTCTCACTAATAATTGAATTGTAATGAACATCAAATGGAAGACATGCACTTAAATCGCGTGGATTATCCACAAACAATACATCAGCACTCGCAATTTTATCAAATGATTTTACTTTTTCTTCAAATACCCCTACAGGCTCACCGGCTCTATATTGTGCAACAAGACGATTCCCTTCTGCTTTTAATGTATCTTCAATATTTTGGACATATAATTTTTCATACGAATATAATGAAACAAAATATAAAAACGAAACTGTTATACAAACCGCGCATGCAACTGTAAGCCATAACTTTTGTACCATTGTAAACATTTCACACCTCAAATTTATAGCCTACACCCCAAACCGTTTGAATACAATTCCCATGTTCTCCAAACTTTAAGCGCATTGTTTTCACATGCGTATCAACTGTTCGAGTGCTGCCGGCGTAATCATATCCCCAAACTTTTTCAAGCAACTGCTCCCGGCTAAATACTTGACCGTTATGTTGACAAAGAAAATAAAGTAAATCAAATTCCTTCACAGTTAATGAAATACCTTCCCCATCTATTTCAACACGACGACTTTTCTCATTAATAACAACTGGTCCAAATTCTATTTCCTCTTGTTCTTCATATTTCATATATCTCCTTAATACTGCTTCCATACGTGCAATCAATTCTCCTGGACTAAATGGTTTCACAATATAATCATCTGCCCCTGTACGCAATCCATTTACGCGATTCCACTCTTCTCCTTTTGCTGTCAAAAAGATAATCGGAATATCGGATGTCTTTCGAATTTCTTTACAAACCGTAATCCCATCCATTTCTGGCATCATAATATCCAAAATAACAAAATCAAACTTTTCTATTTCAAGCATGTAAAGCGCCTGTTTTCCGTTTTCAGCTTCTTTCCACTCATAACCAAAGTTGTCCAAATACATACCGACAAGTTGTCTCATATCACTTTCATCATCAACAAGTAATACTTTGCATTTACTCATTTTTTCTCCCCTACTCTTTGCGTAAATTGAAATGGTCCTTTACCAACTGAAATCGTCTGTTTTATTTTCATTTCATGTAAATCTAACACATACACTTCATCACTATCATAACTCGCAACATACCCTTCACTACCAATTTGCCAAAATGCAAATGGATTCGATCCTACTTCAAGTGAAGCTACTTCTTTATACGTTTTTCCATCAAATTTTCTCAGCGTGTTAGATCCGTGACTCAGTACATAAATATATTGTTGATCTGTAGACAGATTAATTGGCATAAATGGCGCATGCAACGATTGAAGCATCTGTCCATCTTGTACAGAATACTCGAGCACTTTTTCATTTACTTGTTTTCCGTCACCATGGCCGCCAATAAATATTTCCTTCCCATCTCCGCTAAGAAAAGCACCTGTTGAAGCTGGTGGAATCATAAAAGAGTTCACAACTTTCTTTTGTTTCACATCAATACTAGACAATTTCGTATCATAAAAATTAAGAACATATAACATGTCATGACGCTGCACCATCGTCAGCGGTCCCTTCCCAACCGAAATGCTCTCCGTTTCTTTTCCATTGGTTGTGAACACACGAATTTTTTGCTCATTTTGATCAGCTGCGAACAATTCTTTTCCATCTTCAGATAATAAAATATTGGCTATTCCTTTTCCTGTATTCCATTTTTCAAGCTGCTTTCCATCTTTCAAAGAATATACATATACATACTCAAGCTGTTTTCCATACACAAGTAAGCGATTCTTGTCTGGTAACAACGTTGTTCCCGTAATTGTTTCATTTAAATGCCACGTTGTAATTGTTTTTTTCGTATTAGTATTAATAAAACTAATACTTCCTTCTTTTATATTTGTTGTTATTAGAAGAGGGGTCTTCGGATCAATCGATTGATAGCCCCCTTCCTTACACCCTGTAAGTAAAAATACAATACAAAGTGAAATCAGCCACCTTTTCAAAAGATTACCTCCATTATGGACAGTTTTGTTATACTTGTAAAATAGCAAATAATTGTGAGGAAAGTGTGAAATTATTTTTCTTTCTATATTATAAATGTAAATTGAAAAACGGACCTAAAAAACAAGCTTTTTTAGGTAGGGCGAGAGCGACTGGTCATGTTTCGTTTCACAACTTCCTTCTACTGTTATATCGACCGTTTTGGAGAATATATCATAAATGAATATATCCAGCTGTAATACGTTGTTCTAACAAGCTTTTCAAAAAATGAAGAAGTAAGATGTTTATGTAATTTTTCAGCAAATAATTGTAGTTCACTTTGAATCGAAAAATCAAAAAAAACGTCATCTTTTCTAAATAAGATAAGTAATTAGAAAAGATAACGTTTTTTTTATTTTGGGGTAGTAAAATTTCTTAAATTGATGGGTATGTAGCGGTACCCCAAGTATAAAAAATACCCTCCTTTCCTACAACCCACAGAAAGAATAACGTCTTTTTTTCATTTCAAGAGAATTTCTTTTTTAGCATAATAACGATGTAATTCTATCCCTCTATCAAATTTAAAGTTTCACTTCGAAGTGTACTATTATCTTTAAATATTCCTTTATATGACGAAGTTATAGTCATTGAACCAGGTTTTTTCACACCTCTCATTGTCATACACATATGCTCAGCTTCAATTACAACAATTACTCCTTTTGGCTCTAAAATTTCAAAAATTACATTTGCTAATTCATTGGTTATTCTTTCCTGCAACTGTGGTCTTTTGCATATGGTCTCTAAAGCTCTAGCTAATTTGCTTAACCCAGTTACTTTTCCGTTATTAGGAATATAACCTATGTGAGCCCTTCCAAAAAAAGGTACCAAATGATGTTCACACATAGAATAGAACGGAATATCTTTAACTAATACCAATTCTTCATGATTTTCATTAAATATTTTTAACAAATGTTCAGAAGGGTTTTGACCTAAGCCTTGAAAAACTTCCTTATACATTTTTGCTACTCGCTTTGGGGTTTCCAAAATACCTTCCCTATTAATATCTTCTCCAATTGCTTCAAGAATCATTTTTACTGCTACTTCAATTTTGTCAGTATCTATTTCTACACTTTGGATTGTTTTTAAGCTCATATATTATTTCCACCTTATTAATTTATTCATAAAATGCTCTTATTTATACGCCTCGCTTATTTCCCCATACTAAGGCATGAAGTTGAGGTAATACTTTCGCATCATTCATTTCTTTACACTGTACAGCTTTTTCAATCAACCGTTCATATTTCTGTAATAAGTTTTTAATAAGCGCTGCATCATCCACCGTTTTCGTATCCTCGTTCCCAACTTGTAAGAAAAATGGTACTTGCGGATATCGCTTGTGCACCTTTACTGCATATTCAAAATCATAATCTTCAAATACGACTACTTTTAAACTAAAATCTTTTCTTTCTAATTTATGAATAATAGAATCTAGCATCGTAAAATCTGTTTTCATCTTCGAACTTGGTGGTTTAGGCGAAATTGTCACTTCATCAATTTGAAGTAACCATTCTTGCCACTTACTCCCTTGCGTCTCAATCGCTGTACGAATTCCATTCTCTTTTAATACAGTAAGAAGAAACTGAATATTTTTCAGCAAAACGGGATTCCCACCTGAAATTGTAACGTGAGAAAAATTTTCCCCACCAATTTCAACAAGTTCATTCCAAATTTCTTCTGGCGCCATTTGTCTAATTTGTTCTTTTGTTGAGCCATCCCATGTAAAGGCTGAATCGCACCAAGAACAGCTATAGTCACAACCTGCTGTGCGAATGAACACCGTTTTTTGCCCGATAACCATTCCTTCTCCTTGAATGGTTGGACCAAATATCTCCAAAACAGGAATCTTACTCATCGAGTATCCACTCCCGTCTTACTTCTGCATAACTCGTTGGTGTTTCAAAGAGACGTACGAATTCGACACGAGCCCCTTTATATTCTTCTACTCGATTCCCCTTTGTTAATGCTTCCGCCATCATTTCATAAATCCAGACGACCATATTTTCCGCAGTCGTATTCATCACTGGTAATGTTTCATTTAAATAGCGATGATCCAAATAAATCTCTATTTCGTTTTTCCAAATTTCTTTTATATCTCCAAAGTCAATTGCAAGTCCAATGTCATTTACATATCCACTAATACCAAATACAACTTTGTATGTATGACCATGTAAATTTTTACATTTTCCTTCATAACAGTGCAAATGGTGTGCTGCATCAAATGTAAATTCCTTGCTGACCATTACTCTTTTATTATGGTATTTTAATTGCTCACGCTGAATATCCTTGTCCATTTTTTGCAAATTTTCTACAATGCGAAATCCGAAAAAGTTTTCCATTATCCATTCCCTCCTTCGCGTTCTTGTAGATACGTATCTAAACCTGCTTTACGAAGTTGGCACGCTGGACATTCACCGCAACCATTACCAATGATTCCGTTATAACATGTTAAAGTTTTTTCTCTAACAAACTCGAATGCTCCAAGTTCATCTGCTATTTTCCATGTCTCTGCTTTATCAATCCACATAAGTGGTGTATGAATGACAAACGGATAATCCATTGATAAATTTAATGTAACGTTTAACGATTTCACAAACACATCACGGCAATCTGGATAACCACTAAAATCAGTTTCACATACACCCGTTACGATATGGTGTGCTCCAACTTGTTTTGCTAATACAGCAGCAAATGATAAGAATAGTAAATTTCGCCCATCTACAAATGTCGATGGTAATTCACCTTCTTCGTGTGTAATCTCCATATCTGTTCTTGTTAACGCATTTGGAGCTAGCTGATTTAGTAGGCTCATATCTAGCACTGTATGTTTAATGCCAAGCTCGTTCGCAATTTCCGCTGCACAATCAATTTCTAACTTATGACGTTGATTGTAGTTAAATGTTACAGCTTCCACCACTGCAAACTGTTGCATTGCCCAAAATAAACATGTTGTGCTATCTTGCCCACCACTAAAAATAACTATTGCTTTATCATTAGAGTACATTTTATTCTCCCCTTAACTACTTGCACTGTTATAATATCTTAAGGCAAACTTCCAAAAATAAATTGAAATAATAAAAAATCCAATAGAATAACCCATTAACACGAATACATCGTTTAGTTCTAATCGACCAATTAAAGCATAAGTTGGAATATTACTAACAATAACAATAGGAAAAACAAATAAAAAAACAAATCGACTTATTCCTTTATATAAGGAAGATGGGTATCTGAGTAATGTCATAGTACCAAGAAATAACTCATGCATACCTTCAACTTTGGTTAACCATATAGATAAAGTCATTAAAATATACCAAAGAGAGTACGAGAGTAAAATCCCTAAAAATAATAGACCAAAGAAAGAAAGCCCATTTACAATACTAACACTCTCTCCCTTTTGTAATAATGCATAACTAATTAACAGTACGGCTGGTAAACAGTTCCCTAAATTCCCTAAATCAAGCTTTCTTAATGAAACTAGAAACTGACTATTAATAGGCTTAAACAATATATGATCTAAACTTCCTTGGTTAACTAAACTCGGTATATACGGTAGATTATTGATAAAAAGAGTAAACATCAAAGATTTTATTAACTCACTTGTTCCAATTAACAAATAAATATCATTTGTATTCCAACCATTAATATTACCAAAACTAGCAAATATACTATTAAAAAATATTAATGTAACAATGAACCAAACAACGCTATCTAATATATTTAAAAAAAAGTTAACTCTATACATCATAATATTACTTAAATTAATTTTAAGAATTGCTTTTAACATTTTTAAATATCTAATCATATTTATGCACCAACAGATTCATATTTATTTAACCCCTTCTTCCAAAGTACTCTAATTAGAAGATAGAAAACTAAAGACCATACCACTTGTAAAATTAATCCATTCAAAATTTCAGTGCCACTTAATTTCCCTAAATATACATTTACCGGAAAATGAATCAAGTATGAAAAAGGTAAAAATTGAGTTATTGTATTTAACGGAGCTGGTAAAAATTCAAGCGGAATAAGCGATCCAGATAATAATTCTAATACTATATCTATAGTAAAGAAAAATGATGATATCTCTACAAAGTAAAATGAGAAGAGTGATGTCAAATAATAAATCATATAATATAGTATTAATGCTCCTACTATTGAAAGAATGAATAGGAAAGTATATTTTAAGGTAGGTAAAAGGAAATAATCCCTATTCAGGAATATTATCGGTATTATCGGTATTACTGACATCAGCACCTGAATAATTTTGTTACCTAAATTATGACTAAACCAGTATCCAAAATATGAAAATGGTTTTGTAAGATATTTTGATAGTTCACCAGATTGTATTTCCTCATTTATCGACCAGTGCATTTCAGGAATTAGTAAGAGTTCAATTAACTTAGCAATTATTACATAAGTAATCATCATTTCAAGAGTATAGCCTTGAATATTGTTTTGTGTTTCAAAGAGAGAATGCCACAATAGTATTAAAGCCACAAGCGGTATTAAACCAAAAATCATATATAATACAACATTCATGCGATACTGAAAAACCGCTTGAAATGAAAGCATCATTGGTTTTAAATACTTCTTCATACTGTTATTTTCACTCCAGTCGATTCCATTGAATAAATATCTTCAATGAGGTCTTGTGATGACATTTCAGTCAAATTGTAGTCAATAACATTGAATTCTTTTAATATGCTAGATATGGTCTCGTTCACTAACTTATCTTGAACCTTTATTGTTACACTAAATTTATCCGACTCTTTAACTTCTCCATATTTCTTAAGATCTTGAGAATTTATTTCATTCTCAAAGCTAAGATATATATATTTATAACTCTTAATTTCTTCTTTTATTTTTTTGAAATTGTTATTAAAAACAACTTCTCCATTCTTCAATATTATTAATTCTTCACATAACTCATATATATCTGGGAAATAATGGCTAGTTATTACAACTGTTGTATTTCTTTCTTTGCAATAATTCTTGAGAAAATTTCTAATATTCTTTTGAGCAAGAAAATCCAATCCAATAGTCGGTTCATCTAAAAATAATATCTTAGGTGAGTGTAAGATTGAAGCAATTAACTCACATTTCATTCTCTCTCCTAACGATAGATTCCTTACTGGCGATTTAAGAATTTCTGATACCCCAAGATTTTCAACTAATTCATCTACATTCTTTCTAAACTCTGTATCAGACAGCTCATATATTTCTTTATGTAATAAAAATGTTTCGTAAGGGGAAAGATCCCACCATAGCTGATTTTTTTGGCCTAAAACAACGCCAATTGACTTTAAAAAATCTTTCTTCTTATCATGGGGGTTAAATCCATTTACCAAAATTCTCCCGGAAGTTGGTTTAATTAACCCAACCATTGCTTTCATTAAGGTAGACTTACCAGCACCATTCGCGCCAATAAGCCCTATTATTTTACCTTCTTTTATTTTAAATGACACATCACTTAAAGCCGTAACCTTGACCTTTTCTCTTTTAAATAAACTCTTGAAAGAGTTTATCAATCCTTCTTCAATTTTTACTCTTTCAAAAGTTTTTGATACATCTTCAATTTCAATGATATCCATCTTCTCTCTCCTTCTTACTACTTACTTACCACTCTAAAAACTTCTGCAAATTGCACCCCTGCCTGCATACCCCTATAAGAATTTAACCCCAAAACTCCATCAACCAAATTTAATGTTTTAAGTTGTGATTCGTATTTTTTAATTGATGCTTTTTTCAGTTCAATAAACCTGGTAATATCTTTTACAACCTGATAGTGTTTCATGGGGGTCCATACTTCATACTGTAAACACAAAGGAGCACAATCTTCTTTTAAGAACCCTGATTGACACAGGAATATTGCTTCTGATACAACTTCATTTACTATTCGATGATCCCTATCACTTTCCATATCATGGGGGAAATAAATAAAATTAGGCTTATATACAGAGATTTCGTGAATAATTTCTTCCACAAAATCTAAAGAATACACAAGTGATCTGTCTGGTTTCTTTAAAAATTTAACATTTTCTTTTTCTATCCCTAATGTATTACAAGCTTTTATACACTCGTTCTCTCTATTTGAAACAATTTCATTTAAATCCCCTACACCTCCAGATAAATCTCCTTTTGTAATTATTATTACTTTTATATGTTCACCCTTACTAATAGCTTGAGCAATTGTTCCACCACAACCAATGACTTCATCGTCATGGTGTGGCGCTATAACTAAATGTTTTTTTACTACATCCTTCATTCAGCATCACCTTTATTGAACAGGTAAATCATTTACCTATTAGTTTAATTAAAAATTATTTACTCTGGAGCCCCTATACGAACTGGATACATTTTATTTCCACTAGAAAAATATACTTTTTTAAAAGCGTCTATTCGCACTGTATATCATTAAAATTCTCCCCTTGCTTCCTACATTCATACACCATAAATTCACTATTCCTCCCAAAAGGATTTTTATTGTAATCACCATAAAAATTTTTTATATTGAATCCTTCTATTTCTAAGAGATACTGCATTTCGGATGGTAAAGTATATTTTGCAAGAAATCTAAATTCTTTTTTACTTAAGAAATTATCTGCTATGTCATAAACCTCAAAATAACAAGTGGTTTCAATTATTTGCTTATAATGATCTGCTTTTACGACATCCCATGATTTAACTTTATAATTTTTAAAATTCTCCCCTTTAATGGGACTATTTCCTCCATCACTCACTCTCTTAGAATAAGGAAGAATAGTTGGAGGTGTAATAATATCGAAAACAAAAATCCCGCCTTCTTTTAATAGTAATTTAATATTTCTAAGAGCTAATTTTTGTTGTGACGATGTAAGTAAATATTCAAATACACCACCAGACATAAATATAAAATCAAATTTTCTTTCAGACTTAAAATCTGTAGCAGAAGAAACCTTAAATTCTATTTTATCCTTAATATTTGGTATCTCATCTAACTTCTTACTAGCTTTTTCAATCATTCCTGCTGATATATCAACACTAGTTACATTAGCGCCTTTTTCAGCGAGAATAAAAGATAATCTACCAGTACCGCACCCCAAATCTAAAACTTCATCATTTGGTTTTACCAAACCACTGTAAAAATCAAAAATACCATCAGGTTCTGGGATGATAATGTCGTATAATTCAGAAATTTCATCATATTGTTGCTGCATTGTTTTCCTCCTTAATGTATTTCTTTTTCATATCCCCTATAAAAGGCAATCTGCCAAAATATGAGATAGAAAGCAGTTAAATAACCGTATTTTTTTTTGATATACTTATAGGAGTTAATAATCGACCTCAATTTATTTTTAGGTTCATAATAACCATTTTTTTGTTGTAAAACCCCACGTGCATGACCTACCCCATAATTAAATGAACTTTTCAAATCTTGCTTAATGCTTAACTCTGGATGAATAATTCTTGCATTATCATCATATAAAATCTTAAGACTTGCAGATTTAACTCTAATATCAAAATCATAATCCTCTGTCCAAGATAATTTCTCATCAAAATAATATCCATTTACCTTCGCTAAGATTCCTTTATTAAATGCCAATGGAGGTGAATATGCATTTTTTTTGCAAGTATGTATATGTCTTGCACGTGCAATGATTTTTCCAATTTTGCTGTTAAATGAAAACATCACCCTTCCTTTAGCCAAAGATCCTGCATCTAATAATTTATATAATTTATTGATGGTACCTGGCATAAAAACACAATCTGAATCCATAATTAACACGTTATCTTTACTAGAAATTTCAATTCCATAATTATAAGCTTTCGCTAAATTAGGTGTAGATAATTCCCCAATTACTGCATCGCTAGAATAGGCGATTTTTTTTACTTCTTCTGTTGCACCATTTAAGACAACGACAACCTCTACATTTTCATCAATACTTTTTAAACACTTTTTCAATCTTATATCGTTATAAGCTGGTATTACAATTGTTAGATTCAACATATCTACTCACCTTATTTAAACAATTATCCATACTACTCAAAACTTCATCTAAACAATAAAATTCTCCTGAATCCTTTAACTCGACTAATTTACCTTTATTATTTCTATATGTTTCTATATCTGGGGTTAAAAGAAAAGCAATTCCCAGATCCTCACAAATATCTTTAATTGCAGGAGCCATTGAATATTTTTTTACCGGTACACCATATTGTACTACTACATCGTATGAATTTGATTCTAGGTATCTCCTAATTCTTTGTATCAATACATCCCTATATTCTTTCATCAATTCTTCGTAAATTACTGGATCCTCAATATCTTCCATCCAATCGTATGCACAAAAAGTAGGGTTCATTTGGTATTCATATGGTATAACTCCCGCATTTGATAGAATAATTGGATGAACCATAGGGTATTTATTTGTAACTTGTCTAATTTTTTTACCAATATATGAAAAGTCATATGGTTTAGCCCAAGTACAAACTTGTAAAAAAGCAATTCTTTTCCCCTGAGGCTTTTCGTAATAATCCCCACAAAAATATTCCTGCCATGTATTGAACTCTTCATGATGAATATACTTTGAGCAAGCTCCTCGTTTAAAAATTGGTTCCTCTTTTATTAAATCTAATAGTATATATTCTGGATAGTTAGGATAACTTTTTTTATTAAGTAACAAATCCTCTATCATTCCATCTTTTAGATTAGAATAATTTCTATTTCTCAAAATCTCTCCTCCTTTATTTAAGAATCAAAAATGAACCTAATAAAAGGGCATCCAACCCTGATCCATAAAATGACCTAATAGCATCACTTGGGTTACATATAATTGGTTCTTTTCCTACATTAAATGATGTATTCATAACTGCAGGAATTCCTGTTTTCTGGTAAAAGTTATAGATTGTTTCATAATAATCAGAATTCATATCCCTCGTAACTACTTGAGCCCTTGTTGATCCATCAACATGAACTATTGCTGGAACTAAATGATGTACCTCTTTTTTAACAGTAGAATTTAGCAGCATATAGGGGTTATTTATTTTTTCTTCTAATACTACAGAAGCGTTTTCATCTATGATGCTAGGAGCCAATGGTCTCCATTGCTCTCTTTTCTTAATAGTATTTACTTTATTTAACATATCCCTCCTCTGAGGGTTGGCTATTATACTTCTATTTCCTAAAGCCCTAGGACCGAATTCCATCTTTCCAGAAAATCTTCCTATTATCTTATTTTGAATTAATAACTCGGAGCATTTATCATATTGATTAGAGCCTAATTCTATATATGATAGATTATATTTTTTTAATATATTCAAGATACCGGAATCAGGAAATTCCGGACCGGAATATACATGATCTTCAGTGAACTTAGGTGTTATACCATTTTCGGCAAGAAACCATGAAGCTGCTCCAATACTTACCCCACTATCTGAAGCACCTGGTTGAATGTACAAACTATCCACTTCTGGTAAATCAGCTATAATTCTATTCGCTATACAATTTAATGCTACTCCTCCCGAAAGACACAAATTATCTATTCCAGTTAGATTAATAGCTTTTTTTACAAGCTTAACAATTGCTCTTTCCAAGGCTGCCTGACCTGAGGCTGCGATATTTTTATATTCCATTACTGATGAATTCATTAATAGTATTGAATCTATTGGATTATATTCATATTCAATATAATTAGGAGCAATCTTTGTTATACCATTAATAACTTTTATCCAATCTTTTAATACCGAAAAATATTTATCGTTCATACTAACTGTATTTTCATTTGGTTTCAAAGGATTTTCCAGTATATCAGGAAATTCAAATATTTCTTCTCCATATGAAGATAGGCCCATTAACTTCCCTTCATTATGCCTCCCTAAACCTGAAAATACAGTTAATGCTTCATAAAAAATACCTAAAGAATGTTCCAACGGGTATTTTTCTAGTACTTCTATTATATTACCTTTTCCTTTTGCTATCGTTATTGACTCTTCTTCTCCACTTCCATCAATAACTATTATGGTAGCTTCATTGAATCCCGAACTAAAAAACGCACCAGAAGCATGTGCCAAATGATGAGAACACATATGAATTTGAGGATCTTTATCTCTCTTAAAAATTCCCTTCGGAAAAACCTTTTCAAGACAATCTTCTTTGTTAAGCTTCTTTGAATACTTCTCAAAATATAATTGCTCTACATCCCAACCCATAACAATATGATCTACTTCATTTGGAGTAATTTCAGCTTCCTTTAAACAATAAGCTATTGAATTATATGGAATTTTATCTAATGCTTTTTTTTGACGAATAAATCTTTCTTCTTCAGCTGCAGCTATTAATTTACCATTATAAAATAAACACGCACTTGCATCATGAATATCAAAGTCCCACCCATTGACTCCTAAAACATACATTATTTTACCTCGCAGTTAGTTTATATTTTTCTTCTAATCTCATAATATTCTTGCGGAAAAAGGGTTGGTTTATCTATTAATCGGACAAAAACTAACATATCTGTTTGAATATACAAATTATGATATGTATCTTTAGAAAAACCAATGTCATCTAAGTCCTTTTTTATTGATTCTTCATCAATGTAAGGCTCTTCATCCACTTTATAAGAACTTAAATCGTGAATAATTTCTTTTAAATAAAAACCTAAAGATGTCAAGAAATTTTGCAAATAAACCGCCCTATTACCTAATCTTTTAACACTTATATTTAAAAAAATTAAATCACCCTTTTGACCTTTTAATAATTCATTAGCTCTATTTAACCACAAGTCTAACCCTCTACCATCATCTATAGGGTCACAATGTATTGCATCATACTTATTCCTTAAATCTTCCATAACTTCATTTCTAACATCAAAATTATAAAACTCAATATCATCGTTTGTGGATTTAAAATATTCAATCAATTCTTCATCAATATCTCCTACACCTATTTCTCTGTTTTTATATTGTTTAAGGGCTAAACTTGTATAATCATCATCTCCACAAAAAAAGATATTTTTATTAGACGATAACTCTTGATTTATTATTTCAGCTCTCCTCAACGAACTATCCCAAGTAGCTTTAAATTGAGCATATTTTTTTTTGTTTATTTTATTCTCATTTCCTGTATTACGAAGAGGGGGTAGTTCATATAAAATACTACTTGTTAACTCTTGTGAAAACCTTATATTATTTTCTATAATTTCAACTAAATTTCTTTCTTTTAATACTTTTAATAATCTTAATGCCAAACTTAAAGTCCCAGTTATTTTGACTAGATCATCTAAAGTATCTACAGTATTAATGGACTTCCAAATTATAAATTCGAATTGTTTTTCACTAATTTCATACCATTTTTTCCAAAAATTCAAAAGTACCCCTCTGTTTTTTAATTTTGGTACTTTATCTAACTCTTCTTCATAGTCTAATTCAATAAATCTTTCATATAATAAAATAATCTTATTTTCTTTCATTCTGTATACCCTACCTTAAAAAAAGTTACATATACAGTTAAACTGCATATGTAACCTCCTTATTTTAAAACTCAACCTAATGTCTTGCCTGCACGAATTAGTAAATCCTCTTCATCTAATTCAAGATCTTCAAGCTCTAACATTTCTTCATGAATATGTTCCTTTTCCATTTCACATTCCCCCCTTATATAGATAAGTGTGTAATTCAAATATGTGCAACAGAGCTGCATCACCAATATTATCATAAGAATAGAATTTTCTGACTAATAAAAAAATTCTATTTATGGATAAAATTTATTCAGAAAATTAAGTAAAATTTTTCCTAATAAAACAGTACCAAGAATAATTATGGATATTTCCATTATTACAATTCATATATTAAGATTTTCAAAAAGCCTAGCATAGAGCCCTTTTTTAGAAATTTTTGTCGATTTTTTATTTATAAATTTTTCGAAAAATATTTTTTTTGGGGGATTATTGGGGGATTTTATACTAGCAAATAACAGTGAATTATCATCAGAATTCTTAAGTTAATGGGCATGGGATCAGCTCCCTCTTACTATGAAAAACGGGCGTACCTTTCTCTATTAAAGGTACGCCCGTCTTTTTTATAGTCTACAACATTAAGAATATGTTACTGTATAATAAAAAAGAACGACAAATAGATTACAATTATGTAAAAAACAAACCATAATATTCCTCATTTATTCTCTATAAATGCTGGCGTTATCCTCTTTTGCTTTCTCTTCTCCGGAAATTATATCCAATTACCCTTTTATTTCTCCTCAGAAAAAAGCACGGTCTATTCCTTATATCATCTAGTATTTTGGCGTTTGTTCTCCCTCTAAAATCTAGGATAAAAAAGGAAATCTTATAACCTATGAATTTTTTTCCAACTTTTTTTCATTACATTCTGTGCTACGATGATTTTGTCAGTCAGACAGGCCGACAAAAATAAATTCTATGTAATAACAGTTTCATAACTTTATACATACGTAGGGGGACAATTTAACAATGAAAAAACGTACTTTACTATCTGTAGCAGCCGCAACTGCTCTTACATTTGGACTAGGAACAGCTGGTGCGAAAGCAGAAACAATGCAACCATCAACAATGAAGGTTCAAAATATTCAGCAATATCCATCATTTATGCAATATATGAATCAAGAAGACTTTCAATCTTTCATAACATCTCTTTTAAATTCAAATCCAACATGGAATGCGGGTGCTTTCCAACAAAGTAACTGTGGACTTTCTGGACAACCAACTTACACAACAATTACAACTCCTTGGGGCAATTTTATAATTGTCAACCCAGTTAACAATAATCAAACAGCGCAGCCAGAAGAAAAACCAGCTGACAACAACCAAGCAGCTAAACCAGAAGAAAAGCCAGCTGATAACAACCAAGCAACGAAACCTGTTAATAAGCCTGCTAACAAACCGGCTGACAACAATCAAGCAGCTAAACCTGCTGAGAAACCAGCTAACAAACCGGCTGACAACAACCAAACAACGAAACCAGCTGATAAGCCTGCTGAAGAGTCAAAAGGTTCATTAAGCGCATTTGAACAAAAGGTTGTTGATTTAACAAATGCTGAACGTGCAAAACAAGGTTTACCAGCATTAAAAGTAGATGCCCAGTTAAGCAAAGTAGCACGTGTTAAATCAGAAGACATGCAAAAAAATCATTACTTCGATCACACTAGCCCAACATACGGTTCTCCGTTTGATATGATGAAACAATTTGGTATTTCATATAGATCTGCTGGTGAAAATATCGCACAAGGACAACGTAGTCCTGAAGAAGTTGTACAAGCTTGGATGAATAGTGCCGGTCACCGTGCAAATATTTTAAATAATGGATACACACATATCGGTGTTGGTTACGTAGAAAGCGGAAACTACTGGACACAAGAATTTATTTCGAAGTAAGACTTTAATCAATGGGGGGCTCCCCCATTGATTATTTTAATTGAAAAGCGGACATGAAAAACCCTTTTTTAGATGGACAAGAGCATCTGGCTGTGCATAGTAGCGGTCAGGGCTTTTTTCTATTCCATTTTGGGATGATCCAGCTCAGTAAATCGACTACTTTTATGTCGAATGTCGTTGAGGAGTCTTTAAATCATGTCGAATCGCCGATATATTGTGAAAAGCGCCGATATATCGCAAAGAACGGTCGATAACGAAAAAAGCTGACTTTAAAAGGCACATTAGTGCCTTTTAAAGTCAGCTTCTATTTATTCATATAAGAATGTAAAACCCGAGAAAAATCATGAGGAAGAGGGATATCTGCTTCAATTTGCTGTTTTGTAATGGGATGCATCATTGTAATATGAGCGGCATGTAATGCTTGACGCGAAAGCAACTTTGTCTTACCGCCATATAAGACATCGCCAATGAGCGGATGACCGAGATAGCTCATATGAACGCGTATTTGATGGGTTCTTCCCGTTTCTAATTGAACTTTAACAAGTGTTATGTTATTTTCTTTCGAGTATTGCATGACCTCATAATGTGTTACAGCATGGTCACCTTTTGGAGAAACACGGCGCCTTGATGCATGGTGACGATCTCGTCCAATTGGAGCGTCTATTGTGCCTCGCTTCTTTTGTACTTTCCCTTCAACAAGTGCCATATATGTCCTCTTAATTTTACGCTCTGTTAATAATCGGTCCATAATTACACCGGCTAAAGCATGCTTTGCAAAGACGACTCCACCTGTTGTGTCCTTATCTAATCGGTGAATGTGGCGCACCTTCGTTTCAATTCCTTGCATTTGCAGGTGAAATGCTACATAGTTTGCTAATGTGCCTGTCCCGCCTTTATTTGCAGGATGTGTGTCTACTTGAATTGGTTTATTCATGATTAAGACATGATCATCTTCATATATAACATCTATATCATAAAACTCTGGTTCTACATCATACTCTTCTTGTATAAACATATGAACTTGCAATTTATCTTCTTCTTGCAGTTGTTCACTCCACCGTTTTCCTTCTCCATTCACAAGAATACTTTTTTCCATACGATATTTGTGTAATAATTTTTTCGGAACTTGCCACTCTTCTTTCAAAATAGAGTCTATCGTTCGCCTTGTCCATTCAGAAGGAACTGTAATTTCACACCATTCTCCCATTTTCTTTACTTTCATATTATCACCTTATTTCTAGTCATCTTCTTATTGTAACGGAAAATTGCTTCTTATGCATAATGAAAGACAGTCCGCAATTGAACTGCCTCTCCTATTACGCACGAAGCTTTTTTATTTCCTGCAACATTTCATCCGCTTTTCTTTCATATGATAAATCTTGAAAAAATTCAGCTAACCGCTTGTAGTCATTGTAAGCATCTAATAATTGGTCAATCGTTTTATGATTATTTTTTTTCAGCGGTGTTTTTAGTTTAACAGGATAACGGTATTCTCCCATATCACGAATTTTATAATACTCTTCTTCTACTTGAATCACTTTCATAAGCTCAACTTCTTCTGCATCGAGTGTATATCCATCGAACTCGCGCAGTAATTCATAAATAATATGTGGCTCTTTTGAATAAAAACCTTTTTCTAACCGATAGCCGACAATGCGATACATATGCCCATCATTTTCTGCAAATTGTACAGTATCATTCAATTTAAATTTAAAATAACGAAACATTGCCTTCCCCCCACTCTTATATGTAATCTCCTTATCTCATACTATTCGCTAAAAGGGGGGCAAGCTATTCATATAAGTAGCTCTCACCTACTCGATGAGAGCCACTTATTAATGCATATTTTTCTGTTTCTTTTTGCGAAATGGAAGCCACCAGTTCCACTCGCCAAACATTTTCATTAAACTTGGTACAAGGATTAATCGAATAATGGTTGCATCAAGGAATATGGCTAGCGCAACGCCAAGCCCCATCTGTTTCACTGGCAAAATATCAGTAAAAGCAAATGCACCCGTAACAACAATCATAATTAACGCAGCTGACGTAATAATCCGGCTTGTTGACACTAATCCTTCTAACGTTGCATAATCGTTATCTCTCGTCTCTTCGTATAATTCATGAATACGCGAAATAAGAAATACTTCGTAGTCCATACTTAATCCGAATACTAATCCAAAGATAAAAATCGGTAATACAAATAATACAGAGCTTTGTTCTAATCCAAAATGGCCTCCTTCAAAAAGCCAAATGACAATGCCTATTGTTGCACTTAAACTAAGTACATTCATCACGATTGCCTTAATTGGAATCAACAGCGAACGAAAAGCTAGTAATAATATCAAAAATGTTGACGCAAAAATAACAGACATCCCCACAACAACTTTGTCTTTAATTTCATCTTCTAATTCTTGCTGGAAAGTTGTCATTCCGCCTAAATAATAGGTTACACCTTCTGTTTTATAGTTTTCTTTAAAATCTCTTACCCATTGCTTCGCTTTCTCTGTTCTTGGCAATGCATCTAAAACAATTCCAATCGTTGTTTTATTCCCTTTCACATACGCCTCTAATGCCGGCTCTATTTGGGCACGGTTTGGCGATTGCAGCGTTGCTGTCAATTGTTCTGCCGACATATTTCCAAGTTGTTCATATAAATTTTTCACTTCATATACATCTTTATCATTCTTTAGCTTCTGCACAACTTTTTGCAACGTTTGTAAATTCTCTTTTTCTGTTACATTTCCTTTTGTCTCAAGGACAAGCGTCACATCTGCATGAGTTTTCACCGTTTTATTAAATGCATCTTCATAACGTTCAAAGGCAATACGTGCCTCGCTTTTCTCAGGTAATGCTTCTACACCAGGAAACTGTAAATCCGCACCGCGAAGCGGCAATAAACAAACGATAATGAATGTAAATACAGCAATCGTCATCACAATTGGATATTTCATTACGAACTGTGCAAATTTACGCCACATCGGTGCTGTGCGCTTAACATTTTGGTTCTTTCCTAATATACGTTTTCCCATTAAAGCTAACAACGCTGGAAGCATCGTCAGTGAAAATAAAATACTCATGATTACGACAATCATCCCGCTAATTGCGACAGCTTGAATATAATCAATTTTGAAAAAGAACAAACCAGACAAACCGACAAATACACATAAACCTGAAAAAATAATGGCGCGTCCTGCCGTTTGATAGGTAACCATAATCGCTTCTTTAACAGAGCGATGTGCAAGCTCTTCTCGGAAACGATTCACAAATAAAAGAGCAAAATCAATAGATAAAGCAAGCCCAATCATCGGCGCGACGTTCAGTACAAAAATAGAAAGTTCCTTTTGTTCTCCGATAAAATATAAAATCCCCATCGTACTAATAACACTTAGCGCTCCATTTAAAATAGGCAAAATCGATGCAAACAAGCTACCAAAAGAAAGTAATAGCACCAAAAACGCAATTGGCAACCCAATCATTTCGGCTACTTTTAAATCATTTTGTGTTCTCGTATTAATTTCATCATTAATAATCGGATATCCAGTTGGAGATATTTTGATCTCTCCGTTACTTTCTTTTTGAATATCCTTTGCAAATGCTAATGTTTTTTCCTGCCGCTCTTTACTTGTTTTCCCGGAAAATAAAATGGAAGCATAAGCAATATCTTCCTTCATCATTGTTTTATTTTCGATCGGCTCATGAAAAGACTCATAAGTTTCTTCGCTTTTAATTTTTTTTACGACCTTATCAATTCTCTCAATAAACTTTTGCTGAGATACGCCTTTCTCCTTTTGAAAGACGAGTAACAATGCATCTTGCGACTGTTTAAAATCTTTGTCTAATATCTTTTTCGCCTTTTGATAATCTCCCTGTGTTTGAAACCCATCTCCACCTAATACACTAGGAAGCTTCGGTGCAAATATGCCAAGTAGCGCAGCTAGCAATATTAATAGCGCAATCGTTGTATATCGAAACCGATATAACAAAGCGCCGATCTTCCCCCACATATCTACTTTATGTACAGTTGTTTTCACAGAGCTCACCTACTCCTCTTCTCATATTCTTTCTCTTAGTGTATCATATCCACTCTTTCGTTCATGAAAAAAGCTACCCTTTCATCAAAAAAGGATAGCTTTTCTTAACGCGCTGAATAAAAACGGTGTAAATAAATAGCGATAATAAGTAAGACACCGCTCATACAATAACCTGCTAACACATCAGTTGGATAGTGTACGGATAAAATGATCCGGCTTAGTCCAATTAAAACAATACATACACTGGCTACAATCGTTATAAAGTATTTTGCACCTGCACTTTTTACATTTACTGCGATCATATAAGCAAGAAATCCATACGTAACAATCGATAACATCGCATGTCCGCTTGGAAAGCTATATCCAAGCGCATCTAACGCCTCGTTAATAGTTGGACGATCTCTTTTCACAATCGCTTTAATTCCTTTATTAATAAGATGTGTACTAAGAATGGAGAGAGGATATATGACCATTGCTACGTAATAACGTTTCTTCCAAAAACAGAACAGACTTACCGATAATACACTTACAATCCCAATTCCAGAACCGAGTTTTGTCATATAACGAAAAAACGTAAGTGACGATTCTGTTTGCAGTCCTGTTACCATTCCTTTCACATACATATCGACTGTCGTTACACCGCCAGAATGTACTCTCCACAAAGTGATGCTAAATGCACAAAGCAAGAGTGCGATGCATACAATCTCATACATATGTAATTTCTTTTTCGACATTCAGTTCCTGGTTTAAAAAACTTATAAAAATCTATCAAAACGTTGGCGAACCAAGACAAAAGCCAACTACCGAGAAGGAATCTCACCTTTTTCCTGTCCGCAAGGGTATCACCTTCTCATTCACCTACTGTGAAAGAATAACGGCAGATTCCTGTTAGGAACGGTCTTGTTTTGCGCATAATCATTCATCCGAGTCAACTATACGCAAAGGGATATAAGTTTTAAACCAGTTTCCCCCCCTTCTTGATTTGAAATAAAATTTGTTGATTACTCATATACACTGTTTTATGAAGGATACTCCATAATTTCCAGTTGTGATGGTCTTCCCATGTTGCGATGGTTTGTAACCATTTCTTATATATCTTTTTTGTATTCTTATTGCTTTCTTCCAATGAAGCAATAAGAATACGAAGTTTCGTTGCGATTTGGTTTTGTAACAAAGAAATCATTTCTTTTGGTAGTTTTTCTTGTAGCCCGAGTCCACGACGTGCAATCGTAAACGCAGCCGTTTCATGGACGCTAATCCCATACTTTTTACTATATTTTAGTTTTCCAATCACGCTTGTATAAGCAGGGTTCACCATTTTGACGGAAAATCCATTGCGAAGCCCCATTCTGATTAAACTACTTAACATCTTCTTGTAAGTAAACTGATGAAATTTGCGATTGCTATATTTGTCTGTATCATGAGATTGTTGAAAATGTAAATCTTCTAAGACAATGGCGCCAACATGTTGAGAAAATAACCAATCTTTGATTTGTTGTGTCATTTGCCCGATTACAGTAGCACGTTTATCCGTAGAAAACGTATCCAGATTGTGTAAATAAAAGATTTTCGATCCTTTGAAATTCCCTTGCTTCGTGCACAAACTAACGGCTATACGATCCGGATTGACATCGATTCCTGCAATCACATCAGATATTGGGACTTCTTTGAAGTCTAACATACGACCTGTTTCCGTTTCCTCAAATGTAATGTTTACATAGAACTCATCTTTTTTACGAAGTAATTCTACACTATATGCTTGATGGTCAATCATTGGATTTCCTTTTGGATTCACACCCGTTTGTGTACCCATGACGACATCTGTGATTTCCTTGTAATAACGATACGGAATTGTAATTGGTACTACAATACGAGGACTTGTTCTTTTCCCTAGAGTTAAGCCTAACGGATTGGCGATTTCTAACCAACCTTGGCCGTTATCATCCATTGTGATCCGTATATTTAAATTTCCTTTTTTACTTTTATCACCTCTTGAATACAATTGCCGTGTCCGTAAATCTTTCCATTCTTGATTGGAAATGTTTTGTTTCATACGTTCATAAAAGGCTCTTCGACCACCGAAAATAACAGGCGGTAATGTACCGTTTGTTATATGCGTTTCATACATCGCAACTTTTTGTTCTAATTTTTGTTTTCGCTTTCGTAAACCGTTTAAACAAACGTCTAATGATACTTTTTTTGGTCTTTTTCTACCACTTTCATATTCTTCTATTTTTTGTATGGTTTGTTCTAACTTTTTTTGATTGTTTTCTAGATAAACAGGAAGGAGTTCTTTTTGAGAGGAAATGATGGTTTGTGCTTGTAAAACTGCATCTTCACAATAACGTTTATTTAAGGAATACACGTGTTGTAATTTCTTGATCAATTCTTTATCATGATGTCCTTCTGTTAAACGATTAAAACTATAACGTTTGGCACTTTCAAATGTACGAATCAAATCGAGAAGTTGTTCCCTTTGTTCTCTTGTGATGGTTTTGATTTTACAAGAACGTGTTGTTTTCATCTACTACTCTCCTTTCGTTAATCAATTCTCAATCTCTTTACTTACTTTTTTCCCTCCACGTTTTCCGCTTGTTTGTTTGTGGAAACACAAGCATAGATAAAAACTTGTTTGTTTATTCATTTTTCTTTATTTGTTTGAATGCCTAAAAAGGCGTCAATTGCATCTATATCATATAATCGATGTCCATTGGGAGTGATGATTGTTTCTAATGACCCTTTGTTAGACAAAGAACGTACCGGTTGTTTGTCTACACCTAACAATTCCACCGCTTCTCTAATTATTATCATTCTTCCCATAAAAAACAACTCCCTTTTTGTTATAGATTCTGACAAAAGGGGATGTGTATGCAGTAGTTTTTATTATCTTTTATAACTTTTTATGAATTTTTTTGAAACTGTCGGAATCTCCTGCTATAAAAAAGCGCGATTTCCGCTAAGGAATCGCACTTTTTTTATTACTTTTCTTTTCCTGTCTTCAGCTCTGTCCAGTAACGATCATACTCTTTTAATTTTCCGTTCACATCAACAAGCCATTCTGTACGATCTAGCTCTTCTTTTGTTAGGAAAATCATATGATTGTTTTGATACTCTTTACTGTGAAGAGTACGAGCCTTTTCATTTGGATTACTATATCCAATGGATTCATAGTTTTTCACGCTGACTTTTGGATCCATTAAGTAGTTAATAAATTTCTCTGCAAGCTCTTTATGTTTTGCACCTTTTGGAATTGCTAACGTATCTGCCCAAATTGTACTGCCTTCTTTTGGAACGACGTATTCAACATCCTTATTCTCTTTTGCAATATATGCCGCATCTCCGGACCATACAGTACCGATCCATGCCTCTTCAGTAATAAATTGTTGTTTAATATTATCTGTTTCAAACGCTAATAAATTTGGTAATAATTTTTGAATATCTGTAAAAGCTGTTTTTAACTCTGCATCATTTGTTGAGCTATTTGAAAAACCATGTTTTTTCAGCCCCATGCCAAGTACTTCACGAGAATCATTTAATAATGATACGTGACCTTTATATTTATCATTCCATAAATCATTCCAGCTTGTTGGCGCTTCTTTTACATATTTTTTATTATAAGCAATGCCCGTTACACCCCATGTATACACAATCGAATACTTATTTTCCGGATCAAACGGAGGTGTTTTAAAGTTTGAAACAAGATTCTCTACATTCGAAATGTTCTTTTTGTTTAATGGCTCTAACAGATCCATTTTTGTCATTGTTTTTACCATATAGTCAGACGGTTGAACTAAATCATACTTTGCTCCGCCTGCTTGTAATTTCGCAAGCATCTCTTCATTACTTGCATACTTATCATAATTCACTTTCACATCATACTTCTTTTCGAAGTCTTTAATAACTTGCTCATCAAAGTTATCAGCCCAGCTGTAAATATTTAATTCTTCCTTCTTTTCGCCGCATCCTGCTAACACCCCTGCAGCAACTCCGAAAGTAAGTGCTGTACTTGCAGCTACTTTCAACCATTTCATTTGCATTCCCTCCTAGTTTGAACTTCATCATTCATCTTTTACTCGTTGATTTATCTCGATTGGGTGGGCTTTCCATCAGTGGGGGAATGCCCCTCCACTGATGGAAGTTTCACTTTATTATAACGGAAGATGGCCGCCTGTATTTTCCTCTCCATCTGCACCTTTGCTACGGAACATCTCAGAAGCGAGCATTAATCCGACAATTACAACAATCAAAATTGTCGACAATGCATTAATTTCAGGCGATATACCACGTTTTACCATACTGTAAATATACAGTGGCAATGTTGTTGATCCTGGACCTGATACGAAGAAACTAATAACAAAGTCATCAATCGATAATGTAAATGTCAATAATGCCGCTGAAATAATACCTGGTGCTAACCCCGGAAGCGTTACATAGCGAAATGTTTGCCACGGCGTTGCCCCTAAATCATTTGCTGCTTCTTCTAAATCGCGCCCCATACCGGAAAGTCTTGCTGATAATACGACAACAACAAATGAAATACTAAATGTAATGTGAGCAATAATAATTGTCATTTGCCCAAGTTCAATACCGAGTTGACTAAACAAAATTAAAAGCGATAATCCCATTAAAATATCTGGAATGAGAATTGGTAAATAAACAAGTCCGTTAATTGCACCTTCAAAACGATATTTATAACGATGTAAAGCAATTGCGATTAACACACCTAACAGTGTAGAGACAATTGTCGTGACAACTGCAATCGTTAAACTGTTGATAAGCGCATCAATTACATCCTGTTTTTGAAATAAATCTGTATACCAATGAAGTGTAAAGCCTTTCCACTCCGCATTAATACGTGAGTCATTAAACGAAAACAGCATAAGTACCATCATCGGTAAATAAAGAAACAATAAAATTAGCCAAGAATAAGTGACTAAAAACTTTTTCATCTTCGTTTATTCCCCTCCGTTTCCATAGTTATATACTTTCGTAGCCCGATAATATAAGTAAATTAACAGAACAGAGAATAACACAACAATCATAGATAACGCTGACCCAAACGGCCAATCACGTGCACCTAAAAACTGATTTTGAATCACATTTCCGATTAATGCAACTTTCGAACCACCCATAACGTCTGATACAACGAACATACCAATAGACGACACAAATACTAAAATCGATCCTGTCGCAATTCCTGACATCGTCATTGGAACTGTTACATGCCAAAATGCTTTAAGCGGCGTTGCACCTAAATCATATGCCGCCTCTAATTTTCTCTTATCAAGTTGTTCAATCGCTGCATATACAGGCAAAATCATAAATGGTAAGAGTGAATATACCATCCCTAAAATAACAGATGGTGTATTGTACAGTAAATTTAAAGGCTCACTAATAACACCTAACTTCAGCAATAAAGTATTGACAAGCCCTTGTGAACGTAAAATAACAATCCAAGCATATGAGCGGACTAAAAAGTTAATCCAAAATGGGATTGTAGCAAGAAGCAGTAAAAGTGAACGCCATTTACGATCAACAATCGTCACCGTATAGGCGAAAGGATATCCAATTAACAAACAAAGTACTGTTGTAATAACGGCAACTTTTACTGTTTCCCATAACGTCTCCATATAGAGCGGATCAAATACACGTCCAATATTCTCTAATGTAAATTTCATCTCAACTGTTCCATACGTCCCGCGCTGGAAAAATGAAAAAGCTAATACAAACAATAGAGGCGCTAAGAAGAAGATAAGCAACCAGACAATTGTCGGTAATGCAAGTAATTTCCCTTTTTTCAATTTAAGGTCACCTCATCTTCTTTCTCCCAACCTATAGACACATTGTCACCAATGTTCCACTGCATCGCTTCGTCTGCACTTTGATACGCCATAAACAACTCGCCTGTTTTCTCATCGCGAATATAAAGCTTTTCCATATTTCCGACAAATTCAATATCCTCAATATGACCAAAGTGATAACCCTCATTAGATGACTCTTCCACGGAACGTATTTTCACATTTTCCGGGCGTACTGCTACGTATGTTTCCCCTGTTTGGACAATATTATTTTCTCCAATAAACGTTGCAACGAACAACGTTGCTGGCTTGTGATAAATTTCTTTTGGCGTTCCAATTTGTTCAATATGACCTTTGTTCATAACCACAATACGATCACTCATGCTCATCGCTTCTTCTTGGTCATGCGTCACATAAATGAACGTAATCCCAAGATTTCGTTGTAAGTTTTTCAACTCACGCTGCAAATCTTTTCGAAGCTTAAAATCTAGTGCTCCTAGCGGCTCATCCAATAACAACACACGAGGATTATTCACAATTGCACGTGCAATCGCTACACGCTGCTGTTGTCCACCAGAAAGTTTTGATGGTTTCCGATTACGGAATTCTGTTAACTGAGTTAAACGCATCGCTTCCTCAGCACGTTCTATTTGCTCCGCTTCAGAAACCTTTTGCATCTTTAATCCAAAGCGAATATTCTTCTCAACATTCATATGCGGAAATAGTGCATAATGCTGAAATACTAAGTTCATATGACGTTTATAAGGCGGTAAATCGTTAATCGTTTCTTCATCAAGCGAAATGACACCTTTTGTCGGTTTTTCAAAACCAGCAATCATACGAAGTAACGTCGTTTTCCCACAACCACTCGGACCAAGAATCGTTAGAAACTCGCCTTCTTTAATGTCTAAAGAAAGAGCCGGAATAATAACTTGATCCCCAAAATGTTTTTCTACTGCTTCGACCTTAATAATATTTTTCATCTTCTCTTCCTATCTACCTCATATTTTTGATAATTATAAATAACCAAGTATTCTATATATACTACCTTTGTTTTATTCTAAACAAAAACGATGTTTCATCACATAATGCGAACGTGATGAGTGGTGAATGAACGTCCGCCACTAATAGAAGCTTCACTTTATGTAATATGTTCAGTTTAATTTTACACGGTACACACCTTGAATAGAAAAACCCCTTCGTGTTGAAGGGGATTTTATCCTACGGACGCACCAATTGATAAACACCATCATCATTTTAACAATTTTCGAATGAATTTTAAAGCACTTTTTGTAGAAGAATAGCGGATTTTCATATCAAATGCTGTCGATTGAGATAAAATGCTTTTATAATGTGAAAATATTTGAAAACTCTGTTCTCCGTGATAACTCCCCAGTCCACTTTGACCAACACCACCAAATGGTAAATACGGCGTTGCTAGATGATATACAACATCATTAATACAACCGCCTCCATAGGAAATGGATTGTGTTACTTGCTTTTGCAAATCTCGCGATTCAGAGAAAACATATAATGCAAGCGGTTTCGGATGGCCCTGAACAGTTGCTATCACATCTTCTATCTTGTCATACTCTAATATTGGTAAAATTGGACCGAAAATCTCATCTTCCATAACAGCATCATTCCATGTCACATCTGTAAGAAGTGTAGGTTCAATTAATAGTTTATCTTGATCATAATTCCCGCCTACTACAGCCTGACCATCTTCTAAAAATGACCGTAATCTTTCAAAATGTCGTTTGCTCACGATCCGAACATATTTTTCATTTTGCAATGGCTGTTCTCCATATTGTTCATGCACAGCTTTTCTCATTTCCTCTATAAATTGATCTTTAATAGAAGAATGAACGTATACATAATCAGGTGCCACGCATGTTTGCCCTGCATTTAAAAATTTTCCCCATACAATTCGCCGCGCTGTAACATCAAGCTTCGCATCTTTATGTACAATGCATGGACTTTTGCCGCCAAGCTCAAGGGTAAGAGGCGTTAATTGTTTTGCAGCTGCCTCCATAACAATTTTCCCAACTCCCACACTACCAGTAAAGAAAATATAATCAAACGGCTCCTTCAGTAAAGCTGTGCTCACATTGGCGTCTCCTTCCAACACTGCAACAAACTCTGGTGGAAATAACTCCGTTAACATTTTTGCAAGAACGCTAGAAACATTTGGTGTTAACTCAGAAGGTTTCAAAACAACTGTATTTCCAGCCGCAATCGCGCCAACTAACGGGGCGACCGCCAGTTGAAACGGATAATTCCACGGGGCAATTATTAACGTTACGCCATACGGCTCCGGAATAATTTTCCCTTTTGATCCAATATGAGTCATTGCCGTTTTCACACGCTTTGGTTTACTCCATTTAGAAAGATTCTTTAGCATAAAAGAAATTTCTTTTAATGTATAGCCAATCTCTGTTGTATACGATTCATGCTCTGATTTATTTAAATCCAGCTTTAGCGCTTCAAAAATTTCAGATTCATAGCGCTGAATACCTTCATATAACGCGCGTAGCTGTTTCTTTCTTTCCTCTATTCCTCTTGTTTTCCCGCTATAAAAGTAGGATTTTTGTCGTTTTATAATAGAAGCAATCGTCATAAAACTCCCCCCTTTACTTCATCATATATTATAATACATTTCTTGTTTCTTCTTATAGAAAAATAAACTGATATGTAAAATATTATTTTTTATGTTCCAAGTGCTTTTCTGCTTTTTTTCATAGAGTGACTGAGTAGTTACTATGTTTCTATAAAAAAAGCTGTTGAAAGGAATCCCCTTCAACAGCTTTTCCATTATTAACGATATAAACGAACTGCACCTGCAGAATTATCATCTGCTTGTCCAACTACTTCAAATTTCAATCCAAGTTTCGGTAATTTGCGTCCTGCATCTGGGATTAATTCGTTCATATACAATTTAGAATCATCAAACTTCGTTACACCTGGTAATCCTTTGTAATCAAATGTTCCGCGTGATGGAGATACAACTTTCCATGCTGGCGCTTGGTTAAAGGAGAACGCAGCATCTGCAATTTGGTATCGTGTACTATTTTTAACAGATGGCTTACCATTTAACGTTCCAACAATTGCCTCTGGGTGAGAGTCAACAACACCTAAGAAACCTTCGCCTGGATGAAGACCAACCCAGTTATCTGTAAAGCTAGAGTCTGCATACCATACAAGAAGCCCCGTATTATACTGTACACCGTTGCTATATTTTAACGCTTGGTCAGCACCAGCATAGTTTCTCCACTCTAAATAGTAGTTATTTTTCTTCTTATCAAAACCGTTTGCTACAACGAAACCGTTTAATTTAAATTGTGTGTCACCTTCTGCATCATCAGAGAACACAACATTTCCATCGACAGTTAATGTCGCATTATCAAGAGTAAAGCCGTTCGGTGCTAACCCACCGTCTGTAATATATTCGAACACTAATTTTACTTTTTGACCTTTAAATTGGCTTAAGTCATATGACTTATCTACCCATTTACCATCTGTTGTGTCTAGACCATTTTTCACATTCTTTTCACCAATTCGATCCACTAACGTTTTCTTACCATCTTCTGTCACTGCATGTACTTCAAGGAAATCATAACCAGTTTCAATTTCATACAATGATTTGTAATCAAACTTCGTATTTGTTGCTTTTGTTAAATCAAACACTGGCGTTTCTAATGTCGTATGAAGATCGTCGCCTTTTGTACTATAGTAATACTTCTTACCAAATGCAGGCTGAATACCTTTTACATCTTTGTCTGGTAAATTAACGCGAATTAGACCAGGGCGAGCTGATTTCGTTACACTTTGATCTAAGTATGTCGCAAAACCGATACCGCGATTTAATTTATCATAATCAACCTCTACAATGTTCGCCCAATTTCCGCCAATGTTCTTTTGAAAGAACTCTTTGTTTTGCGGAGAAAAACTTGCTGGCGTTGTACCTGCGATTTTACCTGCCCAGCTGCCGCTCATAACAGACCAAGAGTTAATTGGCTCACCTGATCCAGAATACTTCGTATCATACTCATCTGGAAGACCTAAATCATGACCAAATTCATGCGCGAATACCCCAACTGCTCCGTCCTCTGGCTCAATTGTGTAATCGTACGCTGCCATTTTACCGCCCCAGTTATCAACTTTTGCTTTTGTTCCTTCAATTGGATATGGGTTTCCAAGGTTCCAGCGATGTGACCAAATTGCGTCGTCACCTAATCTACCACCGCCTCCATCTTGGCCAACACCAGCGTGGATGACCATTAAGTGATCAATCAGACCATCTGGTTCATTTTTATTTCCGTCTCCATCAAAGTCATATTGATCATACTGATCAAATTCAGATAAGTCCATACCGCTTGCTACAGCTGCATCTAATGACTCTTTTACAAGATCACGAGGTCCTTTTGGCCCCTTATTATCATGACCGCCATCACCAGCATCTGCACCATAATCCGCTGCTTTACCTGGAACTGTTAACCACTTTGTTACTTTTCCATCGACTGAGTAACTACCGCCTGATTGCTCTTCATAATATTGTTTAAATGTTGGAATTTTCGAACCATCAAAGAGCGTAAACGGCTCATCACCAAATAACATTTTTTGATAATGTTCTGGAGTAAAATCGTTTGCATACATATAACCTGGAACTTGATCAATATTGTTATGTTTAAAATCAGCATACTCTACTAGCAATACAAGTACTTTATCTTTGCGAACATCACCATTATATTGTTTTTGCTTCGCTGAAGAAGTTGGTACTTTTCCGTTTAATCCACCTTTAACTTGCTCTTGCCCAGCTACTGGGCCACTAGCTGGCTGATCTGCTTTTTCTTTCATATCTGCTTTTGCATCTTTCACTTTTTTCAAAAAGTCAGAAGCTTCTCTCGAGACACTATCCCCTGCTGCTGGCTCTTTCCCAGCATTTTCACCTTTTTTCTTCTCTACGTATTTTTCAACAGCTTTTAATGTGTCTTCTTTCGATGCAGACTCACTAATTACACCGCGCTTCTTGAGCGCCTCTGCTAGACGATCCTCTTGAATTAAATTTTCATCAATTGGGCTTAAAGTTCCTGCATTAGCCGGCGTTGCCGCATAAATAGATTGACTGCCAAACCCAAATGTGCAACTAAGCACAGCTGTCGCCGCAAGCGTAGACAGCACTTTAAAAGGCTTTTTCTTCATCCCTATTCCTCCCCAAATCAAAATACATACTAATATTTTGATAATAAAGAAAATTCTATCAATTTGCAATATAATGTCTTAATTTGTAATATTTTTGAAAAAATCCTATACTCCGTATGATTTAATATTAAAACTTATTAATTTATAGAGAATATCTTAAGAAAATATTGATAAAATTTGCTAAAAATATTAAAATTTTTGTAGGTAATTACAAAATACTTGTCCTGCTTTATAAATTTTTTTAATATATATAAGCTTTATGTTTTTTTACTATTATTAGTGCATTTTTTAGTTTTTTATTTTTTATAACCGCAATTACTAGGGGGCGTCATTTGTGCAAATGGAGAAGAAAGAATTACTTGATTCAGAATGGGTCGATTTATTGTTGGAAGCTTTAGATATGAATATAACTAGTACGGAAGTATCTGAATTTTTGAAACATGAAAGTCAATAATCACAGAGCTAACCAACATTGTTCTTTCTAAACAAAAGTGTGTTATAATATAATACATCTTAAGTCGAATACATACAGTATGAAAGGTGCGCTAATATGATTGGAGAACGTATCAAACGACTGCGTCTACAAAGAGGCATCTCCTTAACAGAACTTGCCGAAAAAGCAGGCGTTGCAAAGTCATATATTAGTTCCATTGAACGAAACTTACAAAAAAATCCTTCGATTCAATTTCTCGAAAAGATTTCTAGCGTTCTGCACGTTCCTGTTGATGTACTCCTTCATGATGAACCAACTGAGGAACATGCAATGGACTCTGAGTGGATAAAACTTGTTAAAGAAGCCATGCATTCCGGTATTTCAAAAGAGCAATTTCGTGAATTTTTAGAGTTTAATAAGTGGAAACAACAAAAAAAATGACGCAGACAGAGCGCTTTCTATGAAGGTGCTCTTTTTCTTTATATTATAAAAAGATATTCAGACACAAAAACAGGGTGTGGAGAATGTATTCTCCACACCCTGGCTGTTGAAAGGAATTCCTTTCAACAGCTTCTCCATTATTAACGATATAAACGAACTGCACCTGCAGAATTATCATCTGCTTGTCCAACTACTTCAAATTTCAATCCAAGTTTCGGTACTTTACGCCCTGCATCTGGGATTAAATTGTTCATATACGTTTTAGAATCATCAAACTTCGTTACACCTGGTAATCCTTTGTAATCAAATGTTCCGCGTGATGGAGATACAACTTCCCATGCTGGCGTTTGATTAAAGGAGAACGCAGCATCTGCAATTTGATATCGTGTGCTACTTGCAACAGTTGGTTTACCATTTAATGTTCCCACAATTGCCTCTGGATGAGAATCAACAACTCCTAAGAAACCTTCGCCTGGGTGAACACCAACCCAGTTATCTGTAAAGCTAGAGTCTGCATACCATACAACAAGACCTGTATTGTACACTGGACCACGACCATGTTTTAATGCTTCATCTGCACCAGCGTAGTTTCTCCACTCTAAATAGTAGTTATTTTTCTTCTTATCAAAACCGTCTGCTACAACGAAACCGTTTAATTTTAATTTTGCTTCGCCTTCTGCATCATCAGAGAACACAACATTTCCATCGACAGTTAATGCAGCATTATCAAGAGTAAATCCATTTGGTGCTAAACCACCATCTGTAATGTATTCGAATACTAATTTTACTTTTTGACCTTTAAATTGGCTTAAGTCATATGACTTATCTACCCATTTACCATCTGTTGTGTCCATACCATTTTTCACATTTTTTTCACCAATTCGATCCACTAACGTTTTCTTGCCATCTTCTGCCACCGCATGTACTTCAAGGAAGTCATAGCCTGTTTCAATTTCATACAATGATTTGTAATCAAACTTCGCATTTGTTGCTTTTGTTAAATCAAATACTGGCGTTTCTAATGTCGTATGAAGATCATCGCCTTTTGTACTATAGTAATATTTCTTACCAAATGCAGGCTGAATACCTTTTACATCTTTGTCTGGTAAGTTAACACGAATCATACCAGGACGAGCTGATTTCGTTACACTTTGATCTAAGAATGTTGCATAACCAATACCTTTATTTAACTTATCATAATCGACTTCAACAATATTTGCCCAATTCCCACCAATTGTTTTTTGGAAGAACTCTTTATTTTGCGGTGAGAAACTTGTCGGTGTTGTTCCTGCAATGTTACCTGCCCAGCTACCGCCACTCATAATAGACCAAGATTGAATTGGCTCACCTGCACCAGAATACTTCGTATCATACTCATCTGGAAGACCTAGATCATGACCATATTCATGTGCGAATACGCCGACTGCTCCGTCTTCTGGCTCAACTGTATAGTCGTATGCAGCCATTTTACCGCCCCAGTTATTCACCTTTGCTTTTGTTCCATCAATTGGATGTACTTTCCCAAGATTCCAGCGATGTGACCAAATTGCGTCATCACCTAATTTACCACCGCCTGCTTCTTGCCCAACTCCAGCATGAAGAATCATTAAATGATCAATAATACCATCTGGCTCATTTCTATTTCCATCTTCATTTATGTCATATTGATCAAATTGGTCAAATTCAGATAAATCCATACCGCTATCTACAGCTGCTTTTAATGCATCTTTTACAAGATCACGAGGTCCTTTTGGTCCTTTATTATCATGACCGCCATCGCCAGCATCTGCACCATAATCCGCTGCTTTACCTGGAACTGTTAACCACTTTGTTACTTTTCCATCAACTGTATAACTGCCACCTGATTGCTCTTCATAATATTGTTTAAATGTTGGAATTTTCGAACCATCAAAGAGTGTAAACTGCTCATCACCAAACAGCATTTTTTGATAATGTTCTTGATTAAAATCGTTTGAATACATATAACCCGGTTCTTGATCAATATTGTTATGCTTAAAGTCAGCATATTCAACTAGTAATACAAGAACTTTATCTTTGCGAACATCACCATTATATTGTTTTTGCTTCGCTGAAGAAGTTGGTACTTTTCCGTTTAGTCCACCTTTAACCGGAGCTTCTCCAGCTGCAGGTCCTCCAGTTGGTTGACCTGCTTTTTCTTTCGCATCTGCTTTTGCATCTTTCACTTTTTTCAAAAAGTCAGAAGCTTCTCTCGAGACACTATCCCCCGCTGCTGGTTCTTTCCCCGCATTTTCGCCTTTTTTCTTCTCTACGTATTTTTCAACAGCTTTTAATGTGTCTTCTTTCGATGCAGACTCACTAATTACACCGCGTTTCTTGAGCGCATCTGCTAAACGATCCTCTGGAATTAAATGATCGTCGATTGGCGTTAAAGCTCCTACATTAGACGGCGTTGCTGCATAAACAGATTGACTACCAAATCCAAATGTGCAACTAAGCACAGCTGTCGCCGCAAGCGTAGACAGCACTTTAAAAGGCTTTTTCTTCATCCCTATTCCTCCCCAAACCAAAATATGTACTAATATTTAGATAATAAAGAAAATTGCATGAATTTGCAATATATTCTCTAAATTTGTAATACTTTTGAAAAATTACGTATTTTCTATATGATTATATATATGGATAAAATGATTATTTTAGAAAATATTAATAAAGTAGAGTTTAATACGTGGAGACAAAAAATGATGCTGGAAGAGTGCTTTCTGTGAAGGTGCTCTTTTTCTTTATATATAAATACAACTTGAAAAAACACTTTTTTTAGATGCTTGAGAGCGTCTGGCCATGCTTGGAGCGGTCAGGGACACTTTCTGTCACAGGAAATGTGAAAACAAAGCGAGAGTAGGTCATGTTTTGTTATGCATAGCCGTGACCTATATGTTAGAAAACCAAAATGTATTTATATATAATAAAAAGCGGAAGGAAGCCTTCCGCTTTTATTACATTATTTATTTCTCTTCACCTTCAGTTTGTGAAGCATTGAACGTCCATTCTAAATTCAATTTGTCGCCTTGGAAGATATTTTGGTCTTGTCCATTATCTTCGAAAACGAATTGCACCCATAGATAATCCTCTGAACCAGCTTTTAAGCCGCCTTCTTCAGCCCATTCAGGAGCAAATACATCTTTTGCAACTACATCTGGATCTGCTTTTTGCAGGTCAGCTAATGTTGTTTCATAAACTGGCTCGCTTTGTTTATCCCAGTTCCAGATAAACTTTACTTTAATGTGCTTACCAAAATCTTCACCATTATTGTCGCCTTTGCTATCAGTTACTGAATATTTAGTTGCTAGCTTTACATCTTTGATTGCTAATGAACCATTATTTTTTAATAAAAATTCTTTTTTCACTGAATCGCCTGGTTTTAAGTTGTCGATATCAACGATTGTTTTTGGATTAAGCTCAAGGTCTAATGTACCCGCTGCAAACGTATTGTTGGATACTTCTTTATCGCTAAAGAATGCAAACGTTCCTCCACCGATTAAAGATAACCCTAATGCTGCTGATGCTACTCCCATGCCTAACTTTTTCTTAAGACCCATTCTAAATTCCCCCAATTCTCTTTTTATTGTTAGCTCTTATATAAATAAGAGATGTAACTAATAAAATAATTGCTTCATTTTAACGTAATCGTGCCAGTCTACTTCCTATTATCTCTATGTATGTTCTTTCATAAGCCCTTTGAATTCATTATAAAGAACAAGGGCGTATTAGAAAAGTGTCAAATATTAAGATATTCCCACTTTTTTCATCGTTTAATTTATCAATATTCTATTTTTCGCTATTTTTCTAATTTTTTCTCCCCTTTTATCTAGAATAGTCAAAAAATAAAGAAAATTCATTCTGTAAAACTTAAAGAGTTCAACAACATTGTATTCTATCACAATTCAAATAGATGTGGAAAACAATTGCTAGTATCCCATTCTCATATCTCTATTTATGGATCTCTCAATAAACTTACTTCTTTCCTCATAGGTAAAACCACACAGGTTACGTAAAATAACCTAAGGTAGCTCCTTCTTCTAACAAGAAGAACTACCTTAGGTTACCATTACTTTACTCTCTAATTCTTTTTCGCCATAATAATATTGCAACTATAATCAATCCACTTCCCAATAAAATTAACATTATATCTCCATACAAACTCCCAGTACTAGGTAATTTATTTTGTTTTACATACGAGTGATCTAAAGTCCTATCAGTATTACCATTGCCTTCGTTTCTATTCGATATATCATTCTTTCCACTATCTGTTTTTTCTACTATATCGCGCGAATCTTCTGCATAGAAAACAAATTTCATATTTACCTTTAAACCTTGATAATCATTTCCCAATTCTTCAGGGAATCGAACTATACATTGTAACTCTTCGTTTTTCCCTTTTCCCAATATACGTTTTTCTTTTTTTGTAAACCCACTCAAACTTCCTTTATATAACAATTGGTCCGAAGCCCTAATCTCTAGCTGCAGCGCATTATATAATTTAACTGAACCTTCATTAAATTCTGAATTTAAAAAGTAAGAGAAGTCCTCACCCTGTTTATTGCTAACATGAATACTCCTTTTCTTCCAATCTCCTGGTTTCATGTCCACCACATCAAATAACATTTCATTAGGTGTCAAACTTAAATCAATTTCCTGACGTTCCTTCGCCTGTATTTTCTCCATATCCATACAAATTCCAACAAACAGCACAATAACACAATAAGTGATCAAAACATACCAAAGTTTTTCGCGGTTCATACACATCCCTCATATAAGCAAAAATATGTTAGAAAAACCCTATATAGAAAAAGGTGGGACTATCCCACCTTTTAGAAAAAAATTATCTTTCTTCTCCCTCAGTTTGTTCTGCTTCGAACGTCCATTTCAATTCAAGTTTATCCCCTTGGAATTGGTTTTGATCTTTACTATTATCTACAAATTCATATTGTACCCATAGATAGTCTGAATCACCATGCTTTAAACCGCCTTTTTCTGCAAACCAGCTACCAAAAATACTTTCTTGAACTGCATCTGGTGACATTCCTTTTAAATCTGCTAATGTTGTTGAGAAAATCGGCTCGCTAAGCTTATCCCAATTCCAGAAGAAGTTTACACGAATATGTTTTCCAAAGTCTTCTGTATTATTACCTTTTGCATCTATTACTTTATAGTCCGTTAATAATTTAACAGTTTTGATATCTAAACTACCATTATTAATAAGTTTAAAATCACGTGTCATCTTATCCCCAGGCTTAATATTATCAACATCAATAATTTTTGTCGGATCTACAGCAAGGTCTAAAGTACCTGCTGCAAATGTATTATTTGAAACCTCTTTATCGCTAAAATACGCAAATGTTCCTCCACCAATTAAAGATAATCCTAATGTTGCTGACGCTACTCCCATACCTAATTTTTTCTTAAATCCCATTCCATATTCCCCCTAAAAACACATTATTTTTTATGTTAACCTCTACAGTTGTAGAAGGTATAACCTCAGATAATAAATCCTTTTCATAATGTTTTTCTGGTTGATTAGAAATGTATTGTCTCCGCTTTGCTGTTTATGATTTCACCTGTTCTTCTTGTTGTTTTTGCTTCACTTGTTCTTCTTGTTGTTTTTGCTTCGCCTGTTCTTCCTTTTGTTTCTTTTCTTCATCAATTTTCTTTTGTAATACTTCATTCATCTCATCTATTTTTTGTATACTTACTTGTTGTTCAATATTATTTTTTATTGCTTTAATATTTGTAAAGCCGTTTTGTACGTATGCAAATACATCTTGACTTGCCTTCGTATTGTCAGCTTTTACAGTTTCAGATACTTGATTATAATATCCTTCAATCTCTGTATATATTTTTTGTAACTCTTGTTGATCTTGTACAAGTTTTTCACGCTGTTGTTGCCAATTCACCAAAACTTTCTCAATTTGTTCTACAGATGTACTTTTCTGCGCGTCTTGCATCATATTTTGATATATTTTTAAAATCTCTAATTCTTTTAACTGTGCTTCTTTTACACTATTTTCAACTGTTTTTGGAAATACGATCGCAGCTGAAACGACAGACTCTACCTTTTTTTCATTCAAAAACTTAGCTTCTGTAGTTCCTATAGCTGTTGCTCCCATATAAAAAGAGATAGAACACATACACGTTAATACGAGTGTATTTTTAAATCTCCTGGATACTTTGTTCATGATACCCTCTCCTGTCACGTGCATTGTAATTCTTTATTAAGAACCTTACATTTACATTATAGTGAACTTAAAAATAAAATGAAAGACAATTTAAGATACAAAAAACGACAGATCCACGACTTATTTTTACATTATATGTAAAAAATTGTCTGTACTAATTAAATAAGGTTTATCACCAAAAAACGGGGGTGACATATAGATAGATGTACACTCCACTCCGAGTGGACGCTTTCCGCGGGCGAGAGCCAGCCTCCCTCGACAAGCCTGCGGGGTCTCACTTTCCTCGCTATTCCGGCAGGAGTCGCCATTCTCCGTTCTGTGTATTAAAAATGATTCATTTTCAAAAAACAACCCCAAGTTATGGTGAAGAACCGTGAATAAAGAAAAAATGGTACTTATTAAACACAAGTACCATACTTTACAAAAATATTATAGTTACACAGATCCTCCTACATCTGCAGATTTATTTTTCTTTTCATTATCAATGCTACGAATTGCACTAAAAATAGAAACTGCTGAATACCCAAGTAAACATATACCTGGAATAATTAAAAGTAAGGCAGCTCCTGCTTTTGAATTCGCATACCCCAACAAATATCCCACATAAGGAACAGTAATATCTGCATATTTTCCAATTACATTTTCAGCAAGAACCGGCTTTAAATCAGGACCATTATTATTGTCCCCTTTTGTTTCATAAGCCACTTTTCCATTTACATCTTTCACATCAATAATGCGGTGAGTCACAATCTTATTATCTTTCTCTTTAAACGTAATAACATCACCTTTTTTATACTTTGAACCATCTTTCGTTGGTTCAATCGCAATAACAGACCCTGTTAAAAACGTAGGTTCCATTGATCCTGATAATACCGCTTTGAATTGGTATCCCATCACCGTTGGATCGCCGCCACTCGCCTTTGACGAAATAACAACAAACGCTAAACTAACCATAATCATAAACAAAACAAAAGAAATGATATTACTCATTACTTTCCATACAAACTTCATCTGTTTCCTTCCTCTCATTTATTTCGCCTTTATATAAGTAAATCGCAAAAAACATTCCTATTCGGTATTCTTTTTACAGAACTCACAATTATATTATAATGAATATTCAAAAAACACAATAAAAAATAGGCAAAATACATTTGCCTATTTTCATCGCGACAACATCTTCTGTCTTTTACGATTCCAAAGAAATACTCCGATACTAAAGATAATAAGAACAGCTGCACTAATACCAGCTATTAACTCATACGAAAAAGTTGATTTTGTTATACTATTCTCTTCCGGCTTCTCAAACACAACATCTGCTTTTGAAAGAACGTTAATACTTTCTATCGTTTGATCATTTTTCTTAAGATCGACAGTCCCAATCACATCACCGCGGCGAAGACCCGTTTTATATAAATGTACCTCATCAACATGCTTTTCTTTAAAAACAGCTTGTACATTTTTCGCTTCACCTTGTTTCATTACAAGATCAACACTTCGCTCAAGCTCACCATCTACTGATTTATTCAAGTAAAGCATTTCCTTTGTCCAATTGTTTTTATCTAACACTTGCTGCTTTGCAAATTGCGAAAATCCATAATCAGCAAGCTTTCTCATATCCTCATAAATTTCAGGTTTTTGTGAAGCCATTACGACATTCACAATACGATTTCCATCTTTCTCATTCATTTGGACAAGCGTATTACGCGCTTCATTTGTAAAACCTGTTTTCCCGCCAATGCAAAACGGATTTTCAAAATATTGTCCTTTATTAAAAATAGAAGCAGTTTGTCTTGACGTTGTAACATTTGTTCGCTTCGTATTCATAGCCTTCATAATTTCTGGATGCTTCATCGCACCTCTTGTAATCATTGCCATATCATACGCCGTTGTATAATGATTCGGATCATGAAGACCATTTGGCGTAACAAAATGACTATCCTTTGCCCCTAACTGCACTGCCTTCTCATTCATCATCTTCGCAAAATTTTCTGGACTTCCTGCCACATGCTCCGCAATCGCATATGCTACATCATTTGCACTTAACACCATTAAAATCATAAGTGCCGTATCACGATCTACCGTTTCCCCAGCCTGAAGTTCAATTTGATAATTACTTTTCTCTTGTTCAAGAGCTTTTTGAGAAAAAGTAATCTGCTCCCCAGGTTGTACATGCTCCACTAACAAAATACTCGTTAACACTTTCGTCATACTAGCCGGAAAAGCACGCTGATGTGCATTTTTGTCATACAAAACATCACCTGTTTTCGCATCCATTGTAACCGCAAACTGCCCGAATACTTCCGGCGTTGGTACATTTTCGGCATACAACTTAACAGGAGCAAGCAAAAATAAACAGCTCGCAATAACCAAAGCCGAAATTTTCTTGAAATTCAACATACAATTCTCCCTTTTCTTAACTCTCTATATATACGTTAATTAATTATCGAAATCAAAATGGAACACGATACTCTTTATTCACCGTTTTTCAGTATATCATAATTTTACAAAAAAATACATCATATCAATATAGCAAAATAAGGAGGAATCATTCCTCCTTATCTTCCTCATCACTTAAGAGATCTCTAAATCTCTTATTAACGTCCTCTTCCATTATCTCATCCGTTACCCCAATAAATAACCAACCCTTTGATACAATCCACTGTAAAAACTCATCTGCAAATTCATCATGAGACACATTTACATCAAGAACTGCTCCATTAATAGCAATTGTTCTATATCTCGGCACAAACATTTTAAAATTTTTTCTTACCATTTCCGCCCCTTCATTCATATATATATTTAGAAATAAATCATTTATTCCTCTGTATATAATATTAATAGAATGGTAAAAAATGAACTCTTCATATGCCCTAAAAACTACTATATAAACGAAAAACTTCTTTCTATTTAAGAGAAAAAGAGAGTGACTTTGTATCCATATCGCATTTATCATATCTGGCGAGAAGCCCCCCACCTCAAGCGTGCAATGGTAGGTGATGGATGAAGCGTTTTTTTAGTATACAGATAGAAACGTACGTTCTTATTTGATATACTTTGTGTATACAAAACAAGAAAGGAGTGTGTCCAATGAAAAAAGCATATTTTTCAATTCGTATTTATAAGAATGCACTGAATCCGAAATATGTTGAAGCGATTGAACATGCTCTTTTCGTATTTAACCGTGCGAAGCATTTCGCTTTTCAAACGCAAGTGTTAGAAAAACGTTCTGGCACTTCCAGACGTTCTGATAGTATACAGATTACTGTAAAATCACGATTTAGTCTAAATGATTATTATGCAAATAGTGCTGTGCAGGAAGCCAATGCACTGTTTTCTTCTCAGACAGAATTAAAAAAATTGTATATCGAAAATAAAAATGAACAAATGAAAGCTGTAAAAAAGAAGATGAAGAAAACTAAGTCAGATTTGACAGTGCTGAATAAAATAAAAACGTCGTTTATCAAAGGAAAGCCAACGTTCAATAAAACGTCCAAAGAACAACAAAGGGGACAATATTTTATTGTGCAATTTAAAGAGAAAACAGATATTTACTATCATGCCTATCAATTTGAGCATGAATATTTAGATGTACGTATTCAAACACTTCGTTCTCGTTTAGGTAACCTTGCATTTCGGTTGGATAGACTACAAAAACTACTTCATAGTTTAAAAAACAACGTTTCTTCTGTTGTATTTGGGAGTAAAAAACTATTTAAAGCACAACATACGGTAGATACCTATGTTCAAAATCATACACTTTGGACTCAGGATTTTGAAAAGGCTCGTTACAATCAAATGATGATTTCAGGTCGAAAAGACGCGAAATCAGGAAACTTTGTATTTACATACAATACAGAATCACAATCTTTACACTTTACAACCCCAAACGGCGTTACAGTTGAAATTCCGAACCTTGCATTTCCGTATGGACAAGAACAAGTGAATGCAGCTGTTCAAAACCAATGGAATTGCAAAGATAAAAAGAATGCAGGAAAACCAATCAGTTGGGCAATTGAAGACCACGGGGATTACTACATTTTTAAATGTTTAATAGATATTGAAGAGAACCAAAATAAGAACTTCAGCAAATCCGATGGTGTCATTGGAGTAGACTGTAATTTTGACCACTTTGCTTGGTCAAACATCAATAAACAAGGACAATTAATACAAACGGGTGTATTATCCTTTGATATGTTAAGGAAAACATCAGAACAAATTACGAAAATGATTGAAGCGGAAGCCATTGCGTTAGTTGATATTGCTGTAAAAGCAAACAAACCGATTGTTGTAGAAAAATTAAACACAACAAAAGCAAAGGTTAAGAACCCTTATGGCAACAAAAAAGTAAATATGATGATGAGCATGTTTGCTTATAAAAAGATGATTTCAGCTATAAAAAGCCGTGCTGAGAAGATGGGGGTCGCGGTATTTGAGGTAAATCCAGCGTACACTTCCCAAATTGGTAAAATCAAATATATGAAACGTTTTGGTATCAGCATTCACCAAGCAGCTTCTTATGTCATTGCTAGAAGAGCAATGGGGTTTAAAGAAAAACTTCCACCAATTTTGTATTCCCTATTACCGGAGAAGATGGTAGGTCTGCATCATTGGGCGCAATGGAAGTGGCTGTCTGGCATCCTGTCTGATTTGCGTGTTCACACATTCTATCAGATGGTGCTTTCGAACCATAACAAGATTCGTTCTGCGAATGAACTTTTTCCTCCAGGGGCTCTTACCGACTTGGAAGTAAAAGGCTTGTCTAAGTTTGAAGGCAGAAAAACCATACCTTGTTGAATGGGTATGGTCTACTAAGCATTTTGTCTTAGTTGTCCCTTTGGGGAATCCCCCTTCCTCAAAAATTCGTTAGGATTTTAGGTGGGCGTAGTTCAATTTAATATCAAGGTCGTGGACAATGCGATGCGCATATCTTAAAGCTTGCGTATCATGATGTTTCACTGCAATATCATGTAACTTCCCAACTCGTTCCAAGCCATCTTTCAATCCACCCTCAGACAAAGAAGCAGCTTCCTTCAACGTAACCGCAATTAATTCAAAAAAACTTCTAGACTCCTTCCATAATGGGCTATTCACATCTTCATATTCCTCATACTTCTCCCAGCCCGTTATATTATTTAAATCACTATGTATCGCTGTTATTTTTTACGGAACACTCTTTGGAAGATCCTCTTCTTTTACTTGTTCAGCTTTCACAACCTTACTTTCTTGTTGATCCGTCTTATAAAGTGAAACTTTAATCAGTGGAGGTTTTCTTCATCCCCCACTGATTATTAGTTGAACCAATCGGGCTTTTACGGGCAGTTTATCTCCCACTTAACTTCCTCGCTTTTCTCTGAATCTTGAGGTGGGAGTATTACTACCCGTTAATGCGGAATAAAACAACTGGAAGCCACCAAATATTACTCCTACTAAAACAAGACCTCAAGCAACAAACACAATACCCTTTTTAAACATGATGCTCCCCCTATACATCAATCTCTCATTTCTCTCATCACATCACAATTTTCTGAATATAACTTTTCCTACATTATCATGAAGAGCACATATATTGATAGAAAATGAAAAATAACACCATTCTAGTTATTATTTGTAATATTATAAATAAAAAGTCTTGTAGAGTTCCTATCATTTCATTTATAATAGAAACCATAAAATAACAACGATGTTTATCCATCATTATTTCATCATGATCCCGTAGCTCAGCAGGGAGAGCGCCACCTTGACAGTTTTGTCTTTGTGGGTTCTTAAATTGTATAGTCTACTAACTCAATGGTATCAATACTTGAGAGGCTATATCCAAAAGCTGAAACTGTGGGAGTTCTATATAAACTCCTAACTCGTAAAGAGGACTACTTAAAGTCGACCTATGTAGGTTGGCTCAGGTAGTCCTCTTTTTTTGTGTGCAACTACATAGAAAGGATCGATGAGTTATGCTATTACGTTTTGCCATGAAGGAGTTCCAGGAGGAAAAAGAATACAACAACCTATCTCATAGGACAATCGAGGTTTACATGGCTACTTTAAATGAGTTCCGTAACTTTTGTTCTGAGCAGGAAATAATCGACTTAAGAGCCATCCGAGAGGCGACTGTAAAGTCCTACCTCAGATACTGCAAGAACACGAGAGGTAACGGTGTAGTCACTTGCAACTCAAAGTTACACCACTTGAGGATATTCTTTAACTACTGGCAGAACGAGGAGGTTATTGAATATAAAGACAACCCAGTAAGAAAGCTCAAACCTGCCAAAGAGGATACCAAGATAGAAGTATTCACAGATTATCACATTCAGCAAATGCTCAGGTATTACCGTAGGTTAAAAACCAGAGATAAATCATTCTTCGGCTACAGAGATCACGCTATTATTGTGCTGCTGCTGAGTACGGGAATCCGTCTAGGCGAGCTCGTGAATTTACAGTGGAAGGATATTGATCTAGTAAACCAAACAGCAACCCTATTCGGTAAAGCTAGGAAACAACAAAGTATACCTATCACGGACAAGCTAACAAAGGAGATATGCGAATGGAGAATATTTGTAGAGAGTGAGCTGGGGAGTTTACCTCAGTATTTGTTCACCTCTAGAGAAGGAAAGCAACTTACACCTAATGCAGTAAAGCTGATCTTTAAAAGGTTGTCTAATGTGATGAACTTCAAAGACGTCCGTTTAAGTTGCCATACTTTCCGACATAGTTTTGCTCATAGGTGCATTATGCAAGGAATGGACGTATTTACTTTGCAGAAGCTCCTCAGACACTCAAACCTTAGAATGACCGAAAGGTATTTATCTCTTTGGGGAACAGCCTTAAGAGAGCAAAACGAGAAGTTTAATCCACTTAATTCACTTGAGATTTAAAACAAATAAAAGAGAGCCCTCCTAGTTTGGCGACCGGAAAGGGCTCTCTATAGGAGAAAACTCTGAAGGAGCTTTCTTGTTTGCTATTGTATCATGCTCAGTGGTACTAGCTCAAGAGTTGTTCCTTCTTACATAGGAGGAAGAATAATGAAGGAACTACGAAAGTACCAATCATTCAATAATGTAGCTGAGATGGACGAATCTATAGATTTATATCTTAAGAGATACGATTTAAAGGAAAGCGAACGAGTAATACTATTAAAGCTGTCAAATTACTCATGTAAATCCCCTGGAGTTAGCTACCTCAAAAACAACACGTTAGCAGATCTAACAGGATACTCTAAACGTACTGTTCAGCGTGCCCTCAAACGTTTCAGCGAGTTAGGTATTGTTACTCGTGTTGAACAGTTTAAACCTGTTAAAGGTGGCTATTCAGCGTTTATCTGTGTCATTAATCCTTTTGAGAGTCACCATGAGTTGTCATCTTGCAAGGAAGCTGTTGAGCCTACTCCTGAGCAACCTGAGGAGTCATCTCACGAAAATGAAGCCATTACATTTAAAGCTAAAAGCTCTAAAGAATTAAATATACGTAATAGCGAGCCAGTTGGTATCAATGAGCTAGATGTATCTTATTTAGACAACTCACATATTCCAACTGAGTTTATCAATGCAGTTAAACCTTTTATTGGATCAGCCAAAGAGGTTTATTCACTGTGGGGGAAAGTCCTGCTAGCTCACAGGAAACACGCTCAAAGCCTAACAAATTACACTGAGATAGCTATACAAGCATTTAAACAATCTGTGTTTGCTCTAAAGATGAACAAAATTAGAAAAGACTTCAAAGGTTACTTGTTTGGTGTTCTCGCAAAGATGATGTCTGTTGAGCAAAGAAAACTAAAATGTAAGTTATTCAATTTCTTACAAGGTTAACCTGAGGAGAGCCACATACTGTTATTACTGATAAGTAATAATCCCTCTTATCTGGTTTCTGTCCTTCTCAGCTTTAACTATTGAGGTGTTGCTATCTGGTATATTCTTGATTACATGCTAATGGTGGTAAACTATCGAGCATAGCAATCTAGCTTATCCTATCCTACTTGTACCTATAAGAACGGGGTGTTCCAGTTAGGATACCTGTTGAATTGCCATATAAGAGAAAATAACCACTCAGATTCCCCTATAATGGTTTCTATCTCATTATCCTATGTGTTTGTACATAATCAGAATAAAGCTCGTACACGAGACTAATATGTACGTCTAATGAAGTTTTACTGTTTTGACCGTACTCATGAAAATAAATTCCCAAAAAGTTTTAAATATCTATTGACGGTTCTAGAACTTTTTAATAAGATGTAATTAAGCCACTAAGGAAACGAGGTGAGCAAAAGCAATTGGAAAGTAAGCAGCAGAAGTTTTACGGTAAAGTCAAAGACTTCTATGAGTTGGAAACTATCGAGGATGCAAAAAGGTTTTATACCGCTTTTAACCAACTAAACAAAATTAACACAGTAGACAAAGCAAATAAGATCGACAAAATGCTAACTCGCATGTATGCCGGCAAGAAGTTAACAGACTAGCCTAAAACTACAAAAAACACAAATAGCCCTGCTCGGTGTATACTTTGGCGGTATCCGAACAAGGCCAAACAAATCAGTCGAACCTTTAAAGGCTCTTCCTTCATAGTATCACGAGATGGAATAAGTCGTAAAGGTTCGACCTCTATAGTAAACAAATAAAACTAAAGGGAGAGATTATTTATGACAACAAACACTATTCAACCAACTAAATTAGATATCACTATGGAGGAGATTGATACTTTAGTTTCAACTTTCCAAGATTCACTATCTCGTATTACTAATAAAGTTTGCAAAGTAGATACATTCCAGCTAGGTCTTACGTATGTAGTTATCTTACGAGCTGGCAAAATCTCTAAAACTCTTAGTTTTAATCTAAATGAATTAACTGAGGTAGTACCGATCGCAAATTAACCACCTCGGGGAGTTCAAATATATCGTGTGTCCTATTTTAAAAAGTAGCACAATATATGTATAAACGATAATTAAAACTAAAGGGGATATGTTAAATGATAAACTTATCAATCGTTCAGGAAGTTAAAGCCATGGAGATTAAAACTATAGAGGGGCTAGATTACACTTATACTATCACTACCGAAGGTAATATCTATAAGCAACCTACTGGGAAGCTACTAAAAGTTTCTTACCAAGATGACATCATCTCACCGTATGCCTTTGTTAGATTACCTGTTAACGGTAAATACGTTAAATTCTCTGTAGCACAACTTGTACTGGATAACTTCGTAGGCAGAACTGACGAGGACGAAGAGTTAATAAGTCTTTATCCCTCTCATAAGGATTATGATTACAGAAACTGCTCGCTAGATAACCTGGAGTATGATATATTAAGCAACATCCATACAAGACAATTAGAGCATTCTAATAAGGTTACTAAAGAATCAATCAAAGAGGTTATGAAATCTAATGGAATTACCTTGTCAGCGTTATCATATGTAAGTATCATCTCAAGCCAATGGCTAGAGAGCTGGTTAAATGGAGATACTCAATTTGATAGCTACAAAGTGAGAGTACTAGCTAATATTGTCGAACACATTGATTACAACTTTAAAGGCGAACAACTTAGTGCTGACAATCTGAGTTACTTGGCTAGCCATTCTGGAGTTAAATTTAATAAGTAATATCAAAGAGCTTACCTTTCGAGGTAGGTTCTTTTTAGTATGTACACAAAAATAGCCAGCTCCTAAGAGCCAGCTTCAATGTTTATCCCAAGTAATTTGCCATCAATAGTGTATTTGAACTCTGAGTTATAATGATCTGTCAAAGTCTGTCTGAGTTGCCCCGGAGTCTTGCCTGTCTCAATATTAAACTGAGTTAGATACTTCTCACCTCTTACAGAGTATGAAACCTCTACAAAATACTTCAGATAGCATCACTCCTTAGGTATTATTCTACAGTTTGCTGCTGGAGGAAACGCAAGTTAGCGTCCTCTTCAGATCTACCAGCTAAGTACTCCAACTCGCTAATTTCATCTATATTGATAGATTCAATTTCCACAAGTTTAGTGAATAACTGAGTAAGCATCAGCAGGGTATCGAATTTAACTCTGGAGATGTCCTTCTCGGGAGAAACTTCCATGTAGTGATTTTGCTCATAAGTATTAGATGAGATAGAGGAAAATTTGTAGGATAGTTTAATGTGAAGGTATTTATTCATTAGCTCTCCTCCCCAAGATCAAACAAGTAATTTAGATCTACATTAGTTGGATTCTCTGTGTTTTGCTTGCTCAGGCGGTACTTACGGTTAATCCCTAAGGTTTCAGCTTGGCGGATTGCTACCTCTTCAAAGCTACGCAAGGATACCTTTTGTTGAATAGCGTAATCCATGCCTACAGAGTCCGCTCTCATAGCTTTAATGGAGTTAACAAGAAAACGATCGAGAGCTATTTCATCAGCCGGCTCTAGGTTATAATTCTCTTCGTACCATGTTAAGGTATTGTTATAGAAGTCCTTCTCCTCTTGAGTCCACTCTTCACGGAAATTCTTAGAGTAGATTCCGTGGATAGTATTACCTGGAGTTAAGTTCTGCATTGCCTTCGCTTTCCCCTCTTGAGTACGTGGACCCCCATTGCAATTATGTGGTCTAGCCATATTAATCACCTCTATTAGTATTTTTGTCCTAGCCCTAGTGTAGATAGGTACTGTTGGTATGCAACCTCGTTAGCATCCATTACAGGATCTTCTTTCTTCAATCCCATCTCAACTAGATAATTATTATAGAATTTATCATCCTCATCTACTCGAGGTACTTGTTTGAAGTCCACACGAGAAGGCGTATTGTCTACAAGCTTAGCCATTCGTTTTTTCAAATCATCAGCAAATTCTTGGAGTTTCACCAGCTCATATTCCTCCGCAAACAACTGAGCAGTCTTAACCTGCGGGAAAGCCACTAAGCTCACCTCACGAATCTTTTGAGGATTCCCCTTCTCGTCAGTGTAAAAAGAGATTGAAAGCTTTTTAGCTAACCCTTCAGCTACCTTCTCTTTAACAGTTTTCTCGATGATACGAATTTTCCCCATCAGTTTTTCACCTACAACAGATACACTCTCTAGGTATCCTACTGTATCTTTAACGCTCTCTGAGTGGTCAAGTTGTAATGGTATTTGCTCCTCAGCCACAAACGAGCTAGCCAAAGCTAACAGGTCACGGCTAGTGTAGTTTCGTCCTCTGTGTGTACCTGCGCTAAATAATTCAGCATTCTTTATGAGATCATCTGTAGGATTACCTACCGAGAACGACTCAATAAGCACTCCTGCTTCAATAGTTTGTTTACTCATTTATTTCACCTCTGTGGTTTAAATAAATAGGGACACCAAGTCGGTATCCCTTTAGTTCTACTAAGCTACAATATTCTTTAATAGGTAGACACCTTTAGGATCTGTTACATAAGACTCAGTGAAGCGTAGAGCACGCACAATCGTAGTCATATCTTCATCTTGGTTATACTGGCTAGTAGAGAATGGAACTGCATCAGCAATATCTCCGATAACTCCACGTTGCACTAACAAGACATTCTTATCAGAGAAAGACTCGTCCACAATTAAGTCTAAACCTAAGAAACTACCTCGGTAGCCACTCAGTTGTTTTAAATCTTGGTTAACGTACTCAGGGGAGGCGTCACTATTATTAGAGATAACTCCAAAAGTAGCTGGAGAAACAACCATCGTGTCCAGTGTATAGCCAAACTTCCCAGCTTCTACTTGAGCAGCTGATAAATCACTACGAATAGCAATAGCACCTTTTGTCGTGTTACCTTTTGCAGACACCCCAGCAGTTACATCTGTCCAGAAGACATCTGTACCAGTACCCGCTTTAGTACGTTGGTTAATATTTGCATCGTTTAGAATGCGATCATAAGTCATAATGTTCACCATGTTAGCAACTGAGTTAGCAAGCTTGTTAAACACACGTTCAAAGTAACTGCTAGTTCCCCATTTTTGTTGCTCATATGAGATAGCACTCTCTAAACCATACTTACGAATTAAAGCGAGTTGTGCTTTCTCGCTAATACCAATACGTTTAAACCCTGCGCCTTCACCTACCTCAGGTACTTCCTCGTAAGCATAACGACCATTAGCATCTGCATCAGCATCCTTAAAGAATTTAACGGATAGTGCATCTACACTAGTCTTTGTCATTAGTAAATCAGCAATCATTTTCTTTCCTGCTAGATCCTTAATACGTCGATCTACAAATTCCTTCTTCAATAGTGGATGTTGACCTAGAATTAAATCTGCCATAGTTTTCCTCCTGAGCTCTACCTATAAGGGAGCTTCTGAAATGTATTAGTCTTCTTTAGCTTTTCGGCAAGGTGAGTACTCAACCTGTGAATACTGAGGAATATATTTTAGAGGGCTTGCCTTCTCAGTGGATCTTGTGTTACATTTAAAAATGGATAACTCTGCGGGTTTACTTCTTAAAGTTATCAGAAGAAAGAGAAGCCTTTTGGATATTGTCAAGTAGCTCCTCAACAGTAACTTCTTTCTTTTGTCTGTTAGTAATTTTAGGATCTAAACAGATAGCTTCATCGATAGTGATAACTACAAAGGTCATTCTTGCTTTGGCTAGTTCAGTAATACATTTTTTAACAGTAGGACGAGATATTCCGTATGCTTCCTCTAAGTCTTTTCTTTTCCATAAGATCAACTTCTCAGTATCTTGCTCCTCGGGGTTTTCAACTAATAAGTTCGTTTTCCAGTGGAAATTGCCGAGCATTAAAGCAAAGAATCCTAATGCATTTAAACTTACTTCTTTCACAACCTCTTTAAGGCGTTGCTTGTAGATTTTAACCGTATTATATTTTCTATTTCCAGTTGAACCACAAACAAAGAAACCCTCTGAGATCGACAAGTAAGAATTACGTCCTTCCGTCTCACGGGTTACAATCCCTAAGTTCTCCAGTTCAGTAATTACTTTTCTTATTTGCGCTACACTCTTTTCAGTTAACTCTGATACATCACTCATTGACAATCTATCAGTTTTATTCTTGAAGAGTTTTCCTTCTTTGTTTATTTCCATGCAAGTTAATAAGTACATTAAAATACCGTGCTGGCTCAATGTTAATTGAAGCTTAACTGTGTTATAGTGGTCTTTTTTCATTAGAATGTATCTCTTCTCTCTACCTAGTACTTTTGCAGTATTGTAAGCTTCCTGTCTAGCAAAATTCTTACGAGCTTCCTTCTGAGCTGCACTCAAAATTTCATATCCTGCCTCGGTTACTTCTCTTTTAGCTGCTTGTAGATTATCCATTTAGTTTTCTCCTCGAGTGCCGATATATCGCTGGATATATCTCAAAGTTGGAACACTAAAGAAGAAATTGCCATTACGCCAGCTCGATAGAGTTGTCGAAGATAGACCTAATTTGACAGCTACAAAAGTTAGTTTCACTCCATTAGACTCCATATAATTTTCAAATTCCTTCAAAACTTGATTGTTGAACTCCTTATTCACTTTGAACCATCTCCCCTTATAGTTTTTATTTATCGAGTTATTCCTTGACTATTAATTTAAAAAAGAACCTACCCAGTATCCCCACACTGAGCAGGCCAAATTACTACATAGCCATGTCAGTAACTATGTAGTATCATCAGGAGGCTATATTGAGATGTAACTTCCATTAGCAAAACTCCGGGTGGTGAACCCCTTCAGCGTCTTCCCAATAGTTGCCTATCTCAAGATTTAATCAAATTAAGGAAAAACTTGCCCTCAATAATAACGTACAAGTTTCGTGACATTGAGGAAAAAATCGCCTTCATATACTATATACACTAAGCGTTGCATTGAGGAAAAACTCTAGTTTATCCCCTTCAATAGGTATTTATTAGAACTGTGACATTAAGGAAAAACTTGCCCCTCATAAAGGATATACGGAAAGTGTAACATCATCGTCGCTTTACAATGTAGATGTATACCTCCAAAGAGAAAACTCTCTTTTTTTCCCTTCGATATGTAAATATCAAATTGTTTAGTCTCGTCCATTTAACCTGAGGATGCAAAAAAAGAGAACCTTATTGGCTCTCCTCATCAAATCCGTATTTATCTTTCCCAGTCAACATATTATCTTCGAACATTAAGAGTACACCACTAGCACACAAGCCGTACTACAAGTTATGTACCATTTGAAACCAATTAATTAACTCCTCAGTTGGCTGACGATCTATTATAAAAGATACAGATATACCCTTTGAAGCTATGGTTATACCAAACCCTCCACTATTTAGAGGTTGAAAACACATTAGACCGTCCCCATTGTCTGATACCTCAGTTCGTTCGTTACTACTCAGGATTCTTACAAACTCACGAGCTCGGCTTCCTGAGAATACGAAGAGAACCTTCCTTCCTACCTTGTCTTTGATAAAAAAGTACACTGAACCTAAAACAAAATTAATTTCTAAAGTAGTACTCATTTGGTCTTTATATTCCAACAAAGGAATCACTTCAAATCACCTCCCCAAAATTATAGAGGTGCTAAAACAAAAAAGGAATAACTTGATTAATTTACCAAAATTTGATACTAGGGTAATATTAGATTAATACCTCGATAGTATCCCTTAATAAATGATTGTGTCTCTCCCCTGTCATCTTATTGGCTACCATATCGCAACCTTTACGGGTTAGAAGGTAGCTCTTATTTTTTCTACCTGTAGAGTCCTGATAAGTACTTTCTACAAAGAAATTATCAGGGCGCAATTTTGCGCTTTGACCTAAAACTTCTATATATCCTTCAATAGACCTTAATAAATCCTTGTGTAACTTCCCAGTCATCTCCGCAACTTCTAAGCTATCAATGTAAAGCTCGTTAGTTTTGTACTCCTCAGTTTTAATCAATCGCAAACTATTCATTAATATTCCCCCTTAGTCCCGTCTCAAGTAGCGAAAAAAAACGAGCGGTATTAAAACTACATTCCACCTTACTCTCCCAAGGTATTCAGCCGATTTTACCCTCTTTTTTTCTTTTTCTTTTATAGCAACCCATTAGTCCCAGCTCATAAGGTATTTGTATTTCTTTACTTACGAATTATAAACTAATAGAACAACAAAAAGAGCTGCACTCAGTAGGCAAGCTAATCAGCCTGCTCATCAGTACAACTCTAAGTTTAAAACTCATATGTAATTACTTTCTCAATCGAAATATATAAACACCTGAGACGGATATCTATTAGTATTCAACTCACAGGTTATTACTTATCGGTTAACCGATAGATGTACTTGTGAAGTTAACCCTATTGTCCGTTCTCGTATTTAAATCAATTCAAATACCTTATGAGGTAGCACTCTTAGATTTAACTATATAGTTTACTTTCTCGTTACCGAGATAGCTATATCTATTAGTCCATCTCGATAGTTCTTTTTTATTTCTTTTTATCGAATTTAACCTAATTAGTATTTCTCTCTTAGTTCATTATACAGTAATAAGTCTAAAAAGTCAAGTTACAATAGTGTTACAAATGAGTATTACCTTGAGAGTGTAAACTTAGTATCATGATCTCAAAAGGTTAATTTGATGTGAGACCAACGAGAACGGCTAACAAGACCGACTTTTGGAGAATAAATTTTATAAAAATTGCTGATTAGGTTTCAACTCCTTGGTGTGCCTGGTGAGAACGGTCAATATAAGCCGCCTCCAGGTGCTATACTCCGAGGTCGACTTCTCATGTAGTTTCTACTATATTTGGCTACATGCGTCTGCGAAACACCCCCCTATGGTTGTAATATTTAAGCTGGCCATCTCGTCAACAAAGACATATATATGATCTGACGAGACAGACTTATTAGCTGCGTTCTCAAGTGTTCGTATCTACATAGTGTATCTTTTGACCTTCCTCTATTGACACAACTAGGTAGTTGTTGATACTATTGAGTTAACGATGTATCAATAGAGTGTATCAAAAAGGAGAGATGGATAATGACCATATACGGCTATGCTAGGGTATCAACAAAGGAACAATCACTGGAGGTACAAACTCGTGAGTTAACTGACAGAGGTGCTACAAAGATATTCCATGAGAAGATAAGTGGTAAGAACATAACAGATCGTCCTCAGTTGCAGAAGCTTATGGATACCATTACTGAGGGAGACACCTTAGTAGTTACTAAGCTAGACCGTATATCTCGTAGTTTAAAAGATGGTATTCAACTCATAGAGGAATTGACCTCCAAAGGTGTAACGCTTGTTATAGCTAATATGGGTACGTTTGACAATACTCCTAACAGTAAACTCTTACTAGGTATCCTGCTCAGTGTGGCAGAGTTTGAGAGAGCTATAAACCATGAGCGTACTATGGAAGGTGTCGCACTCGCTAAGGAACGTGGTGCTTACAAGGGAAGAGTTAAGAAGTACACGAGTAAGAACCCTAAAGTAGCTCATGCTCTGGAGCTGTACGACAATAGGGAAACTAATGGATACTCTGCTAATCAAATAGCTGAGATAACTGGAATGAGCCGGGCAACACTATATAGATCAATACGTGAGAGGGATGACCTGTAGGGGTTGTCCTTTTTATTGTGCTGCCTCCTATGTCCACTATTCGAAACTCTAATGTGGGAGAATTGACCTCATCGAGGTGAGGGTTTTAACTATTTAGTCCCATCTCTTTAGCATCAATCTGTGCAACTAACTCAATTAGTGCATCCTTGTAAGTCGTAGGTAATTTAAACTGAGGAGTTTGACTTTTTAATTCATTTTCCATCTCCGCAACTTCCAAGCTATCGATGTAAAGCTCATTTGTTTTGTATTCATTAGATTTTACTAGACGTAAACTGCTCATAAATATTCCCCCTTAGTTTAACCACCTTGTAATACCTGAGAGGTAGTAACTCAAAAGGTAACTGTGGAGGTCGCACCTAATTATTGTTGACTTATAGCTTAAACTACTATAGTATTTTACCCAACAAATACTATTTTAAGTGGTTCACAACGAGTAAACCTACTTATATAGCTGATCCCGTAGCTCAGCAGGGAGAGCGCCACCTTGACAGGGTGGAGGTCGCTGGTTCGAACCCAGTCGGGATCATAGCGAAACCCCTTGATTTTCAAGGGGTTTTCTAATGTACAACAGTTTAACCAAAAGGATGAAACAGTACTTTTGAGGCAGAAATGGGGCAGAAAAAATGCCTGTCACTGCCTGGAGTACCGAAAGTTCGATCAATTACCAGGAGTACAAGCATTTTATTTAACTATTTAATATGCATAGGAATTACTCTTTGTCCAAATACCTACACTCTTAATTTCTTTATACTCAGGTTTTCACATAGCATCTTCAATAGTATTCTCAGATACATTCATGGTGTTTCCTTCCTTCTATCTTAAAATAGCTATTCCGACAATACTGCAACCATGTTAATAAATTTTTCCTTATCCCACTAGTTTTTTTAACTTAATGACCCTTTTTTGTAACTAAACAAAGTAGACGGTGAAACCGCTGACTGCCTCTTCCTTGTTTTATTTTCGAATTGGCTTAAAAGCTTCAGCAGCATGATGGCCAGAATAACAGTAGATTTTTACTTTATTGTCATGCTGCCCCTGCAATTGATTTTTTAGCTTTTTTCTTTTCGGACATTTTAAATGCATAACTAACAATAATCGGACAGACTATTGCAGATATTACACATGCTGCTGCAACTTGTGCAGTAGCTCCTGGTGCTATTGAAGCTAAGGTTGGATCTGCTGCTGCAACAACAGCTGGTGTAGCTACAGCATTTCCGGCAGTTGACCCTGTTGCTAAACCAACGATAGGATTTTCCTTAAATAACTTCAAAAGTACGTAAGCTCCAATTCCAGTGAATGCAGCTACTAATCCTAGTAATATGCCAGGACCTCCCGCTTTTATAATAGTTGAAAGATTCATTCCTGCACCTAATGGGAATGAGAAGAATGGAATTAATAATAATTTACTGCTTCCAAGGAACTTTCTCATATCAGAATCAATATTTCCTAAAATCATTCCTATTACTATTGGAATTAATACTCCTACAAGTGTTTGAAGAGGAATTGAGGCAAGGCCGGATGCACCTAATGCAACTAATGTGAAAAATGGACCATCTTTTAAAGAAAATACAGCATATGCGCCTACATCAGTTTCGTCACCATACGATGAAGCAAGAGATGCATATAATCCACCATTAGCATTTAATAATGCTGCAAGGATGGCTAATGGTGATAATCCTAGTACTCCGGCAGGCCCAAAAATCATTGCTACAGTTAAACCTATAGCAGCACCTATTATAAATTTTCCTGTTAATAATATTGCGCCTTTTTTTATTGCCTTTGGTGCTAATTTGAAATTAATTTGTGAACCAATTAAAAACATAAAACATGCCAAAATGGTAGATGATGCTTCTTTACTGAATAATGCCGTTGTAAAACTTCCAATTTTTAAAAATTCCGGAAAAAATGTGTTCGTTAATACTCCTAAAAAAAGTGGAACAACCATCAGACCACCCGGAATTTTATCAAGCGTTTTCTTAATTGGAATTTGCATTTTTAACCCTCCTAAAGTAGTTTTTATAACCTCGAAAGGAACCCGTTATTTTACCAATCATTCCAATAATCGGAGAAAGTGGTTCCAATTTTCTTGCATCTTGTACTATGTTTTAATCTCCCTTTGCTTTGTTACCTGTCTATCATATTCAGAAAGAGAGCGTTTTCATAGTTTATGAAATTTTAATAACCATTTTTGTAAATAAAAAAAGTAAGCAGTTTCAAAAACTGCTTACTTTTTTATTAGGTGTTCCTTATATTGGTTATATTCATGCTGATATACAGACCGTCCCATTGTTCCATAGATGACTTTGACTTCAAGTATTCCTAAATCCTTTAGGAAGTTAAGGTACTTTCTTGCTGAAACCTTTGAAATGCCTACAACATATGTTATTTGAGGGGATAATCTTAATTTTCATACGTGGCATATTTTTAACAAATGTATGTAGTTATTTCACTATTTTCTTATATTTTTATAAAATCGTACTTTTATTCAGTTAGCCCCTCATTTACAATGGAGAGATTAATCAATAAGTATTAGATTTTATTGTTTTTATGTTTAAATGCTCGATTAGCATTAAGCTTCTCTATATTCGTTTATGTTATATATGTTTTAGCTTAAGGTTAATCCAAAATCTAAAATTTTCCTACCTTGAAAATTTCTAACCTACGCTTAATAGTGTTAATTAAACTGACGCTTTTTTAATTTACAATCTAATACTATAGACTCCCTGTTGTATTATCATCTAAACATTGAGAAACATGAATAAATTTACGCTTCTGATAATTCATTGGTTTGGAAGTAAATCTACTTTTATCTGTATGTACCCAATACGTATTTGGATTTGTTTGATACTCTCCACGTTCAACCACAAAATTCTCAGGTATACAACCGATTAGACCAAATTTTTCAAGTGCATCCAACGACTTGCCAATTGTCTCTATTGTTAGCCCATCAAACATTTTCGTTGTTCAGTCCTTTTTTGGATAAAATTAAATAAAAAAGAACGCCCCCCTAAGACCGAAGCATAGGTAAGCGTCCTATGTTTTTAATAAATCAACCTGTATCACCATCAGCTAATCCTTGTATGATATTAATAGCTGTTTGAGTATTAACTGAAGTATGTGTGCCTATCGTTACAAGTGTAATCAATAGCACTCCTAATAATACTTTCTTCACTTTAGCGCCTCCTTTTTAAAAATTTCTTTTTTCGCTTCATAACTTAAGTAGAAATATTTACTTCCTTGTTCAAAGTTTCCTTCGCTATGAAATTGGACTGCTAATGCTTCCATGTATTCTTGAACATACTCCCATAATCTTTCGTTTCTAAAGTAGTCCATTCCTGCTAACACAGCTTGTTCTAATTTTTCGGCAGTAACTTTTTTATTTATTTCTCTTAGAATTGCAAAACGGTATTGATATTCTTGATTTCCTAATTCATTGCAGATAGTTAAACCTTTTTCAATGAGTTGAGATGCAATTTCTTCTTCATCTAGCTTGACATGTTCCTTTGCTTTGACAAAAATGGCTTTGTAATGATGAGATTTCTTTTCAACAACTTCTGAAAGGTATCGAATTGCCGAACTAGAAAGATTCTGACTCGCATACATGAAGCCTAAATTATACCGAACTAGTAAGATTGCTTTCTCATTCTTTTGCTTTTGGAATATATCCATTGCAGTAACAAAGTATTCTTCAGCTAGTTCAAACTCTCTTAGATGCGTACAAGCTAATCCTAATAAATTATTACAATAAGCTGTCTTTAATTCATAGCTTTCATGTTTAGAAAATATGTCCCTAGCTTTTGTACCATGTTTAATGGCCAAAAGTGCTTGATAAATATGGTAATGATATGTTGCTAAGTTATAATGAAATTCCGCTTTTTCAAGTTCATTAGGAATGTGTTTAAGTAAAATTTCTGCTTTATCATAATGTTCTTTAGCAAGGTTATAATTACCGATTGCGTTAGAATGAATAGCCTTATAAAAATGGTAGTAGTAAGATAAAAAGTTATCTGTCGGAATATCAAAAGATTCAATTTTATCAAAGCTATTTTTTGAAATACTTAAATTATCCACTAAATATTTATAACCAAAATCTAAAAGGTGATAGTAGAATAACAAGTTTGAGTCTGCTTCGTTATTGTGAATGATAGAATTAATTTCTTCTTTTAAACAATGGGCATTATCTATATTACGTGAACGTATTTCTTGGTACCATTCGTTAAGTAGTTTTGAAATTTGTTCATTCCCCTTTATTAGAACGTCCATGACATCCCCTCCCTTTTTGAATATTCTTATAAATAATAATAGCAAGAATAGAATTTAATGGAAATTCAAATTTAATATTTCTCAACATTTGTTTAACAATTTTATTTTGAAAAAAGTTTAATTAAAACTCATTTAAAATTCTTTAATCGAGAATGAGCAAAGCGATATGATTTTTTTATAAACAATGCAACTTTATTTTAAACCTACAGTAGATAGCTATCGTGTTTATAACTCCTCAATCCTTGAATTATTTCCGCTCCGTCTTAATAGCAATAATACATGGAAATATACAATCGCTGGTAGGATCCCGTAGAGAGAATACCCTATTAACCCGCTCTCTATAAAATAACTCCAAACATTGAGTACATAAGTAATTAAATCAAATATGCTTTTTTAGAAGAATAACACTTATTTAAGATTTTGTTCGTAGCCCAATCGACTAACAGAGAGTATGGTATTCCGATAAACGTGAATATGGGGATAGTATAAAATAATGTAATTATAGAAAAAAGTATAGGTGAAAAATCATATATATCTGAGTTCTTTTCTAATTGTCCCCCTAATAGTTTGATCAATACGTTAGTGCAAGCAACAAACACTGTTTTGGGGACACCAATTGTTAATGACTATAATACCAGCATCAGGGATTGTACATTTTCTAGAACGCAATATATTCAAAGAGAAATTAGCCCCGGTAACTTTGCCCGTTCTTCAACAGCAACAGGCTATTTAAATGACCAGATTGTCACCCAAGGGAATCAATTTTTTCCAGATGAATTTGGGGTTGGGGGAAGAAAGTTGGTCATCTTAGCTAAATCAACTGTCAACAAAGTGTTGTTTGTGGATAAAAATGGAACCCCTACTGCAGTTGGGGTAGAATATGTCAAAGACGGGGTTTCCTACAAAAATTTTGCCCGCAAAGGTGTCATCCTCTCAGCTGGATTTTTCTCCTCGCTCATTCTCCAGCGTTCAGGGATTGGTGCCTCGGACGATTCAAAAAGGGGTTGTCGATGGATTCCTCAATGTGTTTGGTATTAAAAATCTTAAGGTTGCCGATTTGTCCATTTCGCCTATTTTACCGGATGGGCAGCCGTCCGCCGCTACTCAGATGATCGGACTCAATGCGGTGCAGTTTATTCAAGGGGATAGCTCTTCATATGTAATGACAGATAAGGAACTTGAAGATTATAGAAATAAGTTTATATAATTACTGAAATCTTAGCCAGGATCATAACTACAAAAACCGTGTCAAATTAACGTTTGATGCGGTTTTTATTTATTTGCTCGCATATTCGTTCAAGCACTAAACATATACCACCATATCTCCCTATAAATTACGACATTTTATTGAAATTAAATATTGTACTCATCAATTCATAGTATCGACAATAATATAGTACCTTGCAAAATACACTAGTTAATGGTATATTTGGAAATAATTGAATATCCATTAAGTGGAATTATTATTGATGAGAAATCCCGTATAAAAAGGTGTGTTAGAACAAATAGCTTTATGATTCATATGGTTATTCATTAGCTAAACGTACTTCTAGATCTAAAGGTTCTCTCTGCCTCTACTAAGAAGATTCGTTAATGATAGTTGTTCTCTTAACTTATATTCAAGAATCTCGTGAAGGACCTACAAGAGAATATTATTCTATAACCGAAAACTGAGAAGAACGGTTAAAATTCTCGGATGTGATTAATCATTTTATAAAGGAAAGTGATTTTAATGAACAAAAGTGAATTTTTAAAAAAACTCAGCTCTTCCCTAAAGAATATGCCAAATTCAGAAAAAGAAGATATTATCTCAGAATATGAAACTCATTTTATCAGTGGTAAACAAGATGGGAAATCTGAAGAAGAAATTTCTAAAAATCTAGGAAATCCTAAAACGATCGCTACAGAACTTAATGTTACATATGTAATAAACAATGCTGATAATAAACGAAGCCTCAAAAATATTATAACAGCAATATTTTCTGTTATGAGCTTAAGTTTTTTGAACTTGATATTTATCATTATCGCCTTCTTCTTGTTACTCTTGTTATCGCCAATTCTCATAGCGCTCATAATTGCCACTCCATTACTCATGGTATCACCTATCCTTTTAATCGTAGTAGGATTTATGAAAGGATTTCATCAAATCCATTCTTCTGATGTTTATAGTGTATTTGTAGGTTTTCTCATTGGTTTAACAATTGGTGGAGTATCTTACTTTGCAATAAAACATTTATACTCACTTTTAGTAAAGTATTTGAAATGGAATTTAGCCATTTTACAAAGGCATTAATTAAATTGGGCAAAAAGGAGATTAAAATGAAAAAACATACTTTATATTTATTAATACCGCTAACTTTTGCATTTATGTCTGCTTGTTCACACGATACACAATCTAATGAAGCAAATGATTCACGATATGATAAATTAAGCAATGCACAATCTATTAAAGATGTTACTATTGAAATTCCCGAAAATATATTCAACTCTCAGAAAAAGAATGAAAATATTAATGAAGATGAAATGAAACAAAGTATTAAAAATTATTTGGATTATAGTTATGCGTTAACTGAAAACATCGTTCCACTTTCTTCAACAACTTCTGATGAGAATTTTACTGAATCCGATCGAGAAAAATCAGAAAAACTAATGGATCTAGCGAAAAAAAATGATGCGAATTTCCATGATTTTATTAGCAATAATAATATACCTAATGATTATCAAAAACCTTCAAAGGAAATCTATGACTATATTTCCTCATCTACAGCACTTTTATCAGAAATGGAACAGGAAATAAAGAAATTCTCGGAAAATGGTAACGTGTTAAAGACAGATTTTTCATTTACAAAGCGCTTTACTAAAGTTAATGGTAGGAAACAAAAGGAAATCGAGAAGTTTTTGAACGAAAAAAATATTAAAACTATATATTTCAATAAATAATGATATATCCCTTTCAAAATAGTCATAAAAAAAGGCTATTTTGAAGGGGATTTCTATGGAAGGACTATAAAGTGAAACTTTAATCAGTGTTTTATAAGGAAGTCATTATCTATATTAGATCGGAGGAATTAAAACGTATATGGAACAAAAAATACTTGAATTACTTAACGAAATATATTCAGTGAATTTTATTAAAGTAGAACCAGTAACAAATGAAATGTATCGGTGTATTGCCAAACAAGGTAACTTCTTCGCTAGAATAACGAACTATAAAACATATGAGGAACAGTTAGAAGAGGTTAACTATACAAATTTTTTATATAATGAAGGATTTGGAGTCCCGCTATGCATATCTTCCTTAAACGGTAAATTAGTAGAAAAGATAACACTTGATAATGACGTTTTAACTGTTTTATATAATGAAGCTTCTGGTGTACACTTACCAAAAAATCAATGGAATGCCAATGTATTAACAGAATTAGGTCGGCAAATTGGTAGATTACATCGTTTATCAAAGAAATTTGAAAGTTTAACGCCGACTAAATATATAAACGATTGGCATGATAATGAGGAATATCATTTTCATAAATATATCCCTAAAGAAGAAAGCACTATTAGAGAAATGGCACATAATGTGTTATCTACAATAAAAAATTTACCAAAATGTCATTCTACATACGGTTTACTGCACGGGGATTTATGGTTAGAAAACATATTAGTAGATAGCGATTCGAAATTGACAATGGTTGATTTTCAAGATTGTGAAAAGCATTATTATATATTTGATTTAGCCGTTCCAATCTATAGTGCGTTGGAGTATTCATTTGTAGGAAATGGCAACATAGTTGACTATGGGCGTTCGATTACGAAAGCGATAATCGACGGATATCAAGAGGAAAATGATATATCTTCAGAGATGTTAGAACAACTGTCTCTATTTATTAAATTAAAGGAAATATTTGAATATAGCTTAATGCATATGTACTGGGATAAAGAGAGATTAACTGAAGAACAAATACGAATAATGAACCACTTTAGAATAAGGATTGAACACAATTATTCTGTTCTGAATATTTAAGCATTTTTCAGTATTAAACTAAAAATCATATTCAGGGATATAGCATGAAATTTCCTGTGGCACTTGCTGTACTTGTGTAATAAACTAAACTCAAGGTTTAAGTGATAATGGTCTATAGCTGTACGTGTAAAACCTTTCCTAGCAATTAAAAAAATATAATTATGAATTTAACGATAATGTTCTCTCAATACAAGTGCAAAACGGAACAAGAAAAATACACCGCATGTAGATGGAATCTATTTAGGGGATAAAGTGAAAGTATTGGGACAAGTAGGATTTGTGACAGGATTTACAGGAAAAATGGTATACGTACAAGATATAGATGGACACTATATACAAAATCCTACTAAATCTTATAAACAAGTGAAGAGATTAGAGATAGAACGTATACACCATACGAATAATTGGCAGTTCTTACAAATCAGTTAGGCGATGCCTAACCGAAATTCATCCCCACCTTACCGCTGGGCTTTTGCCCGTCACGTGCTTGAAGATGAGGACTTCTTTCGGAAATACGTTAAATATATAAAAGCTTCGAACCAGCTATTAGGTCGCTGGTTCGAAGCTGTCGGATTCATACAAAACAAAAAGCCTCAATCTTCTAAATGGATTGGGGCCTTATTTAAGCTTCATCTTAAACATAATTCTCCTAATTCATATGAAATGTAATCTACTAGACCTTACCTTTTCTATCCACCTAAGTGTAGCCTATCCAGATATAATGTATTAAAAATCAAAGTTATTGCATGCCTGGAGATCCTCCCATACCCATGCCTGGAAATCCTCCCATAC